>DASZLL010000141.1:0-33173 GCA_035552395.1 Acidimicrobiales bacterium
GTCACATCTGACTCATGCGCCAGGCACGCCTGGGCGGCGGCATAGGTGGTCATGACGATTCCTTCGTGCCCGGGAAGCGGCAGTTCGCCGAAACGCTCCAGCGCCAGCAGGCTGTCGGAAGCCATGAACAACACACCACCAGCTGTGGTCACTCGATCACCGGTGTCGAGTGCGGCGAGCGCGGTTGACAGCAAGGCGCCGCTGTACACGAGTACGGGAATCCTGTTCCTGCCCGTGCGTCCCCAGAGGTACGCGTTGAGACCGATCCAGGCCGCAATGTAAGGAGCGACAAGCGCGGGCCGGCGCCGGATGACGCCGCGTGAGCCGGGCCGGAGCGCCGTCACCCACGCGACATGACCGGCCAGAAAGCTGATCAGGCCACCGGTGAACGCAGCGTCGGAGCTGCCGAGGAGGGCGACGTCGCCCAGCCCTCCGAGGGCAAGCGCCCGCTGGACGGGGGATTCCCGGCCGAGCATCAGGAGTGGCATCAGCAATGGCTTGGTAAATCGCCTCACCCGGTCTTGGCCCGTGAGGGCCATTGCCGCATCGGCCGCGGCGGCGGCGACGAACGGCACGGTGGCGCGGTGCGGCATGGGAGACAGAATCAGGACGTCATCCCGAACCACCGACGGCGACGGCTCGCCCCGAACTCGACCTTCGATGCGGCGATCTCCTCCGAGGCCTCGGTGAATGTGCCGAACGGCGTGGGCCCGCCGAGAAAGTTGGCGTCGAAGCGAGCGGCGGTGGGACCGCCGAACTCGATGTAGCAGGTCGCCATGCCCTTGTACGGCCCTGGTGCAGTGCCGCCGCGCAGCTGGTGGACGAGCACGTCGGCCAGGGTGCGGGCCTCGCCTTCGGCGATCGCGCCCACCCGCGGCACAGGGGCACTGGTGACATCGCCCAGCGCGTAGACGTTCTCGAATTTCGTCGCAAAGGTCCCGATGTCCACCGCGATCCACCCGTCCTCTTCGACGAGCGCCGACTCCGCGACGACCTTGGGTGCGCGGTGCACGGGGATGGCGAGGAAGAGCGAATACGGGATGCGTTGGCCGTCGGCAAGCGTGGCCGTCTTCGTGGCCGGGTGGAGCGCCGTGAACTTCGACTGGGGCCACCACCCGATGTCCCGCTCCTCCAGCGCGCGGAGGATGCCGGCGGAGGCCTCGTCGGAAATCGGGATCGGCTTGGGCATCGGACTGACCACCTTGATCGTGCTCGCCGCACGTACGCCACGCTTCTCCAGGTAGTCGTGCAGCATGATGGCGGTCTCGAAGGGTGCGGCCGGGCACTTGAAGAAGGGGCCGAGGACCCCCACGATGACGTCGCCTCCCTCGAAATTGGGCAGCACCGACCGGACGTGATTGGCACCCTCGACGGAGTAGTACTCCGTGCCCTCTTCGACGGCGCCGGGCGTCGCGGCGGGATCGATGTCGGCACCGAGGGCCACGACGAGGATGTCGGCCTCGTAGGTCGCACCGTCCGTAACCACCCGGCGGCTTGCCGGATCAATGGAGAGGACGGTTTCACGGGCGAAGCGGACGCTCGGCTTCTCGAACCGCGTGTAGGGAATGCGAACGGCATCGAGCTCGGCGCGCCCGAACATGAGATCGAGCTTCGAGAACCCGAACACAAAGGCGTCGTTGCTGTCGATGATCGTGACGTCCACCTCGTCGGGTACGTCCTCCGCCAGCCGGGTGGCGAGCTCCAATCCGGCGAACCCGGCACCCAGAATCACTACATTTTTCATTGCCCCTCCTCGGGCCACGCGCCCCAACGGCGGGTCCGCTCAGCAGTATGGACCAAAGGAGCGGTCAGTCGCCCGGTCAATCCGGCACGAAGACAGCGTGCATCGGTGTGTCGGGCTCGCCGTTCGCCAGCGACTCCAACATGGAGGGCAGCCGGTCGAAGCCGGCGATCCCCCGGTCGACCGACGCGAAGGGGAGGTCGGTGTGGGCGAGCAAATCGAGCCCCGCCTCGTAGTCGGCAACGTCCACGCCGAGGACACCGATGAGCCGGATCTCCTTGTACACGAGGAGGTCTATGTTCGAACCGGCCGGCATCGGCCCTCCCCGGATGCCTGCCACGACCACGGTACCTTCGCCGCGCACGATGGCGAGCGCCTGGTCGAACGCCGCGGGCGACTTCGCGGTGACGTCCACGACCACGTCCGCGCCGCGGCGGACAGCGCGGCGCAGCGCGCGGGCGGGATCCTCTTCGGTGACGTCGACCACGAGGTCGGCGCCGAACTGGCGGGCGATCTCGAGCCGGGATCGGTCACGCGCCCCGGCGCCGGTCACCATGACGAATTCGGCTCCCGCCGCTCGCGCCGCCACGAGCGAGCACAGACCCCGGATGCCGGGCCCGAGGATCGCCACCACGTCGCCCGGCGCGGTCTGGGGCAAGGTCGCACCCCAGCGGACCCCGGCCCCCATTGGATTGAAGAGGGTCGCCGTCACCGGGTCGAGGTTGTCGGGCACCTTGATCAGCATGCTGTCCGGGCTGAGGTACTGGTACTGCGCGTAGCCGCCCCACAGGCACGGTGCGCGGTCCGCCGGGACGAACCCGTACGAGTCGCCGATGCCGTGTTTGCGGCAGTGCCGGAAGTCACCGGCGGCGCACGATTCGCACGTGCGACAGGCCTGGAATACCTCGACCGCGACGCGGTCTCCCACCGCCACGCCCCACCGCGTCGCGGCGGCGGGGCCGATCTCCTCGATCACCCCGACGCTCTCGTGTCCCGGGATGAAGGCAAAGCCGCCGAAGAGTTGGCCCGAGTATTGCTCGTGATCGGTGCCGCATAACCCGCATGCCTCGACCCGAAGGAGGCCGTCGTCCTCACCAACCTCGGGACGGGGAAACTGGCGCCGGCGCAGCGTCCGCGGCGCCTCCAACACCAAGGCCGAAACGCCCATGGCCGACGGATCCGGTCAGGCCGCGGGCGAGGCGCTCAGCTCGAGGCCGGTGAACGCCCCCTCGTTGCGCCAGCTCGCCAGCAGCTGGAAGAACGCGATCGGACCGCTGCCGTAGGAACTGCCTAGAAACCCACCGGCCGCCGGTTGCCCTTCGTTGTTGTAGTAGCCGGGCGTGCACTGCTCTTGGAACGCCCGGAAGTCACGGGCCGATTCGGCCAGCGTCTGCAGCCATTCCTCCTCGCCCGCCGCCGTCGCTTCCACGATGAGCTCGTTGTCGATCGCGTGCCGCACAATGTGACAGGCGTGCCGGCTCGCCTCGTCGAGCAAATGCGGGTAATTGACTGTAAACCCGCCCTGGGTGTGGCCGAGGACGAACATGTTCGGGAAGCCGTGGACGTGCATGCCGTGGACGGACCTCATGCCGTCCTGCCAGTGTTCCGAGAGCGTCGTCCCCGTCGAACCCACAACGTCGTACCCCGCCCGTCTCGTGTAATCGGTGCCGACCTCGAAGCCGGTGGCGAAGATGATGCAGTCCACTTCGTACTCGCGCCCGGCGACGACGACACCCTTGGCGGTGATCCGATCGACCCCTTGACCATCGGTGTCCACCAACGCGACCTGCTCGCTGTTGAATGCCTGCAGGTAGTTGTCGTGGAAGCACGGCCGCTTGCAGAACTGGCGGTACCACGGCTTCAGCGCCTCCGCCGTGGAGGTGTCGTGCACGACCGAGTCGACCCGCGACCGGATCTGCTCCATCTTCTCGAAGTCGGCCATCTCGAGCACCGCTGCGATATCTCCGCTTGCCACGCCGGCATTGTCCCGCTCGCGCAGTCTCGTCATGAGCCGTCCGATGATGTCGGTCCAGCCGTCCATCACCAGGTCCTGCTCCGCGATACCGCCGGACGTCAGTTGGGTGAAGTTCTCGATGCGCTCTCGCTGCCAGCCGGGAGAGAGGGCGGCGGCCCAGGAGGGATCGGTCGGTCGGTTAGCTCGGACGTCGATGGAGGAGGGCGTTCGTTGGAACACGTACAGCTGGGCCGCCGCCTCGGCGACATGGGGTACGACCTGTACGGCGGTCGCGCCGGTCCCGATGACGGCGACCCTCTTGTCGCCCAGCCCGACGAGGTGCCCTTCGGGGTCGCCGCCGGTGTAGGCGTAGTCCCACCGGCTGGTGTGAAACGTATGACCCCCGAACGACTCGATGCCCGGGATCCCGGGCAGTTTCGGTCGATGGAGCGGACCGTTCCCCATGACCAGGAAGCGAGCCCACATGGCGTCGCCGCGATCGGTGGCGATGCTCCACCGCCGGCGGGTGGCGTCCCATTCGATGCCGGTGACCTCGGTGGAGAGACAGGCGTTGGCGTACAAGTCGAAATGCGTTGCGATGCGGCGGCAGTGCTCGAGGATCTCGGGTGCATGGGCGTACTTCTCGGAGGGGACGTAGCCGGTCTCTTCGAGGAGAGGCAGATAGATATACGACTCGACGTCGCATTGGGCGCCGGGGTAGCGGTTCCAGTACCAGGTGCCGCCGAAGTCACCGCCCTTCTCGATGATGCGCACATCGTCGATGCCGGCTTGGCGGAGCCGAGCGCCGGTGATGAGGCCGGCGAAACCGCCGCCGATGATGGCGACCGCGACCTCGTCGTGGCGGGCGGGCCGTTCGGCGCGCTCGACGTACGGATCCCGGAGATACCCGGCAAAATCTCCCGCCGCCTCGATGTACTGCGAACTGCCGTCGGCGCGGAGCCGCTTGTCCCGTTCCAGGCGGTATCTCTCCCGCAGGGTGTCGGGATCGAAGTCCGAAGCAGGCGTGACGGTAGAGCGCTCGTCGATGCTCACGCGCGTGGATGCTCGGATTGTTCGTTCATGTGGTGCTGGCTCCTGATTCGACGAGGCAGCGTACCAAGGGGACCGTCTTCGTCCCGGTCCCGCGAGGAGCTACGTAGTTTCAGCCGCCCTGACTTTTGTCAGCACCAGGGCCGTGCCCGTGACCGGCCGGACCGGCGGGGGGTGGGGTCGTCGTCGGCACCGTCGTGGTGGGGACGGTGGCTCCGGTCGGCGCCAGGACCGTGGCGACATCTTGGAACTGACCGCTGGTGATGCCGCCTCCGGCCACGAGCACGCCGGCCAGGGTCAACGTCGCTTCGGCCGCGGCCTCGCGGCCCGCGCCCGGGCTCTCGGCGGCGGTGGCGTTGAGCGCAGAGGCCAGGGCCCCGTCACCAGGGAGCCCTCCGCCCGCCAGTGATCTCGCCAGCTGTGTGATGGCGGTTCGCTCAGGATCGCTCGGCGCGGCGGCGTGGTGCTTGACGACGGTGCTGCGCGAGACCCTTGACGCGGGTTGGTTGGCAGGCTGTCCGCTCTCGACCAAGAACAGAATGAGCAAAGCGGCGACGATGGCGATTGCGACAGCAGGAAGCACGTAGGGGGACCAGCGCCGCCGCGTCGCGCGCAGCGCGGCGGCGGGCCGGGCACGGAGGATGGACGTCGCCTCCGGCGCGGGCAGCACCGCCGTGGCGTCCACGACAGGTTGGGGCGCGTCTTGCGGCGCGGACTCGTGCGCCGCCGGCCGGCCGGCCGCGCGCAGCGCTTCGAGCATCTCGTCCGCCGTGGGGAAGCGCTGGCGCGGGTCAGGCGCCAGCGCACGCGTGGCGATGGGCCTGAGCTCGGCCGGCACCGGCATCTCTCCTTCGGCGCCGGGCCGCAGGCGCTGCCCCGAGAGCGCTTCGACCATCACGGCACCGACCGAATAGAGGTCGGACCGGACCGTTGCCGAGTGGCCGGCCCGTCGTTCCGGTGCGAGGTACCCGGGTGTGCCGAGCACCACACCGGTCATCGTCAGGTCGGCGGTAGCATCGGTGGCCGCCTGGATGTCGAAGCTCTTGGCGATGCCGAAGTCGGTGATCTTGGCGTGGCCGTCATCGTCCAAGAGGATGTTGCTGGGTTTGATGTCGCGGTGCAGCACGCCACACCTATGCGCCGCGCCGAGGGCACCGAGCGTCTCGGCCATGAGCGGGACGAGATGCTCCACGGCGATCGGTCCGCGGCTGATCTCGTCTCGCAGCGTCCAGCCCGAAAGGCGCTCCATGACCAGATACGAGGCAGGCCCGTCCTCCCCGTAGTCGAGGACCGCCACGATGTTCGGATGGACCATCTGTGCCGAGATCCGTGCCTCCTGTTGGAACCGTTTGCGCATGCCCGGGAGGGCTGCGGTCTGCGGGCGCAGGATCTTGACCGCGACCGGACGCTCGAGGCGATCATCGAAGGCGTCGAAGACCCTGGCCATCCCGCCTTCGCCGAGCACGGCGTGGAGACGGTAGCGGCCGCCGAGCATTCCGACGACGGCGCGCGCTTCCACCCGTGTTGTGTACCCGGCTCCGACGAGGCCTAGTCCTCCCCGGGCTTGACCAGGTCCGGGCGGGCCACCGGCCTTACGACGTGGGTCCCGAGTCCGCCAGGGCCGCCATCTCCCCCATGACGGTGAGGACGTCGCCTGGCGCGTCGTCGCCGAAGTCGCGGTAGAGCGCGCGGACGTTTGCCACGACGCGCTCGGCCTGCCCCCAGCCCGCATAAGGACCGAGGTCGATGTCGCGCGCCGCGTCCAACGGTGACATCCCGGCCTCGTGGCGCGCCCGCGCCTCTGAGATGAGGAATTCGAAATACGCCTTCAAGTCGGCCACCGCCGAGGGTGTCGCCAGCGGACCGTGTCCCGGGACGATCACCGTGGCATCGAGCTCGAGTACCCGGTCACACGCGACGACCCAGTTGGACACGGGGCCGGCCCACACAATGGGGTGGCCGCCGTGAAAGAGGATGTCCCCGGTGAAGACGACGCCGTCGTCGGGGAGATGGACCACGACGTCCCCCGCCGTGTGCGCCGGGCCCACCTCGAGCAGCGCCACCCGGCGATTTGCGATGCGCAGGTCGAGTCGCCCGTCGAACGTGGTGGTCGGGAGCGCCTCGGGGATCTCATCGAAGGAGAACGGTGCGAAGATCCGCGCCAGGAATGCACCGGCCGGGCCGAGGCTCGGCGCCGCTCGCAGCACGCCGGCCAGGGCCGACGCCGGGAGCTGCGCCATCTCGTCGGCGCAGCGGGTGGAGGAGATGATCTCCGAACCGGTCAGCAGGGCATTGCCGTAACAGTGGTCCCCGTTGGCATGGGTGTTGACGACGGTGGCGATCTCCTCGGCCGCCGGCGTCACCCGCCGCATGGCCTCGAGCATCTCTGCGGTGAGGCGGAGATCGAAGAGCGTGTCCACCAACAGAGAGGTGTGCTCGCCCGTGACGAGCCCCGCGTTCGACCATCCCCAACCGCCGTCAGGCTGCAGGTAGGCCCAGACGCCGTCCGCGACCTCGTGCAGCCCTCTCGTGAAAGCCATCAGCGCGACTCTGCTCCCGTTCGGTCCGGTGCATCCGGTGACGGCCCTACCCGACGATTCGTCAACTGAATCTCAAGCGGCCCTTAGAGCCCTACCGACGAGAGCGCCATGGTGACGGACGGATCCGTCGAGACCGTCGGCGATCCGCTGCCCACGAACGGCGCACCACCGAACTCGTTGACCAGGATCTTCTCGGCCGTCCGTGTGGCGAGGGCCTGGCAGGTGACCGTGGGGTTCGGCCCGCCGAGCGCGTTGGCCAGCGCCGAGTTGTCGGCGATGTACAGGCCGTCCACGAAGCGAGACTTCGCGTTCTCGTCGAGGACGGAGTCGGCGTCGGCGATACCCATGCGCATGGTCGACTGGACGTGCAAGATGAGCGGCGGGAAATCCATCCGGATCACCTCTTGCGCACCGGCGCCCCGCAAGAGCTCGCCGGCTCGGCGGGCCATGAATTCACGGTTTGCGATGGTGCGCGTCGAGCGCGCACCGCGCGGGAACTCCACCTTCGCCACGGGCCCGTGGTCGTCCGCGTTCAGGGCCGAGAGGCTGACGCGATTCTGTGGCTCGACGTCGTCGTCTGTCAGGACGAGCACGTTGACCAGCTTGTCGATGTTGGCGAGGATCTTTTTCATCGCCAACCCCATCGGCCGCCCGGGGACCCCGTTCCACGCCGGATCGGTGAGGCCCTGGCCCCCGAGATCGGTCGCGTTGGCGCCATTGTCGTAGTACCCCTGCATGCCACCGTTGGAGAACATCAGGGCGAAGGCCTGCAGGGCGGGCGGCAGGCCGACCTGCTCGAGCCCGCCGTGCCCGGGCCAGTCCACCCTCGCCGAGGAGCCCACTCCTCGTGAGCTGAAGGTGGGGTCCTTGAACACGCCGACCATGAAGTCGAAGTAGTGGTCGGTGTACCCCCGGCCCACCCAACCGTTCGGGTTGGGCAGCCCGCTGTTCAGCCACAACCGCGGGTTCTCGGTGGTCCCGCCCGCCATGACGACGACCTTGGCCTCCTCGGTGGTCGACGCGCCGCTGACCGTGTCGCGCCAGGTCACCGCGGTCGCTCGCAGCGAGCCAGTCACCGTCGACGTGGCGATGTTGGTGGCGAAGGCATTTGGAATCAGTGTCACGGCCTTGCCGTGGGGCGCCCACGAGCCGGCGAGGCCCGCCGTCAACGCCATCGGGACGTAGGAGACCAACGTGGTCCGCTTGGCCAACTGGTTGAAGGGCGCTCCGAAGGGCTCCTTGCAGCCCTGGAAGCAGTACCCGCAGAAGGTGCACCCGGTGCCTCCTGGTGAGACCGGCTGGCCCAGCGGCACCGTCGTCAGTGCCGCGGTCCCGCCGGGCTGGAGGATCGCGTTCTCCTGGGCCCGGTACGAGGGCGCCGAGACGTTCTTGTTGGTGTTGTGTGGGATGCCGAGAGTCGACGCGCCGGAAAAGAAGACCTCTTCCTTCGTGCCCTCGGCCGCCGTCTGCACTGGGAGGGTCGCCTCGACCCATTCGTAGTATGGAATCAGCTCGTCGTAAGTGAAGGGAAAGAGGCGCCGGTCGTAGCTCGACGCGTCGGCGCCGTCGTAGCCCATGAACACCCCTGGCATCGCCCGCGGGCAGTTGCCGTAGAAGTGCAGCGTCGTGCCGCCGACGCCGGAGAGCTGCCAGAGGAATGAGTTCTGCGGGGTCTCCCGGTACCAGGCGGGCTGGGCGCGATCGGCCGGTCCGAAGCGGAAGTACCCGGTGAGCGGGTTGTTGGCGTCGTTCTCCAGGTGCGTCCAATCCGTCTCGGGGTTCTTGTAGAAGGGGCCGGCCTCGAGCAGGACCACGTCGAGCCCTTGGGCAGCCAGCTCTTTCGCCACGACGGGACCGCCGCCACCGGCACCCACCACGATCACGTCAACGGCCACCCGTCACCTCCTGACCTCGTGCCACGCTGCTCACTCGCTCGCCTCGGTCTCGCTGCCGAGGTACCCCTTGAATTCGTCCCAGCCCTCCACCGGTCGGTTGTTGGGCGCCAGGGCGAGGTAATTCGACAGCGTCCAGCCGACCGGCGTGGCGGTGAGCGTGCGCGTCGGCGCGTCGAATGCGCCGAACTCGCTGTAGCAGCCGAAGGCAGCGAACTCCAAGAGCGCGCCGGCGAGGAATTCGATCAGGCCGGAGATCGAGGCGCGCACCGGCGCGCTGAGATTGCTGTCGATCGCGGCGGCGACATTGGAGGCTTCCGTCTCCATGAGCTGGAACGCCTTCGTCTTCTCGGTGAAGCTCAGGCGGGAGAACGGCGAGAGGAACAGGCCATGTGCGGCGGCCGGATTCGTCAGCGTTGCCACGAAGTTGAGCAGCAGGGCGACCAGGAGCGAGAGGGGCACGTTCGTCTCGCCGGCCAGCAGCGCCGAGAGGGCCTTGTCGAGCTCGTCGGCCAGCTCCCCGAGCAACGGTGGCAGTTGGACCGCCGGCAGGTTGGCGCTGATCCCCGTCGCCAGTGCCTGCACGAGCATGAGGAGCGGCTCCTGCGGGACGGGGTAGAAGTTGTCGAGCGCATTGAGCATGAACGCCGTGCCGTCTGCGGCCAACCCACCGGGCTGCGTGTCGTGCATCCCCTGGGCGACCGAGTACGCGTCGGGACCAGGCACCACGAACGCCACGAGCCCGTTGATCGTGTCCGTCGACAACGCATCGAAGATGGGGGCGAGCGTCGTGAGCGACGGAGCCGCCGCGCCCGCCCTCGTGGGCTCGAGGAGAGTGGGCACATCGACGAGGGCGATGGCCGCTCCGATCACGCCCGTTCGTACGAGGAACGCTCGTCGTCCGTATCGCTGCGCGGTCATTTCTGTCATGCCCACCCCCACCCGGTGAACGCCCTCACTGCTGAGGACACGCTCAACCTACCCACGCGCGTGGCCCAAGCATCCGTTTGGCGACTACATCGAGGTGGGGGTCTTACGACATTTGAGCCGGAGGCTCAGTACACCCAGACCGTGGTCCCGATCGGGTCGATGTTGGCGCCCCAGACCCAGTTGATCGCCTCGTTGCTGATGCGCGCGCACCCGTGCGAGACGGGCACCGGAGGGACGTCGGTGTCGCCGTGAATGGCGAAGCCCTCGTAGAAGAAGCGGGGCCGGTACAGGGTGCCGAGCGAGTCGACCACGGTGCCGTCGACAACCCGGAAGGTCTGGAAGACCCCCGTCGGGGTGTCGGCGACCGACGTCGAGCCGTCCTGGGTGTAGGTGTAGCCGCCGCCCGTCGACGTGTTGAGCGTCCACACCAGTTGGCCGTTGTTCACGACCATCAGCAGGTCGTCCTCGAGGTCGATCTGGATCTCGTAGCCCGCCGCGGGGCGAGGATGGGGGACGACGCCCGCACCGAGCGCCGCCCAGGTGGAAGGGCCGACCACCCCGTCCCTCGGGAGGCCGGCCGCCTTCTGGAGCGCCCAGACGGCCTGCTCGGTGGTGTCGTCGAACGATCCGTTCGTGGTGTCGACCCAGTAGCCGTGTGCGTACAGCTGCTGTTGCAACGAGGCCACCGCGGCGCCGCTGGCGCCAGGGGCGAGGGTCGGAGGCACCGGCGGGGGAGAGGTCGGCAGGATCCAGTAACCGCCGCCGCCAGGCGTGGCCGCCATGCCGCGGATCGGGTTGGGGTTGGGCTGGCCACCCATCGATCCGAAGAACCCTGTCCCGAAGTTGAAGATGCCCCCGTCCGACGCCACCATCCAGTAGCCCTGGGGTGCGCTGGCCATGCCCACGATCGGCGCGTTGAGCGGGGTGCCGCCCATGGAGCCGAGGAACGGGGCGTCGCCGTAGCTGAAGATGCCGCCGTCGCGCGCCACGAACCAGTACCCGCCGCCGTCGTGCGTCGCCGCCATACCGACGATGGGTTGGTTGAGCGGCTGGCCGCCGCGCGAGCCGTCGAACGTGGCATCGCCGTAGCTGAAGATGCCACCGTCGGAGGCGACGAGCCAATAGCCACCGCCGTCGGACGTCGTGGCCATGCCCACGATGGGCGCGTTGAGGGGTTGGCCCCCGCGCGAGCCGTAGAAACCGGCGTCCCCGTAGTTGAAGATGCCGCCGTCGGAGGCGACGAGCCAATAGCCACCGCCGCCCGGCATGGCCGCCATCCCGACGATCGGCTCGTTGAGCGGGACGCTCCCAGCCGAGCCGAAGAAGCCGGCGTCGCCGTAGTTGAAGATGCCGCCGTCGGCGGCGACCATCCAGTACCCGTAGCCGGTCGAGGTCGACGCCATCGCGACGACCGGGGCGTTCAGCTGGAGACCCCCCGCCGGCCCATAGGAGTTCGCGTCGCCGAAGTTGACCGGCTGCGCCGGGTTGTCCGGGTACGCGGCCCCGGCAGTGCCCGGAGCGATCGCCATCAGACCGGGCAACACGGCGAGGCCGCCCACAATGGCGAGCGCGAGGCGCCGTTGGAGAGGCCGGCGCCCACCGGGTCGATCACGTCGAACGTCACTTCCTGCGAGGTCTTGGGCCGGCATCGCCACTCCTTTGTTCGGCTGCGGGCGAATGCCCCGGGCTCCGGCAGTGGCAGGGGCCGCACGCCGTCTACCGCCTGCCTGATGGAAGGTCGGCTCACTGTACATCCCCGATTTTCGCCTCCGGGCTCAGGCGGGTCGCTCCCAGCGAACCACCTCTTCGACCCGGCCGGTCTCGACGTCGTAGAGGAAACCGGCGACGGTGCGCAGCCGCGACAGGTAGGGGGTGCCCGCCAAGACCTTCACGTCCTCTGTCAAGGAGGTCGTGTGGTCGTCGATCGGCAGGAACGCGACGTCGGCGCCGGTGTCCGTGCGGAGCTCGTCGTCGCTCGAACCCTCGAGCCCGCACTTGGTGTGCTGCATCACGACCAACGTGTCGACCCCCAACAGGCCGCTCGAGAGCGCCAGGCTCCGGAGCACATCGTCGGTGACGCGGGCGCCCGCGTTGCGGATGATGTGCGCCTCGCCCAGCCCGAGCGCGAACACGGCGAAGACATCGATGCGCGCGTCCATGCACGTGACCACCGCGAGGCGCCGGGTGGGGCGAGCGTCCGCCACGGCGGGAGCCTCGGCGTCCCGGCTGGCGGCCAGAAGCTCTGCGATCAGCGTCATCGCCCTGGGAACCCCTCACCTCGGTGCTGGTCTACGGCGGGCACCTCGGCGGAGACCTCGGGGCGGGGGAGCCGGATCGGGAACTCGGGGAACGGCGCACTGGCCAGCATGCCCGGCCGATCGAGCACAGGGGCCACCGGGACGGCGACCGCCGTCAGCGCGTTCACCAATTCGTCGCGGCTCCGCCGGGCGATGGCCGCTGCCACGGAGCGTTGCAGCTCGGCACCCCGCGCCGATCGCTCCTCGAAGCCCAGGTCGCCCACGTCGTGGATTCCCAGCTCGGCGCACAGACTCGACCAGAAGTGTTGTTCGCTCAGCACGCCGAGCGCGATCTGCCCGTCGTCGGCCGTTGCGAAGAGTCCGTAGCCGGGCACCGGTTGCGACGGGCGAGACCCGCCGCCACCCTCGTCGTTCCCGCCGCCGGTCCGTCCCGTCCAAGTCGCGAGCACGTCGGTCATCGAGACGTCGAGGCGCGTTCCCTGGCCGGTCGCCCGCGCGCCCAGGACGCCGGCGCAGATGCCGAACGCGGCCGACATTCCCGCGGCCAGGTCGGCGATCGGCAGTCGAGGCATCGCGGCCATGCCGCCATCGGGGGTCAACGCTCCGGCCCAGGCCTGGTAGTTCACATCGTGACCGGGAAGCGTGGCGCGCGGGTCGTCCTGTCCGTAGCCCGAGATGGAGCAGTACACGATGGCCGGATTGGCCTCGCACACGGTGGCGGCGTCGAGCCCGAGCCGGGCCATGACCCCGGGACGGAACCCCTCCACCAATGCGTCGGCCTCTGCCGCGAGGTCGAGGGCTCGTGCCCGGTCGTCACTCTGCTTCAGGTCGAGGACCACGCTGCGCTTGCCGGCGTTGACCGACTCGAACAGCCCGGCATAGTGGCGCATGGGGTCGCCGCCCGGCGGCTCGACCTTGAGCACGTCGGCGCCCAGCGCGACCAGCAGCGAGGTCGCGTAGGGCCCGGGACGCCAGATGCTCAGGTCGAGGACCCGCACGCCGGACAGGAGTGCGGCCGTCATCGGGCGCCGATTCTTGCATTCCGGCCCTCGGTTACCCTCATCGAGTGCTCGGCTTCTTCTCTTTCACCGAGATCACCGACCCGTCGGCCCACGAGGCCTATAACGCCTGGCACCAGCTCGACCACCTGCCTGAGCAATTCACGCTCGAGGGAGTGCGGTTCGGCCAACGGTGGGTGCGCTCGCCCCACTGTCGCGACGCCGAGGCGGCGACCGGCCCGGTGCTCGAGCCCTTCCACTACATGACCCTGTACCTGCTGCGAGACCGCGACGTCGTACCGCCGTTCGTCCAGCTGGGCGAGCGCCTGTACGCCGAGGACAGGTTCTTCACCGCCCGGCGGGCGGTGCTGTCGGGGGCCTTCGACGTCGTCGGCTCGTGGGCCGCGCCTCGGGTCGCCGTCTCGCCCGGTGCGGTGCCGTTCCGGCCCTCGCAGGGGCTCTACGTCGTCGTCGGGCCTCCGATCGACGGCGCCACCCTGGTCGGCATGCCTGGCGTCGCGGGCGCCTGGCAGTTCGCCGACGCCGAGCGCACGGTGACGGTCGCGTTCGTCGACGGCGACCTGTGGCAGGTCGCGGAGGTGTTCGGGACCTCCATCTCGGGTTCGGGGGTCGTCCCGGAGTGGGCGGGACCCCTGGAGCGAGTCGATGCCTTCCGCTGGGACTGGTTCGCTACGCTGACGCCCCAATGACCAGTCAGAGCAAGTCAAAAGCCCAACGCCGGGCAGAGGCGCAGCGCCGCGCCGCCCAGCAGCGGGCCGCCGAGCTGCGCAAGAAGCGCACGCGGGTCGGGCTTCGTCTTGGCGGCCTCCTCGTAGTGATCGCCGCCGTCGTCGTGGTCGTCGTGCTGGTGAGTGGGGGAAGCACCAGCGTGCCGCCCCAGTTCAAGAACCCGCACGTGCCCACCGAGGCCATTCCGGCGTCCATGTCGTCGAGCTGGGTCCAGCCTCCGAAGACCTCGGCCGGTCCCGAGACGATCCCCCTCACGACCGGGCCGAAGCTGGCGACCCTCATCACCACCGCATCGGGCCAGACGGTCGATGGCATCCAGTGCCAGACCAACGAGCAGACGCTGGTCCATGTGCACACGCACCTCACGGTCTTCGTGAACGGCCAGGCGCGTGTGATCCCCTACGGCGTCGGCATCCCCGGCTTCCAGGCCATCCAGCTCAACCCGCCGGCGCCTGCGGGCCCCGGCCCCTTCGTCGAGACCGGCACCTGCTTCTACTGGCTGCACGTCCACGCCGACGACGGCATCATCCACGTCGAATCGCCGAGCACGACGCAGGCGTTCACTCTGGGGCAGTTCTTCGACGAGTGGGGCATACCCCTGAGCAGCACCCAGGTCGGTCCCGCCACCGGGAAGGTCACCGTGTTCTTCACCTCGCCCGGCAAGAAGGCGGCCCTCTACACCGGCAACCCGCGGAATCTGCCCCTGGGCGACCACTACCAGATCCAGCTGGAGGTCGGGACGCCGATCGTCGCGCCCGTCCAGATCACCAACTGGGGCGGCCTGTAGATCCCGTGGAGGTCGATGCGATCGTCGTCGGCCTCGGACCCGGTGGTGAACAGGTCGCCGAGGACCTGGCGGAGGCCGGGCTCGAGGTGGTCGGGATCGAGGCCGAACTGGTGGGCGGCGAGTGTCCGTATTGGGGCTGCATCCCCTCGAAAATGATGGTGCGCGCCGCCGACGTGCTGGCCGAGGGGCGGCGCGTCCCGGGCCTGGCGGGTACCTCCGTCGTGACCCCCGACTGGGCACCGGTGGCCGGACGGATCCGCCATGAAGCCACCGATTCGTGGGACGACCGGGTGGCCGCCGAACGCCTCGAAGAGAAAGGCGGCCGCCTGGTCCGCGGGCGTGCGCGCGTCGTCGGTCCCGCCACGGTCGAGGTGGACGGCCGGGCCATCAGCGCCCGTCGCGCCCTCGTCCTTGCCACAGGACAGCACCCGTGGATTCCCCCGATGTTCGACGAGGTGCCGCACTGGACCAACCGGGAGGCGATCGCCGCCGAGGCGGTGCCGGCCACGCTGCTGGTCATCGGCGGCGGTGCCATCGGGCTCGAGCTGGGCCAGGTCATGCAGCGGTTCGGATCCGCCGTCACCATCGTGGAGGCCGGACCGCGTCTCGCCGGTCCCGAGGAGCCCGAAGCCTCGGAGCTGATCACCGAGATCCTGCGGCGCGAGGGTTTGGAGATCCACACCGGCGCCGCCATCGAGCGCGTCGAGCCCCACGGCGCGGCGGGTGCGCAGGTGGAGCTGGCCGGAGGGACGATCCTGCGCGGCGAGCGCATGCTCGTCGCCACCGGTCGCCGCAGCGACCTGCGCACGCTCGGGGTCGGCGCGCTCGGCTTGGACTCCGAGGCCCGCAGCATCCCGGTTGACGGCCGCATGCGGGTGGCACCCGGCGTCTGGGCCGTCGGCGACGTGACAGGGAAGGGCGCCTTCACTCACGTCGCCGTGTACCAGGCCCGGCTTTGTGTGGCCGACATCCTCGGACGGCCGCTCGCCGAGGCGGACTACAAGGCGCTGCCGCGGGTGACCTACACCGAGCCCGAGATCGGATCCGTCGGCGTGACCGAGGCGCAAGCCCGCGAGCAAGGCGGCGACATCGTTGTGCTCGCCGATTCGGTCTCTGCGTCCGCCCGAGGGTGGATCCACCGCGGCGAGGGGTTGGTCAAGCTCGTCGCTCGCGACGGCGTGCTCATCGGCGGGACGGCAGTGAGTCCTTACGGCGGCGAGGTCATGAGCATGCTGGCGCTTGCCGTGCACGCCGAGCTCACGCTCGAGACCTTGCGGACGATGATCTTCGCCTACCCGACGTTCCACCGCGCCGTCGACTCGGCGCTGTGGTCGCCGAGCAGCGCGGCGAAAATGGCCGGGGCCTGATGCGGCAACAACGACAGGTGGCCCTCACCCGGTACGACGGTGATCGTCGCGCCGGAGATGTGTCGCTGCAGGAAGGCGCGGTAGCCCGGCGGTCCCGTCCGGTCGTCTGATCCCTCCCAGATCTGGACGGGGACACTGATCTCCTCGAGGGAGAATCCCCACGGGTCCCCGAAGATGCGATAGTCCTGGACGCAGCCCTCAGTGCCCTGGCGCACCGCCTCGCGCACGAACGCAAGGGCGAGGTCGGGCGGGCCCCATTCGCGCAGCACGGTGCGGTCGGCCGGGGGGAACGACCGCAGCGCCGCGTGGAGCAGCCTCGCGTTGCTCGCGTTGACGATGCTCGCCTTCAGCACCGCCGAGGCCAAACCCGGCGTCCGGCGGGTCAGGAACAGTAGCGCCCGGTCCGAGACGCTCAAACCTCTCGTCGTCCCGTACAGGTCGAGCGGCACGGCGCTCGACAGCAACGCGGCCGCGGTGACCCGGTCGCCCATCTTCGCCGCACAGACCGCGGCGTATGGTCCGCCGGCCGACCAGCCCATCACCGCGAAGTCGTCGATGCCGAGCGCGTCCGTCAGGTGGGCCACGTCGGCGGGCCAGTCGAGCAGCCGGCGGCCGGGTTGGAAGGTGGAGAGCCCGATGCCGGGTCGGTCCGGCGACACCAGGCGCACGCCGCCGGCCGACGCCGCGCTGTCTGCGTGCGCCGCGTCGAGCCGGGAGCTGAGGCCGCCGTGGAAGCTCAGCACCGGGAAGCCTGCCGGATCTCCGTACTCCTCGTAGGCCAGCTCCCGGCCGTCGGGGAGTGTCACCGCTGCCGTCACGATCGCTCCGTCCGCCCGCCGCGGTGGTCGCGCCCCCGCCGTTCGGGGGATCGCTCAGAGGGTGAGCCAGCCGGTGCCCGCACGGGTGCACGCTATAGGGTGCGGACATGAGCGCGAACGTCGACGAACTGGTGGACGACCTCTTGGCCGACCGACCACCGGCCGCCACGCCGGCGCAGGCATTCCTGGAGGAGCAGTTCGATCGCGGCCTGGCGTGGCTGCACTTCCCCCCGGACTGCGGTGGCCTCGGGCTCACGCCGAAGGAGCAGCAACGCGCGCAGTCCCGCCTCCACGCGGGCGGCGCCCCGGTGGCGGGGATGCGCAACCCGATCGGGTACGGCATGTGCGCGCCCACCATCTGCACGCACGGCACGCCCGAGCAGAAGGCGCGCTACCTCCGACCGCTGTTCAGCAACGAGGAGATCTGGTGCCAGCTCTTCAGTGAGCCGGGCGCCGGCTCGGACGTAGCTGGGCTCTCGACCCGCGCCGAGCGCGACGGGGAGGAGTGGATGCTCAACGGGCAGAAGGTGTGGACGACCCTGGCGCACATCTCCTCGTTCGGACTCATCGTGGCGCGGACGAACCCCGACCTGCCCAAGCACAAGGGGATGACCGCGTTCCTCGTCGACATGCACGCCCCCGGGGTCGAGGTACGGCCCCTGTTCCAGATCACGGGTGAGGCCGAGTTCAACGAGGTGTTCTTCACTGATGTGCGCATGCCGGACTCCGCGCGCCTCGGTGAGGTGGGTGACGGCTGGCGCGTCGCCGTCACCACGCTCATGAACGAGCGCGTCTCCATCGGCGGCGCCGTGGGCCGGCGCAATAGCGGGCCGATGGTCGAGGCCCTCCGCATCTGGAAGGAACGCTGGCGGGGCGACACCTCCGCGCACGCGCTCGCTCTGCGCGACCGGTTGGTCTCGAGTTACATCCGCATGGAGACGCTCTCGATGACGAACGCCCGTGCCGCCGCCGTTCGCAAGGCCGGCACCCCCGGTCCCGAAGGCTCAGTCGCGAAGTTGGCCTTCGCCGAGGAGAACAAGCGGGTGTACGACCTGTGCATCGACCTCCTGGGCAACGACGCCATGTTGTATCCCGCCGGGTACCCCATGGTCCGGCCCGACTTGGTGGGCATGGGCTCGCCCGACGTGCACAAGATGTTCCTGCGGGTGCGCGCCAACTCGATCGAAGGCGGCACATCCGAGATCATGCGCAACATCCTGGGCGAAAGGGTCCTCGGGCTGCCCGGCGACGTGCGCAACGACAAGGAGCTCCCCTGGAAGGACGTGCCGCGCAGCTGAGCGCAGGCAAGCGGTGACGACGCCCGACATCGCGGCCGAAAAACGCGCCGCCGCGCTGGCGGCCGTCGCCCTCGTGGAGAACGGTATGCGCGTGGGCCTCGGCACCGGGACGACCGTCGCCGAGCTGGTGCCCGCTCTCGGGCGGCGCCGGCTCGCCATCACCTGCGCCGCCACCTCGCCCGCCACCGAGGAGCTGGCGCGGGCGCACGGGCTGGACATCCGCCCGTTCACCGACATCGACCGCCTCGACCTCGCCATCGACGGAGCGGACCAGGTCGACCTGGCGGGCTGGCTGGTCAAGGGTGGAGGGGGTGCGCACACCCGCGAGCGCATCGTCGCGGCTGCGGCCGACCGCTTCGTCGTCATCGTGTCGTCGGACAAGCCCGTTGAGCACGTCCACGCGCCCGTGCCACTCGAGCTCCTTGCCTTCGGGCTGGCGGCCACGCTGTGCGCGCTACCGGGCGCCGTTCTGCGAGCTGCCCCGCGCACGCCCGACGGCGGCGTCCTGGCCGACTATCACGAGGAGGTGGGGGACCCGGCCCGGCTGTCCGAGCGCCTCGACGCCGTCCCCGGCCTCGTTTCGCATGGGCTGTTTCCCCCGTCGATGGTGGCGACCGTCTTCGTCGCCCGGGGCGACGAGGTCGAGGTGCGCCAGATCTCCTGAGCGCGCCGGGCCTTGCCCGCGGGGCGCGTCGACTCAAGCGGCGCTGAAGACGACCGGCAGCGAGGTGGGGGAACGGAACACGTCGCCCCGGATGTAGGGGTCGGAGTCGCCGGGGCGGAGCGCCAGGTCACCGAGCCGGTCGAAGACCCGGTTGAGCAGGACCCGCGTCTCGAGCCGGGCCAGATGCATCCCGAGGCACATGTGCGGCCCGTGGGCGAAGGCGATGTGCGGCTGGGACGGGCGAAAGATGTCGAAGGTCTCGGGGTCGTTCCAGCGCGTCTCGTCGTGGTTGGCCGAGCCGATGTGCGTCGTGACGACCTCGCCCGGACCGATCTGCATGCCGCACAGCTCCACGTCGCACGTCGTCGTGCGGGCAATGGTCAGGAGCGGCGGCTCGTAGCGCAGGGCCTCCTCAATCGCTTGCGGCAGCAGGGCGCGGTCGGCCTGCACCGCCGCCAGCTGCTCGGGGTGGGTCAACAGGAGGTAGAGCAGGTTGCCCGACGAGCGGTACGTCGTCTCGGCGCCCGCCGGCAGGAGCAGGCGCAGGAAGGAGTAGATCGCCTCATCGGTCAGCTTTTCGCCCTCGACTTCGGCCGAGACCAGGTCACTGATGACGTCGTCAGCCGGGTGCGCCCGGCGATCCGCCACCACGCCGGCGAAGAAATCCCGGAGCGACTCGGACGCCGCCAGCCCCCGGTCGATGTCGGCCACGAGGCCGATGAGCTCGATCGACCAGCGGTGGAACTGGGGGAAGTCCTCCTCGGGCAGCCCGAGCAGGCGGGCGATGACCCGCACCGGGAACTCGAACGTGAGTTGGCGCACTAGGTCGGCCGCGCCGTCGGCGGCGAAGCGGTCGATCTGCTCGTCGATGATTGGCGCAATGAACTCGGGCTCCCAGCGGGCCAGCGACTTCTCCCGGAACGCGTGTGCCACCAGGTTGCGGTGGCTGCGGTGTTCGGGGTCGTCCATGCCCAGGATCATGTGGCCCATGACCATGCCGATCGTGGCGTCGTAGCCCGTCGACGTGAACGTCTTGGGGTCGCGCAAGATGCGAGAGCAGTCGTCGTAGCGATAGGCGATCCATTCGGGCTCGGCGCTGAACCCCTCGGGCAGGACGTCGGGCGGGATGGTCATGCCCTTGCTCACGGGGGCCTCGCGCCGCTTGGCCGCCAGCGCCGGCCACGGGTCCCGGGACGTGCCGGCGATTACGTCCTCGAACGCGGCGAAGGGGTCGTACTCCTGGGCTTCGGACGTGCTCATGATCGCTGCCTCCCCGATGGGCGTTCTGTGACTCTGGCGTCAGGTTAGGTTCCGCGGCCGGCCGGCGCGCCACCCGCCGCCCCCGGAGGCTCGAGGGCGGCCCGAGGAGGGACCGCGTAGGCTCCCGCCACCATGTTGACCCTGCGGACTCCCGATGAGCGCTTTGCCGGCCTGCCCGGTTTCGCTTTCGCACCCCACTACGCCGACATCGCCGACGGCGACGGCGGCACGCTGCGGGTGCACTACCTGCGCGAGGGCGACCCCGCCGCACCGGTCGTGCTGCTCATGCACGGCGAGCCGTCGTGGTCGTACCTCTACCGCAAGATGATCCCTGTCCTCACCGGCGCCGGGCTGCAGATCGTGGCCCCGGACCTGGTCGGCTTCGGACGCTCCGACAAGCCGACCGAGCGCGGCGACTACACCTTCGCCCGCCACGTCGAGTGGATGCGCGAGTTCCTCTTCGACCGGCTGGACCTGCGGGACGTCACGCTGGTGTGCCAGGACTGGGGCGGCCTCATCGGCCTGCGCCTCGTCGGCGAGCACCCCGCGCGCTTCGCCCGCGTCGTCGCGGCCAACACGTTCCTCCCGACCGGCGACACCAACCCGGGCGATGCCTTCTTCGCCTGGCAGAAGTTCTCCCAGGAGGTGGAGGAGTTTCCGACCGGCGGCATCGTGCAGGGTGGCTGCGCCAAGGGCATCACGGACGAGATCCGGGCGGCCTACGACGCGCCCTTCCCTGACGAGTCCTACAAGGCTGGCGCGCGCGCCTTCCCCTTGCTTGTGCCGTCGCAGCCCGACGACCCCGCCCACGACGCCAATGTGGCCGCCTGGGTGGGGCTGGCCGCCTTCGAACGGCCCTTCCTGTGCGCCTTCAGCGATAGCGACCCCATTACGCGGGGGGCGGACCGCAACCTGCAGGAGCGGATCGCCGGCGCCAAGGGTCAGCCGCACACGACCATCCTTGGTGGCGGCCACTTCCTCCAGGAGGACTGCGGAGAGGAGCTGGCCCAGGTCGTCGCCGACTTCGTCCACGCCAGCCCGTGAGATCCGAGCACCGCGTCGTGATCGTCGGCGCCGGCTTCTCCGGCATCGGCATGGCGGCCCGACTGCGTGCCATGGGCGTCGACGACTTCGTCGTCCTCGACCGCGGGCACGACCTGGGCGGCACCTGGCGCGACAACTCGTACCCGGGTGCGGCGTGCGACGTCCCCTCGAACCTCTACTCGTTCTCCTTCGCGCTGAACCCAGACTGGTCGAGTGCGTTCCCGTCTCAGGGGGAGATCTGGGACTACATGCGCGCCTGCGCCGACCGCTTCGACGTCGGCGGGCGCCTCCATTTCGATCACGGGGTCGACGAAGCCCGCTGGGACGAGCACTCGGAACGCTGGGTCGTGCAAGCGGCGGGGGACGAGTACGTCGCCGAGGTGCTTGTGTGGGCGACCGGTTCCTTGAGCGAGCCCTCGATCCCAGAGTTCCCCGGCCTCGACGGGTTTCGCGGCAAGGTCTTCCACTCGGCCAAGTGGGAGCACGGCTTCGATCTGAAGGGCAAGCGCGTCTGCGTCGTCGGCACCGGCGCGTCCGCCATTCAGTTCGTGCCGCAGATCGCACCGGACGTCGAGCACTTGTACCTGCACCAACGGACGCCACCGTGGATCATTCCCCGCGGCGACCGGCCCACCTCCCGGTTGCGCAAGCTCGCCTACCGCAAGGTGCCCGCGCTCCAGCGGCTGTCCCGGTTGCGCACCTACGCCATGTTCGAGGCCCTGCTCGGGGTCTTCGTGGGCCGCAGTGACCGCCCCAAAGCGCTGGTCCGCAAGCGAGCGCTCGACCACCTGCACGAGCAGGTCCCCGACGAGTCCCTGCGCGCCAAGTTGACCCCGCACTATGAGCCGGGCTGCAAGCGCCTCTTGCTCTCCGACGACTACTACCCCTCGCTCAACCTCCCCAACGTCGAGGTGGTGGCTGCACCGGTGGCCTCGTTTACCACGCACGAAGTGGTGGGCCAGGACGGCATCGCCCGCCCGGTGGACGTCGTCATCATGGGCACCGGCTTCGAGGCCGCCGAACCTCCCTACGCCGAGCACATCGTCGGCCGGGCGGGGATCCGGTTGTCCGAGCTCTGGAAGGCGGACGGCGTGGAGGCCTACGCCGGCTCCACCGTGGCGGGCTTTCCGAACCTCTTCCTCATGATCGGGCCGAACTCAACATTGGCCCACAACTCCATGATCTACATGATCGAGTCGCACATCAATTACATCGCCAGCGCGTTGGCCTTTATGGCGCGGCCCGGCGTGCGGACCGTGGAAGTCAAGCGGGGCGTCCAGCAGCGCTACAACGAGCGGCTGCAGGCGCAGCTCGAGCACTCGGTTTGGGTCGACGGCGGGTGCGGGAGTTGGTATCTGGACCATCGCGGCCGGAACACGACCTTATGGCCCGACCACACCTGGAAGTTCCGCCGGCTGACCCGGCGCTTTCACCCCGGCGAGTACACCGTCCGCGCGTAGGCGCGCAGAGCCAGCGCGCTCAGGATCGCCGCGAAGATCGCCAGCACCCCGACTTCGGGGAGCACCGACGCCAGGCCCACATGGTCGTAGATCAGCTTGATGAAGGCGTCCATCGCCCAGGCCTGGGGCACGAAGTGTCCTACGACGCGGATGGCGGGGCTCACGACGTCGAGCGGGTACATGCACCCCCCGAGGAGCCCGCACAATATCCCCAGCACGACGGCCACGGAGATCGCCTGCTCCTCGGTGCGCGAGCGCACGCTCACCAGCGCGGTGGCGCCGGAGTACGCCAGCGACAGCATCGCCAGCACGAGGAACACTCCGAGGGGATTGCCCCAGTGCACCCCGAAGATCAGGCGGCCGACCACGAGCAGGCCCACGCTCTGCCCGGCCGCTACGCAAAGGCTGGTCGTGACGAGCGCGGCGACGACCGTGCGCCGCCGCACCGGTGCCGCCGCGATGCGGTGCATCACCCCGAGCCGCCGCGTCTCGACCGCCCCGGAGGCCAGCAGCATGACGGTGATGCCGAGGAAGAGCACGAGGTCGGCCGGCGCCACGTAGGAGAAGGGGCTCAGCGCGGCGGGCACGTCGGTGTGGGCCAGCGTCACGTCGGTCACCTTGGTGCGGGCGCCTTCGGCCGCTATGAGGTCGAGCAGCGCGACCACGTCGGTGCGGGTTTGCACCGCGCCGGTCGAGGCGGATTGGCTGACGAACTGGACGCGTTGGTGGCCCGGCGCCGCCGGCAGCGTGATCAACCCACCGACCACCCGCCCGCGCAAGATGTCGTCGCTCAGCTGCGCCCGGTTGGGTTCGATGCGTACCTTGAGCGACGGCGTATGAGCCACCAGCTGCACCAGACGGGCGGAGGGGCGGAGCAGGCCGATCGGCTCCTTGGGGCTCCCGGCCAGCAGGCCCGTCACCAAGATGAACAGCACCGGGAACACGGTGGCGACGATCAGGTAGCGCCGGTCACCCCCCGCCCGGCGTAGGTTGATGCGCAGGATCGGGATCACGGCGTGACCATCCGGCGCACCCGGGTCATGGCCAGCCCGCCCAGCACGACAGCGATGAGGCACAGCACGGCGAAGGGGCCGAGCACCGACGACGCGGGATCGCCCAGCAGGGCCAGCCGGCCGAAGCCGACGAGGGCCCACCCGTTCGGCGTGCCGAGGCTCAGCACCTGGAGGAACTCGGGGAGCGCGCCCGGCGGCAGCAGGTTGCCGCCGAGGAGCGCCAGCAAGAGACCGACGATCAGCGAGGCGGCGAACGCTTCTTGCGGCGTGCGGGCAAAGGAGGTGAGGAACACGCCGAGCCCGCACATAGCCGCCGTGGCGCCGACGCACATCAAGAGGACACCGAGTGGCGCGCCCCATGTGGCGCCGAACAGGGCGGCGGTCACCCCCCAGACGATCAGGATGGAGGCGAGGCCGGTGAGCGCGATCGCGAGCAGCTTGCCCCAGACGATCGTGCGCGGCCGCACGGGTGCCGCCGCCAGACGCGCCAGCGTCCCGTTGGCCCGCTCCATCAGCAGCGAGCGCATGCCGAGGCCACTCCCGATGAAGAGGAACACGATGGCGATCGACGGGGCGAAGTAGTTGAGCACTGCCTTGCTGCCGTTCCCCAGCATGCTGGACTCCACGGTGATGGCCGCCGCGTCGGTGGACGTCCCGGGGTACAGGCGGCCGGCGTACATCCGGCTGGCCAGCCCGGCCGCCAGGGAGTCGGCGTACTCCTCCCCGATGAGTGCGTTGGCCCGGTTGACCACGTCGAATCCGGGGGAGGGCGTGGCACCAGGCGAGACCATGGGGATGAGGAGGTGCGACAAGTTCTTGTGGCCGCGCGAGATGGCGATGCCGCCGTCCAAGGTGCCGTCGGCGACCTCCCGCTTGAGCGCGGACGCGTTGGCGACGAGGTGGACGGTGACGTTCGGCGGCAGCTGGCTCGCGTGCACGGCGGCGCGCACCAGCGCCGGTGAGGTCCCTGATACCCCGATCGGGGTCAGCCCGTTCGACGCGTTCCCCCCGAAGGCGAAGCCGAGGATGGCCGCGATGGCCAGCGGTGCCACCAGGCAGGTGATCACCGCCGAACGGTCGCGGACCCGCCGGCGCAGCTCGTTCGCGGTGATGGACCAGATCAGCCGCCGCGCTCCTCGTCCTCGCGCCTCGACGCTGGCCGCACCGCGTCAACCTACCCTGGCGACCGCCCAATCCCTCGTCTTCGAGGTGACGCGTTGGAGCACGCCCGATGGATCTCGGGAGCTGCTGCGTATCCTTGGCGAGTGGGCGGTGTCGCGGAGTGGGAACCCGAGGCCGAGAGCTGGGTCCGTTGGGCCCGGACTCCCGGCCACGATGCCTACTGGTATTACCGCACCTCGTTCTTCGACCTGCTCCCACCGCCGGGTACGCGCGCGCTCGAGTTGGGCTGCGGGGAAGGGCGGGTCGCTCGCGACCTGGCCGCACGTGGCCACCACGTGGTCGGGGCCGACGCAGCGCGCACCTTGGTGCGCCACGCTCGCGATGCCGACGCCGCGGGTTCCTACGTCGTCGCCGACGCCGCCGCCGTGCCGTGCGCGTCCGCTGCGTTCGACCTCGTCGTGGCCTACAACTCGTTGCAGGTGGTGGCGGACATGGCTGGCACGCTGCACGAGGCGGGGCGCCTGCTCCGTCCCGGCGGCCACGTCTGCTTGACGGTCAGCCATCCGGCCATGGACCTCGGCCGTTTCGTGAATACCGACTCGGGCATCGTCTTTACCGTCCGCCCGTCGTACTTCGAGTCACGCCGCGTTGACGACACGATCGAGTTGGACGGGCTCGCCGTCGCCTGCCACGGCTGGACGCACACGCTCGAGGACTACATGGCCGCCTTTGAGAGCGCCGGCCTGGTCGTGGAGGCGCTACGCGAGCCGAAGCCGACTGCGCCGTCGGCCAACTTCGAACCCTGGCAGACCGTGCCGCTGTTCCTGATGGCCCGGTTGGTGAAGCTGCGATGAGGAGGGCGGTGTGATGAGCTGACGAAGCCGAACGTCATGGCCACTCGGAAGGCTTGCTATCCGTCCGTTGCCTTCAGGGCGTCCGTGATGTCGTTGATCGCGGCCTGCTCGGCCTCGCTCACCTCTTGCCCGTGCTCCCGGTGAGCGGCGGCCACTTTGTGCGACAGCGTGACGACGAAACGGCGATATTCGGCAGCCTCTTCCGGCGTCGCCTTCTTCTCAAGGAGGGCGATCGAATCACGCAGGTGTTGCAGTCCATGCTGCTTGAGCTCATCGGGAGAATGGAAGCGCGTGTGATCCCGCTCGGGCTTCGCGGCGACGATGTCATCGAGAAGTTCGCTCTTGCCGTGCTGCTGGCGCGCCTCGACGTAGGCCTTGGCCATGGCGATCGTCTCGCGGAATGAACCCCCACGTTGGGCGGTGACCACGATCAGGCCCGCACTCGGTGGCGCTTCGAGGATCTGGTCCCATTCCTCAGCTGTGAAATCCGACTTCGAGGTCATCGCCAGTCTCCGATCTCTCCAAATCCCATCTCCGGTGGTCGCACGCACCGTAGCGGGGTCTCTCGCTTGCGCCCCGCCTCAGCCCGCTGCGGCCAGTTGCGCGTCGAGGTCCGCGACCGCCCGGCCGCTCAATACGGTCGGCGAATCGCACCCGACCCGCAGGTTCCCCGGGGTGCCCGACGCCAGAACGTCGAGAACATCGACATGTGGCTGCAGCGCCACGAAGCGGTCGAACCACGCCCGCACCTGAGCTGGATCGTCCAGATCGGCGGCGAACGAGTGGTGCCCGGGAAAGATGAACCGGGCGTCGGGGGCGAACATTGCGAGTGGCATGGAAACGTCGCCGGCGTTCAGCCGTCGGAACCCCCGCCGGACCAACCGTCCCACCAACCACGAGCCATATCGGTCATACTGACATATTGTGATACCCGATAAAACCTCCTTGCCCCTGCCCGCATACGTCGTCCTCGGCATGGTGAGCCTGGGCGCCCGCTCCGGCTACGAGATCAAGCAGGACGTCGAGCGCTCCATCCGGTTCTTCTGGACGATCTCCCAGGCCCAGATCTACCCCTGCCTGCGGCGACTCGAGCACGAAGGTTTCGTCATGGGTACCGACCAACCGGCAGGTCGGCGCCGGCGGCGCCTCTACAAGATCACGGACTCGGGCCAAGAGGTTCTGCGGTCGTGGCTGACGGCGGCCGAGCCCATCCCTTTCGAACTGCGTGACGTAGGCCTGTTGAAGCTGTTCTTCGCGGATGCCCTCTCACCCGCCGAGGCCGGAACCCTGCTTGCTGTGGTCCGGCGCCGTAGCGAAGAACGCGTCGCCACGCTCAGCGCCATCCGAACGGCGGCGTACGAGCTCCGTGACGACGGCAATGCCTTCCCATTGTTGAGCCTTGAAATGGGCATCGCCTTTCACGAGGCCATGGCCGAAGTCTGCGCCCGCTTCGCCGGAGACGTCCAGGCCCTTGGGAGCGATATCGGTGCGGCGACTACGTCCGGAGCGCCACTCCGGGTAAGGGGGTAACTCGGAGTACATAATCGTCGGGTGCATGCTCGGAGCCCGGGCGCTTTGGCCAGCTCGAGCGTGAACAGCGCTGGCTCCTCAGCAGTTTACCGGAGCAGCTGAAAGACCCTGTCGAGATCAGGGACCGTTACCTGCCGCATGCTCGTCTTCGCTTGCGACGAATGCAGTCGAGCGGCACCATGGTGTGGAAGCTGGCGCAGAAGGCCCGCGCGAACGAGTCATCTCCTGAACGGGTGAAGCTGACCAACCTCTACCTTGACGAGGATGAGTATCAGCGTCTGTCGCAGTTGGAGGCAGTGATACCGGTGAAGACACGTTGGCACTGGAACTCAAGGGGCGCGCACTGACCGTCCATGTGGCTGGCAACGATCTTGCAGGCCTCATCCTGGCCGAAGTGGAGCTGGGGGCCTGAGGAAGGAAACATGGCTCCGCCACCATTCGCCGTAGTCGACGTCACTCTGGACGATCGCTACTCAGGCGGGGCACTCGCCGACCTTGATCGCCAGGGCGGCGCTGCGGAGCTGAAGCGGGGCGTCATCCGCCACCCCCTGAACTTCGACTCGCAGTGACCAAGGCGCACACAACGACGCGTGGCGCACGTTCATTGCGTTTGTGTCCGAAGTGCTCGCCATTTTGGCGTCGGTATGTTTTCATGACGACTCCAACGCGAGCACAGAGGAGGTGCACATGAAGATCCATTCGACAAACCGTCAGATGCTGATGCTGTGCGCCATTGCCGCCGCGGGTACTCGCGCTCTGCTGGGCTGACCAGCATCGAGCTCACGGGCGAGCGCTTGATGGCGCCGCCGCACGCTTTTGGGGCAATGGCGCCATGCCGCCGCCGCGCCCGCTGTCACACCTCCCGTCAATACTTCTTTTCTGTTCTCAAGGAGCCCAGATGCACCCCGAATTGCTACGGGCCCTCGCCAACGCCCGACATGAGGATCTCCTCAATGAGCGTCCAACCCGAGGGCATTCAAGAGTCCTGGTCGATGACCATTCACGGTGGTTCCCTCGTTCGCGCCAGCGAGTGGGCTCAATGCTCATCTGGGCAGGCGCACGCCTGATGGGTGAACGGCGGGCTGCGCTCGAGTTGGCGAACGAATAGGCCGGCGAGGGGTCCGGGCGACTCGTGAGCGACCCGGACCTCACCGCCGTCCTCGTCGAAACGCTCCTCGTGTCCGATTCATCGGGATCGGTGTTCCTCGATCATCGAGCCCGTGAAACGCGGTCATCGCGCACCCAAGGTGAATCGCGTCACGCAACTCTTTAGGTAGCCTAGGGACCATGCTTCAGCACGAATACGAAGGACAGAACTGCTCGATCGCCAGCGCCCTCGAGGTCGTGGGCGAGCGCTGGACGCTCCTTATCATCCGAGATGCATTTCTGGGCCTTGGCCGATTCGACGAGTTCCAAGAGAGCCTTGGAATCGCCCGCAATGTCCTGGCCGACCGTCTGCAGAAGTTGGTGCAGGAGGGAATCCTCGAGAAGGTGCTCTACGGAGAGCGCAGCGACCGCTTTGACTACCGACTCACCAAGAAGGGCCTCGACCTCCATGTGGCGCTCATCGGCCTGCGTCAGTGGGGTGACCGGTACCTGTGCGAACACCCTCCGACGGTTGCTCGCAGGAAGAGCGACAAAAAGCGTCTGGTCGCGGCACTCGTGCCCGTAGGGACGACGGACGTACCCATCCAAGATGCGGAGTTCGTGGCCGGTCCGGGGCGGGATCCGGCTGCCAACACGTGGCGTGTTGTTGCCCGCAAGCAGTAGCCGGGAATCCGCGGCCGCTCCCACCGGAGGAGGGGGTTGTCCGACGACTAAGTTGCGTGATACAACTCAAACAGAGGATCCAAACCCGGACCCGGTAGAGGAAGGAGTGCCTGCCATGAGCGTTCTCCCGAACATCGTCCTTGTCCACGGCGCGTGGGCCGATGGCTCGAGCTGGAGCGGGGTCGTCGAACAATTGCAAGCCGACGGCTACACGGTCACTGCGCCACAATTTCCCCTCACCTCCCTGGCAGACGACGTGGCTCGCCTGCGTCAGGTGCTGGCGAGGCACGATGGACCGACGATCGTGGCTGGGCACTCCTACGGCGGTCAGGTAATGACCGCACTCGGTCCGGACACTTCGAACGTCTCGGCGCTGGTCTACGTTGCGGCGTTCGGACTGGACGAAGGCGAGTCGCTCGGTGGCCTGCTCGCAGAAGGTCCCGTGACCCCTGCACTTGAGCACCAGATCGTTGACGACAAGGGGTTCGTGTGGCTCGCTGAGGAAGACTTCACGAACCACTTTGCTGCTGACGTGGACCCGACCCAATCGAAGGTGATGTTCGCGGTGCAGCAGCCGTTGGCGTCGAGTGCCTTCGCCGAGGTGATGGGCGTGCCGGCCTGGAAGTCGTTGCCAACTTGGTACCTGGTCGCGAGCGAGGACCAGGCGATCCCGCCCGACGTGGAGCGCATGTTCGCGCAGCGAATGGGCGCCACCGTCGTCGAGGCACCATCAAGTCACGTGGCGATGGTTTCGCACCCCAAAGAAGTGGTGGAGCTCATCCAGATGGCCGAGAGCGCCGTGAGGAATTGAACGGTCGCACCTGAGCGTGGCGAGTGGCCGCCCGCGGCTCGCGGCTGCGAGGGATGTGCCCAGATCACGGCTTCGTACCGGTGACGACGAAATAGAGGAGTGAGTACGCGACCGGTTGCTCGGCCGTGGCGCGTTCCCATGCATCGATCTCGTCGTCACTGAAGCCGCCCTCTTCTTTCCACAGCCGCGGCCAGCCGGGGAGGCCGAACGCCTCGTCGGCCCGGCGCAGCATTAGAGGGAACGCGTCGACCGTGACGTCCGTCAGGCCGAGGTCGGCCAGGGCGGTGGGCAGAGTCGCCACGAGGCGCCCGTTGCGGTAGCCGATGTCACGGCGAAGGCGCTTCACCCGGTCCGACATTTCCTGAGGGATGCCCGGGACGGTGATGGAGAGCGTCTCCTGGTCCGGGTCGGCCAACACGACCTTGCCGCCGGGACGACAAACCCGTGCTAGCTCGGCCAATGCCGCGTCGGGCTTCTCCAGGTGTTGGAACACCCGATCCGCCCGCACCCCTCCAAAGGTCCCATCGTCGAAGGGCAACGACATCGCGTTGGCGTTGACCACGGTGCCGCGGCGACCCGCCACGGCACACATCGCCCGCGACGCGTCGAGCCCGACCGACGCACCCGCGGCGAGTTCGGGGAGGTCGAGGCCGGGACCGCAGCCGATGTCGAGGACGGGGGCATACGCGGCCAGCAGCTTGTAGCTGTGGCCCTTGTAGGCGCGGATCTGCGGCCAGGAGTCGACGGTCTCCTGTGCCAGCACCGCCTGCCCAGGTTCCGCACTGCCATCGACGTTCGCGTACGTCCCGCTCATCGCCGAGGTGCCACGGTCGAAGCGTAGGCCGACCGTTGCGTCGTGCCCGAAACAGCGTCGCCCCGATGGTCCCGATCGACCGAACGGCGAAGACGATACGGTGGCCGCGCAGTCACGACCGGTCCTCGTGCGGACGAGGGCGCTCATCGGGGGGTACGCGGTGGCCAGGATCGAATTCGGGGGAAAGATCGGCAACGACTGGACCGACTCCGAGCCGTGGTGGCCCCCCGTGCCCACCGCACCGGAGGGCGCACCGAACGTCGTCTTGATCGTCCTCGACGACGTCGGCTTCGCCCAGCTCGGCTGTTACGGCTCGAACATCGCCACACCAGTCATCGACGGCGTCGCGGCGGCGGGCATTCGGCTCACGAACTTTCACACCACCGCGCTCTGTTCACCCACTCGCGCCTGCCTTCTGACCGGACGTAATCATCACCGCAGCGGCATGGGACGTGTCGCCGACCTCGCCGTCGGCTTCCCGGGCTACTGGGGGAGGCCGCCGCGTGAGAACGGCTTTCTCTCCGAGATCCTCCGCGCCAAGGGCTACGCCACCTACGCCGTCGGCAAGTGGCACCTGAGTCCCGAGGACCAGACGAACATGGCGCGCTCGCGCGCCACCTGGCCGCTCGGGCGTGGCTTCGATCGCTGGTACGGCTTCCACGGCGGTGAGACCCACCAGTTCGTCCCCGGTCTGTACCACGACAACCACGTCGTGCGGCCTCCCCGCACCATCGAAGAGGGTTATCACCTGAGCGCCGACCTGGCCGACCGCGCCATCGAATACTTGGGCGACCTCCGCGCCGTCGACGACGAGCTGCCGTTCTTCCTCTACTTCGCCACCGGCGCCTGCCACTCGCCTCACCACGCCCCGGCCGAGTGGATCGAGCACTACAGGGGCCAATTCGCCCAGGGCTGGGACCGCTGGCGCGACGAGACGTTCGCCCGCCAACTCGCGCTCGGCATCGTCCCCGAGGGGACCGTGCTCTCGCCGCGGCCGCCATGGGTCCCCAGCTGGGACAGCCTCGACGAGCGCCAGCGGGTGTTGGCCGAGCGCTTCATGGAGTGCTTCGCCGCGTTCTTGTCCTACACCGACGAGCAGATCGGCCGGGTACTCGACTTCGTCGACGATCTCGGCGACACGGACAACACCGTGGTGCTTGTGGTCTCCGATAACGGCGCCAGCTCCGAGGGAGGCAAAGAGGGCACGATCAACGAGGGCCGACTCTCGAACTTCGAGGGCGCCGGCGTGGAAGAGATGTACCGGCGCATCGACGAGATCGGCGGGCCGCTCAGCCACAACAACTACCCGTGGGGCTGGACGATGGCCGGGAACACCCCGTTCAAGCGTTGGAAGCGCGAGGTTCACGAGGGCGGCGTCGCCGACCCGTGCATCGTCAAGATCCCGCCCAGGGCAACGGCCGCGACCGGCGGGCTGCGTCGGCAGTACGCCCACGCCATCGACGTGCTGCCCACCGTGCTCGAGCTGGTCGGAGTGGCCGCCCCGGCCGAGATCGACGGGATCGCGCAGTCCCATCTCGACGGCACGAGCTTCGCCTACGTCCTCGATGGGACGGGGGAGCGGTCGCCTGATCGCCACCGCACGCAGCACTTCGAGATGCTGGGTTCGCGGGCCATCTACCAAGACGGGTGGAAGGCGGTGACGTTCCATCCGGTCGGTCCGCTCTACGACGACGGGTTGCGGTCGAATGCGCCCTTCGACGAGGACGTCTGGGAGCTGTACCACGTGGCCGAGGACGTGTCGGAGGTGCACGACCGCGCCGCCGAGTTTCCCGAGAAGGTGGCGGAGCTCGTCGCGCTGTGGTGGGACGAGGCGAGGCGCAACGATGTGCTGCCACTGGACAACCGCGTCCTCGAGGCCATGGCGCACAAGCACGATGGGCGCCGCGACCAGGACACGTACCGCTACTTCCCGGGCGGCGCCCAGGTCCCCGAGTGGGTCGCCGTCGATGTCCGCAACCGGTCGCACGCCATGACGGTCGACCTCGTGGTGCTAGACGGCACGGTCGCCAACGGCACTCTGCTCGCCCTCGGCTGCGCGCTCGGCGGCTGGACCCTGCACGTCCTCGACGGCCGACTGCGCTACGTCCACAACCTCCACGGCCAGACCCACTACGAGGCAGTCGCCGCGCACCCGCTCGGCCCAGGCCGGCACCGCGTCGAGTTCCGCTTTGACAAGGACCAGGGCGCCGGCGGCACCGCCGTGCTCCTCGTGGACGGTGTCACGGTCGGCGGAGCCGAGGTCGCAAGGTTCACGCCGGTCGCCTTCAACGAGGTCGGCATCGGCCTCACCTGTGGCTACGAGTGGGGGCCCGCCGTCGGCGAGGGCTACGAGGCGCCGTTCACCTTCAACGGCACCATCGTTCGGGCCGAGGTCTCCGCCACCGGTCCGGTCGTGCACGACCCGGTGGCCGACGTCGCCGCCATCCT
>DASZLL010000142.1:0-1926 GCA_035552395.1 Acidimicrobiales bacterium
AGGATGCGCGAGACGGCCGAGTCGACCAGGACGTGACCGCCGTGATCGGCGATGAGCGCGGCCAGGGCGGCCGGCAGAGCACCGGATCCCCCGATCGGCGTCGCCCAGCCGAACTCGAGCCGCCCGCTGGTGATGCTGACGGGGAGGGCACCGGTGCCGCCGCGGGTCGGCGGCTGGAAGGTGGCGAAGCCCATCCACAGCAACACGCGGCGCGTTACCTCGTGCTCGAACTCCTTGTGGACCACGTCCCAGGCGCTCTGCCTGCGGAGCGCGCCGTACGCGATCCCGCCTTCGTCGTCGCCGACGGGCAGGCCCGCGTTCCACCTCCGGTGGGCGGACTTCAGGACCGAGTTCCACTCCCCGACCATCTCGATGAAGCGCGCGGCATCTTGACGCGAGAACCTCGCGATCTCCTCGGCCGTGCCCTCGGCTGACCGGTGCAGGACGAATGAGTCCCCGTCTTCGAGAGGGAGCACCGCCGCGGGCTCGGTATAGGCGTAGCGCAGGCCGTACTGTGAGATCAGGCCGAGTTCATCGGCGCGGAGGACAGGATTGGACTGGATCACCGCGTGGGCGCTCGAGCACGAGTCGTGTTGCCACCCCGCCAAGGTGAGTTCTTCGGTGACCGTGTTGCCGCCAATGATGGACTTGGCCTCGAGTACCGCGACTTCGAGGCCGGCCTTTGCCAGGTAGCCGGCGGTGATGAGGGCATTGTGACCCGCGCCGATGACGACGACGTCCACGCTCAGGTCGGAATCAGCCATGTGCTCGTCTCCAGGATCAAGGTGGGAGAGGCCGACGGTCTCGTCGGGCCGGGAAGACAGGTCGCGAGTCGTCGGTCACCGGCGTGGCGGCCAGGTAGGGATGACACCACGGCCGGAAGGGAAACGGACGTTCTTGGCCCGTACGAACTCGTGCAGGGTCTCTGGCGCGTACTCGCGTCCGAAGCCGCTGCCCTTCACGCCGCCGAAGGGCGAGCCGATGAAGGTACGCCGGGTGTAGTTGTTGACGAACACCATGCCGACCTCGAGGCGCCGGGCGAGCCTGCCTGCGCGGACCTCATCCCGCGTGCAGATCGCGGCAGTCAGCCCGTAGTCGGTTGCGTTCGCGATCCGCACGGCCTCGTCATCGGTGTCGAACCGCATCACACTCGCCACTGGCCCGAAGATCTCTTCCTGCGCCACCGTCATGCTCTGGGTGACGCCGCCCAACACGGCCGGGGCGACAAAGAACCCTCCGGCCAGCCGGTCATCCGCCGGGAGCGAGCCTTGGTACAGCAGCTCGGCGCCCTCGGAGAGGGCTGCCTCGAGGTAGCCATTCACGCGGTCACGCTGGCGCGCGTCGACCAGTGGCCCGATGTCGGTCTCGGCGGCCAGGGGGTCGCCGACGACGAGTGACGCCGTACGCCGGACGAACTGCGCGGTGAATTCGTCATAGCGGGACGAGTGCACGAGGAGGCGGGATGTCGACGTGCACGCCTCTCCCTGGTTGTAGAACATGCCCTCGATGGCGACGTCCAGGGCGTTGTCGAGGTTAGCGTCCTCGAGCACGATGAGTGCGTTCTTCCCACCCAGCTCCACCGTCGTGTAGGTGAGGTTCTCCGCAGCGCTCCTGAGCACCTTGCGCCCTGTCGCCGTGGCACCGGTGAACGAGATGCGCTCGACCCGCGGGTGGGAGGCGAGGGCGGCCCCGGCCTCGATCCCGCCGACCGCGTTGACCACACCGGGCGGGAGAACCTGATTCGCGAGTTCCACGAGGCGCAGCACCGTCAGTGGCGCCTGCTCGCCGCGCTTGACGACGACCGTGTTCCCCACGGCCAACGCGGGTGCGCACTTCTTGGCGAAGTGGATCGGCGGCCAGTTGAAGGGAAGGATCGCCGCCACCACACCGTACGGCTCGTAGTCGACGCGGGACTCGATCGCGCCC
>DASZLL010000143.1:0-4366 GCA_035552395.1 Acidimicrobiales bacterium
CCGGCCCCGACTGAACCGCCGGGCCCTTCGCGGGGGTCAGATCCCTTCCTCCGGCGATCCTGGCGAACCGTGGTGCGCGATCAGTTGTGTCGCTGTTGTGACCGATGCGTCTGGACCAACGACCACGACGCACCGTTCCACCCGCTTGGCGTCCGGTTCGACGCACGCAACGGCGCGGGCGCCGTGCGGACATGAGGACTGCCCGCGGTTCCGGCTTGGCCGGCCTCGGCACTCAAGATGAACAGGGGCAGGCCCAAGAGGGCCACCACAAAGCTGGTCGTGATCACCCGCATCACAAACCGCATACCGCCTCCACCTTCAGCCCGGAGCCATCCGAGCGCCGAGTGCAGTATGCGCAACCAGGCTTGCAAAGTTGTGACACGGCCGTGACAGGCACCGACCACCGGGTCGGATGGGCGCTCAGCCGCGGAGGGCGACCAGCTCCTCGGCGATCTGCACCACGTTGAGCGCGGCGCCCTTGCGCAGGTTGTCGCCCGCCACGAAGAGGGCCAGGGCGTTGGGGCTGTCGAGAGCCCGCCGGATACGGCCCACGTAGGAAGCGTCGCGGCCGGCCGCCAACAACGGCGTCGGCAGCTCGGTCAACTCGACGCCGGGGGCGGTACGCAACACCTCGGTGGCGCGCTCGGGCGTGAGGGGCCGCTCGAACTCGCACACGATGGCGGCCGAGTGGCCGGTGAACACCGGCACGCGCACGCAGGTGGCGGTGACAGCGAGGTCGGGGGCGCCGAGGATCTTGCGAGCTTCGTTGCGGTACTTCTGCTCCTCGTCGGTCTCGAGCGAGCCGTCGTCGACGACCTTGAACTGCAGCGGGATCACGTTGTGCGCGATGGGCACCGGGTAGACGCTGCGCGGCGGGAACTCGATGGCGCCGCCGTCAAAGGTGAGCTCGGCCGCCCCGTCGGACGTCTTGGCCAGCTGCTCGGCCAGCTCGCGCACGGCCTCGACCCCGCCCCCCGACACGGCCTGGTACGACGACACCACGAGGCGGGTCAGCCCGGCCTCGTCGTGCAGCGGCTTGAGGACCGGGATCGCCACCATGGTCGTGCAGTTGGGATTGGCCACGATGCCCTTGGGGATGGCGCGCAACGCCTCGGCGTTGGCCTCGGGCACGACGAGCGGCACCTCGGGGTCCATACGCCAGGCCGATGAGTTGTCGATGACGACGGCGCCGGCGGCGGCCAGGCGCGGGGCGAGGAGGCGCGACACGGCGGCCGGGGCCGAGCACAGGGCGAGGTCGACGGTCGACAGATCGGCCGTCTCGGCGTCCTCGACCACGACGTCGGCGTTGTCCCAGGGCAGGATCGTCCCGGCCGAGCGGGCCGAGGCGAGATACCGCATGGAGTCGACCGGGAAGCGACGCTCGGCCAGGATCGAGCGCAGGACGACGCCGACCTGGCCGGTCGCTCCGACGATGGCGATGCGCACGGGGCAATTGTAGGAGGCACCGGGCTGGTCCTGGGCCAGCGCCGGCCTTCGACCTCGGTCCGGCTCAGACCTCGAGCGGCCGGCGACCTTCGAGGGCCCGGCCCAGCGTGAGCTCGTCGGCGTACTCGAGGTCACCGCCCACCGGGAGCCCGCTGGCCAGCCGCGACACGGTGACACCGAACGGGGCGAGCTCGCGGGCGATCAGCATGGCGGTCGCCTCGCCCTCGATGGTCGGATTCGTGCAGAGGATGGCTTCCTTGATGACCCCTTCGCCGATGCGGTCGAGGAGCTCTTGGAGGCGAAGCTGCTCCCGGCCGACGCCATCGAGCGGGCTCAGCGCGCCGCCCAGCACGTGGTAGCGACCCTTGAACCCCGTGCGCTCGACGGCGACGATGTCGCGCGGGTCCTCGACGACGCAGATCGTCTCGGGCTCACGCCGGTCGTCGTTGCAGACCGCGCAGAGCGCGCCCGACTCCGCCACGTTGAAGCAGATGCCGCACAGCGTGGTGCGCTCCTTGACGGCGATGATGGCGTCGGCCAGCCGGCTCGCATCCTCGCCGGGCACCTTCAAGAGGTGGAACGCGATGCGCTGCGCGGACTTCGGTCCGATGCCGGGCAGACGGCCGAGCTCGTCGATGAGGGAGCGGAGAGAGCCGGTGTACATCGTCGAGCAGGGAGTCCCTTCGTGGTCGTGGAGCGGGCGGACCGCCCCTGGGTCGCCGTGGGGCTTCGGCGATAGGGCGAATTCTAGGAGCCGGGCCCCGCACTTCCGGGCTTCTTCGATGCCGGCCCGTCCTTCGGTCTCAGCCGAGGACCTCGCTGGCGCCCGGGAACGCCTCGAGGAGCCGGGCCTGAGCCTCCGAGGCCTGGTCGGTCTCGGCGTCGGGACCGCTCTCCGCGTAGTCGGCCGGGTCGACGGTCTCGATGTCGGGCTCGTCCCTCGGTGCACCGGGCGAGCCGGGCGACGACGACTGCGGCGGGCCGGGCGGCGTGGCGGGTGCGGTCGTGGCGTCCACGTCGAGCACCAGCTTCACCGGGGTCCCGAAGTGCGCGGAGAGTTTCTGCTCGACGGTCGGCAGCATCTCGAGGCAGCGGTCGCGGTGCGCCACGTTCGGGAGCGCGAAATGCGCTCCCCCGTCGTCCACCGAGGCGAAGCGCCCAGCGCTGAAAAGGGCTTTGGCGCGCGCCGGCAACCCCTTCAAGATGCCGTCACCCCACGCCTCGGTGAGGGCGTCGCGATCGATCACGCCAGGCGCGGGCGCCGCGGCTCGTGACTCCTCGGCGTTCGCCGGCGGCTGAGGTTCGGGCGGGGGCGATGGGGGCGGAGCCGCTTCGGCCGGCGCCTGCGCCGCGGGCGATGGCTCCGGGTTGGCCGCCTGCTTACTCCGCCGAACGGCCCCGAGGGAGGGCCGCCGTCCGACGTCGCCGGCGGGGCGTTCGGCAGGCGCGGGTTGTTCGCTCGCGGGGGTCGGCCGATCGGGCGCCCCCGCCGCGCCGGGCGGCGTGGCCCGGGCCGTTGCACCGGGCCGGGGGAAGGCCGCGGCGCCCGACTGCGAGCGCTCCAGGACGCTCACACGCTCGTTCAGCGCCTCGATGCCCGAGTCGAGGTCGGGCCGGACGGCGCGCACGGTGGCGATCTCCAAGACCACCTGCGCGTCGGGTGCGTCGCGCATGTCGATCAACGCGTGGCCGAGGATCTCGATGCTGCGCACCACCCGCGCCAGGCTCATCGCTTCGGCCAGGCCGACGTAGCGCTGCAGTGAGGCACCAGAGGCGGCGCACAGATCAGGGGCCAGCGCGGCGAGGAACACTTGGCGAAGGTCGTCGATGATCTCGGTCGCCAGTTGCTGCGGTCCCCACCCACCCGCCGTGAGCGCGCTCAGCGCGACGAGGACCGGGCCCACGTCGCCTTCGGCCAGCGCATCGAGCAACCCGTCGAGTTCCGGTCGGGCCGCCTCGGCGGAGCCCGACGCCACCACCTGGTCCAGGGCGGACAGCGCGTCGCGGGCCGAGCCCCGGCCTCGCCGCACCGCCGCCTCGACCGCCCCGCCTTCGAGGTGGAGGCCCGCTTGGGTGTTGACCGACTCGAGCAGGTCGTGGAGGGTCTCGGCACCGAGCAGACGGAACTCGAGGTGCTGGGTACGGCTGCGGATGGTCGGCGGCACCTTCTGCGGGTCCGTCGTGGCCAGGACGAACACGACGTGGCTCGGTGGCTCCTCGAGGGTCTTCAGGAGTGCGTTCGCCGCCGCCGTCGAGAGCATGTGGACCTCGTCGACGATGTAGACCTTCCAGCGTCCCGGGGTGCCGAGGCCGGCGTGCGCCACCAGGTCGCGCATGGCATCGACGCCGTTGTTCGACGCCGCGTCGAGCTCGTGGACGTTGAGCGAATTGCCCTGCGTGATCTCGAGACACGACGTGCATACGCCGCACGGCTCACCGTCGACCGGCGCCTCACAATTGAGCGCCTTGGCCAGGATGCGAGCCGACGACGTCTTGCCCGTGCCACGCGGCCCGCTGAAGAGATAGGCGTGGGAGACCCGGTCGTCTCGCACCGCGCTGCGCAGCGCGCGCACGACGTGGTCCTGACCTCTGATCTCGTCGAATCGCCCCGGCCGGAAACGGCGGTACAGAGAGACAAAGGGGGCGTCGGCCATGCCGGCCGAGCCTACCCACGGCATCAGACACCACAACCCGGTGCTCGGTACGGTGGCCAGGTTGACTACGGCGCCCAACCAAACCCGCTGAGAGCTGCTGCCTTCCGACCCTGACTCGATTCACGAGCGGCCGTCGCGTAGGACCCGGCCACCGCACCCAACATCGGGTCGTCGGTGCCAGCCCGCAACGTTAGCGGGCCTCTCTGGTCCTTTCCCTACACGACCAGGACGGCGCAGGCGACGTGGTCGATGACTCGCTTGGGCAC
>DASZLL010000144.1:0-6689 GCA_035552395.1 Acidimicrobiales bacterium
ATGGTGCAGAACCGGCCTCCGGCCTCGGTGAACCTCGGCTGTGGGTCCGGTGTGAATCCCGAGCCGCTCCTGAGGCGGTCCGCCCGCGGGCGGAGTTGTCGCCGGCCGGGAAGACGCGATCTACGTGTGACCTACCTAGGAGACGGTTTGGGGGGCGCTGTCGGCCGGAACAACGTCCGACGAGACCGCGATCGTCGGGATGCGCACCGTCACGGTCATGCCCTCACCCGGTGCGGAGATAGCGGTGACCGTGCCATCGTGCGCCTCGACGATGGCAGCGACGATCGAGAGACCAAGGCCGCTGCCACCTCTCGTCCTCGCGCGAGCGGGGTCGGCCCGGTAAAAGCGTTCAAAGACGCGGCCCGCTTCGGCACCCGACATGCCGGGGCCGGTGTCGCGCACCTCGATCTCGGCATCGTCGTTAATCACATCGACTCGCACGGTGGTGGACGTGCCCTCGGGTGTGTGGGCGCGCACGTTGGCCAGCAGATTGTCGATGACCTGGCGCAACCTGTCCTTGTCGCCCATGACCTCCACTGGGCGCGCCGCCCAGAACTGCACGGGCCACCCGGGCCCGACGGCGGTAGCAGTGTTCACGCCTTCGGAGACCAGCGCAACCAACTCGACGGGCTCGCGGTCGACGGGCACACCTTCGTCCAGACGGGCCAAAGTCAGGAGGTCGCTCACCAACCTGTCCATCCGGGCCGTCTCAATGCGAATGCCCGACGCAATGCGTGGAAGGTCCTCTGACCGCGTGGCCGCGCCCCGTTCGAAGAGCTCGGCGTAGGCCGACACGGCGGCGATCGGCGTGCGCAGCTCGTGCGACGCGTCAGCGACGAACTGGCGCAGGTGCTGCTCGTTCTGCTTCAGGCGGGTCTCCGACCGCACCCGGGCGTCGAAGGCGGTCTGGATGCGTTCGAGCATCACGTTGAGAGCCCGAGCTAGGCGGCCGACCTCGGTCGGCTCGTTGGCGCGGGGGACGCGTTGATCCAAGTCGCCGGCGGCGATCGAGTCGGCCGTCGCCTCGACGTCTGCGAGCGGACGAAGTCCGAGGCGGACCAACCACCACCCGCCGAGCAATGCCAGAACGATGGCCCCAGCTGTCACCGCGAATTCCGTCAGAAACATGGTGTGCAGCGTGCTGTCCTGATTCGTCAGGGGTTGTGCGTTGATGATGACGAAATTCGCGCCAGACGGCTTGGTGGCACGGACCCGAAAGTTCGGCCCTCCGGAAGTCCTCGAGCCGGTCGTGAAGTACGCCACTTGAGTGCCGTCCGGGTCGGTGGTGTAGCCCGTGATCTGTGAGGGCAAGTCCGGTTTGTACGCGTGAGTGCCGATATAGGCGGGACACTCGACGCCATTGAGAACAGATCCACTCGCGTTCACGAAGGCGCTGTAGGTAATGCCCGAGACATTGGGCCCACCGTTGCCGTTGCTGTCGCCGTCGGAGCCTTGGATCGGTCCCGGCCCGCTGTTGCCGGCGAAGGGACTGAGCCCGACCCGGGTGCTCTGGGGCGAGAGACAGGCAAGCGTCCCCGTCACGGGGTTGACGGGGACCCCCGGCTTGTGCTGTGCGAGCTCTTGGTCTACCTGGTTGTACAACGAGCTGCGCAGCGCCGAGTAGGTGGCGAAGTCCGCCACGACGAGCGCCACGATTGAGATCAGCCCGACCGCGACGAGCAGGCGCAGCCGGAGGGACACTTAGGCCGCTCCGTTGGCTGACTCCGGCTCGCGCAGGGTGTAGCCGACGAGCCGGATGGTGTGGATGAGCGGTGCGCCGAACTTCTCGAGCTTCTTGCGCAGGTAGCTCACGTAGGTCTCCACCACGTTGCCGTCCCCACCGAAGTCGTAGTGCCACACATGGTCGAGGATCTGCGCCTTGGACAGTACGTGGCGCGGGTTGAGCATGAAATAGCGCAGCAGGTTGAACTCGGTCGCCGTGAGGGTGATCGTGTTGCCACCGCGACGTACTTCGTGCGCGCTCTCGTCGAGCTCGAGATCGGAGAAGCGCAGGATCCCGTCATCCTCCGGCTCGTAACCCGTGCGTCGCAAGATCGCGTGGACCCGGGCGATCACCTCAGCCAGTGCGAAGGGTTTGGTCACGTAGTCGTCGCCGCCGACGGTGAGGCCGGCCAGCTTGTCCGACAGGGTGTCTCGTGCCGTCAGGAAGAGGACGGGGACGCGCACGCCGTCGGCGCGCAGACGCCGTGTCACCTCGAGGCCGTCGAGGTCTGGCAACATCACGTCGAGGATGACGAGGTCCGGTGGATCCTCCTGGGCTTGCGCCAGGGCCTTGCGCCCAGTCATCGCCTCGTCGACGGTAAAGCCCTCGTAGCGCAGCGACGTGGCCACCGCATCGACGATGGAGGGCTCGTCGTCCACCACCAGGACTCGTGGTCCGTTCTCGATCTTCACTTGGTCATACCTCCCTGCCGAACCAGATTCGCGCCTCCGACTCGCGTCCCAGTGTGACCCGCCTGTGGGTCTCCTGTGAACGCGCCCCTGGGATGAGGGGATCAGGCGGGGGGAGCGTCGAGGGTACGTCGCAGCAGGTCAAGGGCCGAAATGGCCCCGTATTGGCGCACCCGTTCCCGGTCGCCCGGCACCCGAAGCTGGCGGGTCTCGGTGGGCCGGTCGGGCAGGGCGAAGCCCACGAAGATGGCCCCGGGCGCCACGCCCTCCTGGTCGTCGGGCCCGGCCACTCCGGTGATACCGAGGCCCACGTCGGCGCCGGTCACCTTGCGCACACCCTCGGCCATGGCCGCCGCCGCCGACTCGGTGACCACCGGCCCGGCCGGCACCCCCAAGACGTCGAACTTGACCTGCGAGTCGTAGGCCACGACGCCGCCGCGGAACCAGGCGGACGCGCCGGGCACGTTGACGAGGCGGGAGGCGATGAGGCCGCCGGTGAGCGACTCGGCCACGCCGAAGGTCAGGCCGTGGGCCAGCAAGCGATTGGCCACGGCGACCTCCATCGACTCGTCGTCGATGCCGAAGACGATGTCGCCCAGGCGCGCCTCGATGGCGCGACGGACCTCGACCTCCTCCTTGTCGAGCAGCGCCGTGACGTCGCTCAGCCTGCGGGCGCGCGCCGTGATGCGCACCTTGATGCCCTCGATGCCCGAGGCGAGGAAGGCGAGAGTGACCTCGCCTGCCGCGTCGAGCGCGTCGAGTCGGTCCTGGAGGGACTCGGCCAGGCCGGACTCGCTGGCCCCCCACGTACGCAGCACGCGGCTGGCGATCACGCCCTCCTCGCCGGTCTCGGCCATGCGGGCGCGCAGGTCGGGGAGGATGGCGCGCTCGAACATCTCGGTCATCTCGTAGGGGACACCCGGGACGGCGTAGACCACCTTGTTGCCTACCAGGCAGACCAGGCCCGGCGCGGTGCCGGCCGTCTGGGGGATGATCGTCGCGCCCTGCGGCACGTCACCTTGGCGCGCGTTGTTCGCGGACATGGTCCGGCCGCGGGCCTCGAAGAAGGAGGCGATGCGGTCGACGATCGCCTGGTCGCGCACGAGCGGCACGTTCATCACCTCGGCGATGGCCTCGCGCGTGATGTCATCCTGGGTCGGACCGAGACCGCCGCACATGATGACGCCGTCGCTGCGTGCCAGCCCGGTGCGAAGGGCGAGCACGATGCGGTCGTGGTTGTCGCCCACGGCCTGATGAAAGTGCGACGACACACCATTGGCGGCCAGGTGCTCACCCAGCCATTTTGAGTTGGTGTCCGCGATCTGTCCGAGCAGCAGCTCGGTGCCCACCGCCACGATCTCGATCCTCACGGCCCGTGACCTTACGAGGCGGCGGGATGCTGCAGGGCCCGACGCCCGTCGACCAAGTACTCGGCGCCCGTGTAGAGCGTGAGCGCGCAGGCCAACCAGATCACGGCGAGCTGGAGGCCGTGCTGGTGGGCCAGCGGCGGGATGATGCAGGCGCCGACGGCGAAGTCCTGGACGAGTGTCTTCAGCTTGGCCGTCGGGCGGGCCGGGATGGACACGCCGCTGCGGCCGACCCAGGTGCGGTAGCCCTGCATGCCGGCCTCGCGCGCGGCGATGAGACCAACGGGCAGCCAGGGCAGGTGACCCTGGGCCGCCAGCGTGATGAGCGCGCCGAGCACGACGGCCTTGTCGGCCAGGGGGTCGAGGAAGGCGCCGGAGCGGGTGGTGCCGTGGCGGCGGGCGATGAAACCATCGAGCCCGTCGCTGGCGGCGAGGAGGAAGCCGACAATCACGTTGACCCAGGACGCGCCCCAGGCCACCAGCATGAGGACGTACACAGGGGCGGCCAGGAGCCGCGCCACGGTGACCGCATTGGCGGGAGTGGCGAGGGCGCTCGGGCCGAACGTGTAGCCGGGGTGTTCGGGGGCGGTCTCGCTCACGCCGAGGCGACCGATCCGGCGAAGGCAGTCACGGGGACGGCGTGGAGGTCGGGGCCCTCCGCGCCGGTGAGGGCGACATCGACGAGGTCACCGACCGCCAGGTCGGCGGGCAGATGCACGATGCCGTCGATCTCGGGCGCCTCGTGCACGGTGCGCCCACGCCCGGGCGCGTCGACGAGGACCTGGCGCGTCTGGCCAACGAGCGCGTCGCGGGCGGCGGCGGTGAGGGCGTCTTGGAGCTCGGTGCACTCGCGCAGGCGATCGAGGGCGAGCTCGGGCGCCACCTGGTCGGGGAGGCCGACGGCGTGCGTGCCGTCTTCCTTGGAGAAGGTGAAGAAGCCGGCCCAGTCGAGCTGCGCCTCGGCGAGGAACTCGAGGAGCAGGTCGTGGTCGCGCTCGGTCTCGCCGGGGTAGCCGAGGATGAACGACGAGCGGAACGTGGCCCGCGGGTCGGCGGCGCGGATGTCGGCGATGCGGCTCAGGAAGCGCTCGCCGTCGCCCCAGCGCCGCATGCGCGCCAGGTGCGGGCGGGACACGTGCTGGAGGGAGAGATCGAAGTAGGGCACGCCGGTATCGAGGACGGCGCTGATCAACTCGTCGGTGAGGCCCGACGGGTAGAGGTACAGCAGCCGGGTGCGCTCGACGCGCGCCGCCACGGCTCGGGTGAGGGTCGCAATAGGCGAGGGGCGACCGGCGGCGGCGCGCGTGGCGCGGCCCGGACCGGTGCGATCGCGCCCGTAGGACGCCAGGTCCTGGGCGACGAGGACGACCTCGCGGAGCGGCGGTGCGCCGGAGCCGGCGGCCGGCTCGGCGAGACGGTCGACCTCGGCGAGTATCTCGTCGTGCGAGCGGGATCGCTGCTTGCCGCGGAACGACGGGATGGCGCAGAAGCCACAGATGCGGTCGCACCCCTCGGCCACCTTCACGTAGGCCCACGGCGCGCGGGCGGCGGGACGGGGCAGCTCCAGCAGGTCGAAGCCACCGCTTGGTGCGGCAAAGGTCGCATGGGCGCGCGTGGCGCCGAGCGCGACGGGAACGCGGGCAGCGGCTGAGGCTGACGCCGACGCGGCCTCGACGAGGTCATGGCCGAAGCCGGCGACGAGGTCGACCTCGGGCAGCGCCGCGCGGAGCTCGTCGCCGTACCGCTCGGCCATGCACCCCGTCACCACGAGGCGGGCACCGGCGTGGCGTCGTTCGGCCAGCCGCAAGATGGTGTCGATCGACTCCTGGCGGGCCGCGTCGATGAAGGCGCACGTGTTGACCACGACGAGATCAGCGGCCTCGGCATCCGGCGCGGGTCCGTATCCCTGCGCCGCGAGGTAGCCCTCGAGCTTGTCCGAGTCCACCTGGTTCTTGGGACACCCCAGGGTCTGCATGTAATAGAGACCCACGACTTCGCACACGCTCCTCGCACCAGGCCGGCTCCCGCCGGGGCGACGGTGCACGGCGGGCCCGCCGTGACGGGCCCAGCTTCAAGACGGCGGGCGCTCCGCGCCCGGCGTCCCAGCGGAGAGGGAGGGATTTGAACCCTCGGACCCAGTTACCCAGGTCAACTCATTAGCAGTGAGTCCGATTCGGCCGCTCTCGCACCTCTCCATACCAGCTCAGAAGCACTTTTCTTCGACGACACAACCGAGCTGTTTGCCTCAAGTCCTAATCCTGTCCTAATCTTACGCGCAGCGAGCGCGATCACTAGTGCAGAAGGTGGATGTGAGCAGGCAAGCATACGGCAGCGGGTCCATGACGGAACGCGAGCCCGGAGTGTGGCGCCTCCGCGTGATGGTGGATGGGAAACAACGACAGGAGACGTTCCGAGGCACCGAGGCGGCTGCTCGGAAGCAGCTGCGGAAACTGGCCCCTAACGACGGCCAAGTCGACGAAGCCTCCCGCATCCACGACGCCCGCACCTTCGGCGACTTACTGACAAAGTGGCTCGGCCATATCGAGGCCCGAGGTCGGGCCCCAAAGACGATCGATGAGAACCGTCGGGAGATCGAGTCGAGGATTCGCCCCCGGCTAGGTCACATCGGTATTTCCAACCTCACGGCGGAGGATCTCGACAGCGCGTACTCCGCGTGGCTGGACGAGCTATCGCCGTCCTCGGTCCACCGGCATGCTGCCGTAATCTCGGCAGCCCTGACGCAGGGCGTCAAGTGGGGATGGCTCGATTCGTCGCCGGCAACCAGGGCGAGCTCACCGCCGGCCGCAGCGACCCGGAAACTAGTGACTCCAACGACCGAACAGGTCGCCAAGCTCATCAAAGCTGCACAGTCGGACGATCCGGTCATGGCCGCGGCCGTCGCACTGGCCT
>DASZLL010000145.1:0-20129 GCA_035552395.1 Acidimicrobiales bacterium
GCTCGCCCCTTATGCCGTGCGTGGCGCGCCGGAGTCCGTCGCCCTGATGACCGCGCATGCAGCACCGGACGAGGCGAGGTGGACGGGGTACACAGGCGTCATCTTCGCATCTGAGCCCGATTGGCGTCCAAACGATCAGGACGGGAACCGGACCACCTCCGAGACCCGGTCGAGGTGTCCGTTGGAGCTGGGAATCTCCTGATCGGGCGGCTCGTCCTCCTCTTGGCCGTTGCCCCCACGCAGGCCGGGGTGGAAGAACGTGTAGAGGCCCACGCCGAGGGCGGCCGCGCCGATGGGGATGATGGCGTTGACCTGGTGCACGAAGAGCGGGAACAGCAAGAAGCTCGAGAGCACCGCCGTCCAGGCCCACAGGATGATGACGCTGCGGCGGGGGCCGTGGCCCAAGCGGAGCAGGCGGTGATGGATGTGCTCCTTGTCGGGCGTGTCGAACTTCTGGCCCCGGGCGGTGCGGCGGACGAACGCGAAGGCCATGTCGACGATCGGGACGCCGAGGATGAACAGCGGGATGAACAGGGGTGCGAAGAAGAAGTAGGTCACGCCGGAAATGGGCACGGCGGTCGGGACGCGGCCGCCTATCACCATGGTGGACGCGGCCATGAGCAGACCTAAGAAGTGGGCCCCCGCGTCGCCCATGAAGATGCGCGCCGGGTTGAAGTTGAACGGCAGGAAGCCGAGGCAGATGCCGCAGGCGATGACGGCGACGAGCGGGCCCACGTTGTCGCTCGGGATGAGGCCGAGGCCCATGAGGCGGATGCCGTAGATCGCCAGCGCGCCACCGCCGATGGCCACGACGCCGGCGGCGAGCCCATCGAGCCCGTCGATCAGGTTGACGGCGTTGGTGAGCGCAATGACCCAGATGGCGGTGATGAGCGGGATGATGCCGGGCGTGAGGAGGTAGAAGCCGGCGAGTGGGATCTTGAGCTCGTACATCGTCACGCCGGCGAAGTACAGGATGCTGGCGGCGAGGACCTGGCCCGCCATCTTGGCGGGCGCCGACATGTCGCGGACGTCGTCGATGAGACCGACGGCGAACATGGCGCCGGCGGCCAGGACGACCCCGATCATCTCGGGCGAGTCGTGGAAGATGTTCCGCAGCTGGGGCACCGAGGCGGCGGCGAGGACCGCGACCAAAAAACCCATGAACATGGCGGCGCCACCCCCGTAGGGGATCGGCTTCTTGTGCACCGAGCGCTCGCCCGGCTGCGCCACGTACCCCACCCGGAGCGCAATGCGCTTGGCGGGGATGGTCAGTGCGGCCGTCGACCCCGCTGCCACCGCCAGGATCAGGCCGTACCAGCCGATGTCGGGCACGCCCCTATCCCAAGAGGTCGGGATAGGGCGGGAACGCGGCGCAGAGCATGGCGACCTCGGCCCGCACCGTGGCGATCTCCGCGTCGTCGCTGCGGGCCTTGAGGGTGCGGGCCAGGAGATCGGCCACGATCTGCATCTCGCCCGGGCCCATGCCCGCCGTCGTCTCCGCCGCGGTGCCGAGCCGCAGGCCCGAGGTCAGGAACGGTGAGCGCGGGTCGTCGGGGATGGTGTTGCGGTTGCACGTGATGCCGGCGCGGTCGAGCACCTCCTGGGCCTCCTTGCCGGTGAGGTCGGCATCGAACGGCTGCAGGTCGACGAGCAGCATGTGGTTGTCCGTGCCGCCCGACACGAGGCGAAAGCCGTGCGCCGCCAGCGCCTCGGCCAGCGCCGCCGCGTTCGCCACCACCTGGGCGGCGTACAAGCGGAACTCGGGCTGGGCGGCCTCGGCGAAGGCCACCGCCTTGGCCGCGATGACGTGCTCGAGGGGGCCGCCCTGGAGACCGGGGAACACCGCGCTGTCGATCTTCTTGGCCAGGTCGTTGCCGCAGAGGATGGCGCCGCCGCGCGGGCCGCGCAGCGTCTTGTGCGTCGTGAGGGTCACCACGTCCGCGATGCCGACGGGGCTCGGGTGCACGCCACCGGCGATGAGGCCCGCCGGGTGCGCGGCGTCGAACATGAACTTGGCGCCGACGGAGTCTGCGACCTCACGGAAGGGGACGGGGTCGATGATCCGGGCGTACGCGGTCGACCCGGCGACGACCAGCGCCGGCTTCTCCGTCTTGGCCAGGTGCGCCACCTGATCGAAGTCGATGACCTCGCCTGGGCCGGAGTCGCCGTTGGCTTGCGGGGTGACGCCGTAGGAGACGAAGCGCCAGAACTTCGAGACGATCGACGCCGGCGACCCGTGGGTCAGGTGCCCCCCGTGGTCGAGGCGCATGGCGAGCACCGTGGCGCCGGGCTCGAGAAGGGCCTGGTAGACGGCCAGGTTGGCGTTGGCCCCGGCGTGGGGCTGCACGTTGGCGTGCTCGACGCCGAAGAGCGAGGTCGCCCGGTCACGGGCGAGGTCCTCCACCTCGTCGATGATGGCGTTGCCCCCGTAGTAGCGGCGGCCCGGATAGCCCTCCGAGTACTTGTTGGTCAGGACCGAGCCCGTCGCGGCGAGCACCGCGGGCGAGGTGAAGTTCTCCGACGCGATCAGCTGCAGCGTCGTCTGCTGGCGGTTGAGCTCCTGGCCGATGAGGTCGGCGACCTCCGGATCGGCCGCCAGCGCGTCTTCGTAGCTCATGGAGTCCCTTCGGGTGCGGTGACGTGGACGAGTTCCCTGTCGCGGCCATCCCGGTCGAGGGCGGCCAGCTTCTCGATGCGACGGTCGTGGCGGCCGTGCTCTCTCGGCGCGTCGAGAAACGCGCTCAGCGCGTCGAGCACGACGGTGGTGCCCGTCGTGCGGGCACCGAAGCAGATGACGTTGGCCTGATTGTGCCGCCCAGCCAGCGCTGCCGTCGTGACGTCGTGCACGACGGCGGCGCGTATGCCCGGCACCTTGTTGGCTGCGATGGCGATGCCGTTGCCGCTGCCACAGACGCAGACGCCGAGGTCGGCCCGCCCGTCGGCCACGGCCTGGCCGACCGCGGCCCCGAAATCGGGGTAGTCGACGGAGGTGGTCGAGTCATGGGTACCAAGGTCGGCGACGTCGTGGCCGAGCGAGGCCAGCTCGGCCCTCAAGATCTCCTTGAGATCGAACCCGGCGTGATCCGAGCCGACGGCGACGCGCATGGGCATCGAGTCTACCGACGGCCTTGGGAGCCCCCGGGCCGCCGCGGCGGCAGCCAGTACGCTCCTCGGACCATGGCCCTGGACCCCCGCACCCCCGTCGTCGTTGGGGTCGGCCAGGTCTCGACCCCCGCCGATGCCGGGTTGGCGCCGGCGGAGCGCCCGGAACCCCTCGAGCTCATGACGGCGGCGCTGCGGGCGGCCGCCGAGGACTGCGACGGGGCTCTGCCGGGGGGCACGGCGCCCGCGGGGACCGCCCTCTTGCAGCGGGCCGACAGCATCCGCGTGGTGGCGCCGCTCGGTTGGCACGCCGTGAACGCCGCCCTCGGTGTGGCGTCGAGCCTGGGGTACGCGCCGGGGTCGGAGCCGGCGCAGTTGATGGTCTCGGCCATCGGCGGCAACTCGCCGCAGGCGCTCATGCACGACTCGTGCCGCGCCATCGGCCGGGGCGACCTCGACGTGGTCCTGGTGACCGGGGCCGAGGCCATGTACGCCCGTGCCCTGGCGCGACGGGACCCGGCCAAGCCGTGGCTCGAGTGGGTGACGCAGTCGGCCGAGACCCCGCCGCCCGTCGTGTTCGGGGTGGACAAGCCGGGTGCGAGCGAGCTCGAGATCAACCGGGGCGTGATCTTGCCGGTGCACGCGTACCCGCTGTTCGAGAACGCGCTGCGCGCGGCCAACGGCTGGACTTTGGACGAGCACACGGGCCGCATCGGCGCGCTGTGGTCCCGCTTCAGCGAGGTGGCGGCCGGCAACCCCTCCGCCTGGATCCGGACGGCGCGTACGGCCGCAGAGATCATCACGCCGTCGGCGGACAACCGGATGGTCTCCTTCCCCTACCCCAAGCTGTGCACGGCCAACATGCAGGTCGACCAGGGTGCCGGCTACATCGTGTGCTCCGTGGAGGCGGCCCGGGTGGCGGGGGTGCCCGAGGACCGCTGGGTCTTCCCCCTGGCCGGCGCCGACGCGAACGACCACTGGTTCATTTCGCAGCGACCCGAGCTGCACCGCTCCCCCGCCATCCGCCTGGCCGGCGCGGCGGCATTGGCGCTGGCCGGCCTCGGTATCGACGACGTGGCGGCGGTGGATCTCTACTCCTGCTTCCCCGCAGTCGTGCAGATGGCGGCGGCCGAGCTCGGGCTGGCGGTGGACGACCCGTCGCGGCCGCTGACGTTGACCGGTGGGCTCACGTTCGGCGGCGGGCCGGGGAACAACTACACGTCACACGGCATCGCCCGCGCCGTTGGGGCGCTGCGGGCTTCGCCGGGCTCGGCAGCGCTGGTGACGGGGCTCGGCTGGTACGCCACCAAGCACTCCGTGGGTGTCTATGCCTCGCGACCGCCCGAAGTGGGCGACGGGCCGTTCGCCTGGCGCAACGTCCAGCCCGAGGTCGACGCCTTGCCACAGTGTGCCGTGGACGAGGCGGCGAGCGGCGCGGTGCGGGTGGAGACCTACACCGTGACCTTCGATCGCGGCGGTGTCCCGGAGCGGGGCATCGCGGCGTGCCGCACGGCCAGCGACGCCCGGGCCTGGGGCAACATCACCGACGCCGACACGCTGGCCCAGCTCTGCGTCGAGGAGGGCATCGGACGGCGTGGGGTCTTGGCGGCGAACGGGGTTCTCGTCCTCGACGACTGAAGTCGGCTGGCAGTCTGGCGCGCCACCTCCGGGTGCATTGCGGTCGCCGTTCACGTTTCCTTGAATTCGCCAACCTATTCGTTCACGAGCTGCACGAATACGTTCAAATCAGGCTGGAATCTGGAACAGCACCGGCAATACACCTCGAAGAGGGTCTGGGGCGGACGTGGCCGGACCGGGCTGGCTGCCTGCCGATATCGGACCCCGGCCAAAGGGTTCAGCCGGATTCGATGCCGAGGGTGCGGACTGTCGACGAGACCTCTACTGCGCTGCGCGCAGGGAAGGTGCCCAGCACGTGGTCGGCCATATGCATCGTGACGCCGAACCAGTAGTGCTCGTTGCGGAAGTGGTGGTTGCGATGGGCGCGCCACACGGAGCGATAGATGCGGTGCTGCGGCCGGTAGGACGAATGGATGAGGAAGTGCGTCCACTCGTAGACCAACAACATGGCGTAGGCGGCGAGCAGCGCGGACAGGCCTCGTGAGAGCGGCATGGTCGGGAGCAGCACCGCGGCCAGTCCGAACGCGAGTCCGAACAGCGCCGGCATCGGGATGAACACGAGGCCGACGTCCCTCGGATCGGCGTGATGGGCCCGGTGCTTGCGCGCCACCAACGGATCGACGGTCCGCCCGCCCACCTCGCGGGGCTTGAAGTGCAGCAGGAATACGTGGATCAGCCATTCGGTGAACGGCTGGGCCGCCAGGATGATCGCCGGCACCAGCAGGTCCCACCAGCTCCAGTTCCCCACGATGATCCGTCCGGCCAGCGTCAGCAGAAGCAGCGTGAGGATCACTTGTGGCGATCGCCAGCGGGCGAACGTGCGCGCAGCCGCCCCTAAGGAAAGAGCCGCGTCCTCGCCGACCACCACCGGGGAATTATGCCTGATCGACCTCGTGCCGACCCTATTCTGCGGCATGGCCGCTGCGACGAATGACCAGGTCCCGGGGGTCCGCCTTGTCGTCTCGCTCTATCGGGAGTTCGAACAGGTGGCCCGGCGGGGCGACCTGAGCATGGCCCAGTACCGCACGCTGCTCTACCTGCTCGGCGGCTCCCGGCGGGCGGGCGAGCTGGCCGCCGCCAATGCGGTCACCAAGCCCACGGTCTCCGCCATGATCAACGGCCTGCGCCAGCAGGGGTGGGTGGGCGAAGCGGTGGACGAGGCCGGGGATGGGCGGGTGACCCGGATCGAGCTGACGCCGGCGGGCCGGGCTCGGCTGGCCGAGTTCGAAGAGGAACTGGCCGCGCGGATGGAGGAGCTGCTGCCCGGCGTCGAACGCGCGGCGATGCGGCAATTCTTCGTGGATCTCCAGCGCGCCCACGCCGAGACCCGCGACGAGCGGCTCGGCAACGTCTTCGGCGAACCGGGCCGTTCGTGAGGGAGCATTGACAGGACCGAGGGATTTAGTTAGATTGATCTAACTAAATCCCATCGAGGCAAAGGAGTGACATGGCTGACGTGGCGCACGACCTGGTGATCCGGGGTGGCCAGGTGGCCGACGGCCGGGGCGGCGAACCGGTGGCCGCGGACGTCGCCGTCGGTGGCGGGACGATCACCGCCGTCGGGACTGTGGCCGGGCGCGGGCGCGAGGAGATCGACGCCGCCGGCCTTTTGGTGACTCCGGGCTTCGTCGACATCCACACCCACTACGACGGCCAGGCCACGTGGGACGCCCGGATGGCGCCTTCGAGCTGGCACGGCGTGACCACCGCAGTGATGGGCAACTGCGGCGTCGGCTTTGCGCCGGTGCGCCCGGACGCGCACGACCAGCTCATCTCGTTGATGGAGGGCGTCGAGGACATCCCGGGCGCCGTACTGGACGAGGGCATCGATTGGACCTGGGAGACCTTCGGCGAATACCTCGACGCGGTGGAGCGCCGGCCGCACGACATCGACCTCTGCGCGCAGCTCCCCCATGGCGCGTTGCGCCTCTACGTCATGGGGGAACGGGCCGCCCGCCTGGAGGATGCGACCGAGGAGGACGCGGCGGCCATGCGCCAATTGGCGGCCGAGGCGATGCGAGACGGCGCGGTCGGGTTCTCGACCTCGCGCACGCTGAATCACAAGACCGCGAGTGGCGATCCGACGCCATCGCTGCGGGCGAGGTCCGACGAGCTCGAGGGGATCGCCATGGGCGTGGCGGACGCCGGGCACGGGGTGATCGAGCTCATCTCGGACTTCTTCCCCGACACAGACGGCGAGTTCGAGCTCGTGCGCGCCATGGTCGCCGCCTCGGGGCGGCCGCTGTCGCTGTCGCTGGCGCAGAGCCATCGCCAGCCCGAGGCGTGGCGGGGGTTGTTGGAGCGGATAGAGGAATCAGTGGCCGAGGGGCTGCCGATCCGGGCGCAGGTGGCGCCGCGGCCGGTCGGGCTGCTCATCGGCCTGCAGTCGTCGTACCACCCGTTCCTCACGTTCCCGGCGTGGCGCGACGTGACGGGGTTGCCGGTGGCCGAGCAGGCTCGGGCGGTGCGCGACCCGGCCTTCCGGGCCCGCGTGTTGGCCGAGGTAGCCGAGGACGACGGGGCGGGCGGGGCGGGCGGGCGACGGACGGGCCGGCGCCGGCTCATCAATTACGCCAACGTGTTCCCGCTCGGTGAGGTGCCCGACTACGAGCCGGCGCCGGAGGCGAGCATCGAGCGCATGGCCGCCGCCCGGGGCGTCGACCCCGCCGCGCTGACGCTCGACCTGCTGGCCGAGAACGACGGGCGGAACTTTCTCTACACGCCCTTCTCCAACTACGCGGAGGGGAACCTCGACGCCTGCGGCGAGATGCTGGCGCACCCCGACACGCTTTTCGGCCTCGGCGACGGAGGGGCGCACGTGGGCCTCATCGCCGACGCGAGCTTCCCCACCTACTTCCTGTCGCATTGGGCGCGCGACCGGTCGCACGGTCGCATGCCGGTGGGCCGGGTGGTCGAGCGGCTGACCATGCACAACGCACGGGCGGTCGGTTTGCACGACCGCGGCGTGGTGGCCGCGGGGATGAAGGCCGATCTCAACGTGATCGACTTCGACCGCGTCCGCTGCGAGGCACCGGTCATGGCCTACGACCTGCCGGCCGGTGGCAAGCGCCTGCTCCAGCGCGCCCGCGGCTACTGCGCCACCGTGGTGGACGGGCAAGTGACGTATCGAGACGGCGAGCCCACTGGTGCGTTGCCCGGCCGGCTCGTGCGTGGTGGTTCTGGGAACGGGACCGGGAAGGAGACGGCATGACAACGAGCGAACTCCATCAACTTGAGCCGGCGGCCGAGTGGCGGGCCGCCGACGTGGCGGACCCGGAGGCGTGGACGCTGCATCTCGGGGCAGAGGACCATGCCGAGCTCGACGCCGCTCTGGGGAAGGCCAAGGCGAGGAGCAGCGACCCGCTCGAGCTGGGCCGCGACGACTTCCCGCTCGAGGGCCTCGCCGCCAAGCTCGACGGCGTGGTCGACGTGCTGCTCAACGGGCGGGGCTTCGCCCGCATCGCGACGTTGGACGCCGAGCGGTACAGCGACGACGATCTCACGCTCCTCTACTGGGGGATCGGGCTGCATCTCGGCGCGCCGTGGGCGCAGAACAAGCACGGCCACGTGCTGGGCGATGTCACCGACCAGGGCAAGACGATCGACGACCCGACGGTGCGCGGCAACGAGCTCGGCGGCATCGCGCTCGATTACCACACCGACGGCTCCGACCTGGTCGGGCTGCTCTGCCTACGCACCGCGCGCACCGGCGGGCTCTCGTGTGTCGCCAACGCCGTCGCCATTCACAACGAAATGGTCCGCACATGCCCGGACCTGGCCGCCGCGCTCTACGAGCCGATGCCCTACGACGCCCGGGGCGAGCAGGCGAAGGGCACCAGCGCCTTCTATTCGATCCCCGCCTTCACCGAGCACGCGGACCGGCTCTTCGTTCGCTTCATCCCCCAGTACATCCTCGCCTCGCAGCGCCACCCCGACGCGCCCCGCCTGAGCGAGGATGCCCGGGCCGCCATCGCGAAGGCGTCGGCACTGGCGAACGACCCGGACTTCAACGTCTACATGGACCTGCAGCCGGGCGAGATGCAATTCATCAACAACTACCACGTGCTCCACGGCCGCACGGCCTACGAGGACGACGTCGCGTACGGCTACAAGCGCCACCTCAAGCGGCTGTGGCTGGCGACCTATGAGCTGACCGACCGGCCGTCCCACTTCGCCGCGCTCGGCCGCAGCCACTGGGAGGCCAAGCGCTCGGTGAGCACGCTGCCGACGGTCGAGCGGGTCTCGGCCGGCTCGTAGCAAGCGGGTCGTAGCCACCAGACCCTCGGCCACCGGGTCGTTCCCAGGGGCGTCGCCGCCAATCTGGTCCTTTTTTCCTATGGAGCGGCGGGCCGGGCTCCTCGATACTCAGAACTATGGGGGGAAGCCGCGCCCGAGGGCGCGGATCGGTCGCGCGTGAAGGGGAGGTTTCCCCCCAGCTCAGTCTCGCTTCGACCGTGGGCGCCTGAACAACCGTCTCCGCCCCCCCATGGCCATGGTGGCGTCGATGAAGTTGGCCGGCAGTGCGCCCTCGCGCAGCACCCGCACGGGAGTCACCGTCGCGTCCACGAGCGTCGGCAGCTCGCCATCGCGGCGCCCGCCATCGACCACGAGTGCGACGTCGGCCACGTCGAATGCGTGGGCCACCTCGGACGCCTCGTTGAACGTGAGCGGGACCGTTCGCCACGGCCCATGTTGCTTGCAGAGACGGCGCAGCGCGCGGCCGTCGGGCATCCCCACCGTCACCGCCCACCCGCCGCGCTCGGCGTCGATGCGCTGGCTCGGCTCGCCCGAAACTTCGACATCGTGTACCGGCGCATCCTGGGCACCGCCATCGTCATGGCCATCGTCGATGTCGACCCCATCATCATCATCACCGGTCGCGTCGCTCGCCGGTGCGCCCGCCGCGGCCCGGGGCAGGAAGACGTCGACCGGGCCGGGCCAACACCGCTGGAGCAGGCGCTCGAGTTCGTCGGTCCAACCCGAGGTGAGGGCGCGCACGTCCTCCACATGGCCGACGGCGTAGTGGGGCCCGTCGGGGTCCGCTGCGATCGCCTCGAGCCGGGACTCCGCACCGGGGGTCCCGACCCGCACGGCGAGGCAGTACCCGCCGACCCCAGGCACCGCCACCACGGCTCCTTCGGCCAGCGCCGCCTCGACCTCGGCGTCGGCGATCCCGACGACCTTCGGGCCCTCCACGTCCGTGTCCGTGCCGTCGTACACCGCGGGCCCATGGGCGGCGCCGATGGCGGCAACCTCGCCGGTGGACAGGCCGAGGGCCTCGGCTGGTTCGGCGCTCCCCGGTCCCGCTCGCTCTTCGTTCTCCCCCATGGCCCCTTCTCTACTCGCTGACCCGGGCGACAAGCGCGCGGGGCCGCCGGGCCAGGTCCAGCTCCACCCGGGTTTGGTCGTAGCCCAGGCTCGCCGCCAGGCCAGCGGCCGCCTCGGCCTGGTGGGGGGCGAGCTCGACGACCAGCCCGCCGGGACGCCGCAGCCAGTCCAGAGACTGGCGCAGCACGGCCTCGACGTCGGCCAGCCCGGGGGTGCCGTCACTCGCCGGGCCGGCCACCAACGCCGCACGGGGCTCGCGGCGGACCTCGACCGCCAGACCGGACCACTCGGCCGCGCTGACGTAGGGGGGGTTGGACACGATCAGGTCGACGCGCCCGCGCCGGGACGCCGGCAGCGGCTCGAGCCAGCTCCCTTCGACCAGGGTCACCGCCGGCAACGTTTCGCCGGCTGGAGAGGACCGGCCGACCGCCTCGAGGTTCGATGCCGCGACCGCCAAGGCATCGGTGCTGGCGTCGGTCGCCCACACTTCGGCCACGACGCCCGGCCCCAGCTCGGTCGCCAGCGCGAGCGCGATAGCGCCCGACCCGGTGCCGGCATCGACCAGGACGAGGCCCTCGCCGCTCGGGCGGCCCGCGGCGAGTCGCCGGGCCTCGGCCAGCGCCACCTCCACGACCTGTTCGGTCTCGGGCCGCGGGATCAGCACCCGCTCGTCGACCAAGAGATCGAGGCGGCGGAACGGCCAGTGCCCGAAGACGTACTGCAGTGGCTCCCCGGCGGCCCGGCCGGCCGCCATGGCACGCGCCGCCGACACGGCGGAGGCGTCCAATGGTCCCGTCGACGAATCGAGGCGACGCCGCGCCGGCCCGAGCCGGAACCCGACCCCGAGCACCTCATCGACGATGAAGCGCGCCTCATGCGGTGCGCCAACCACCTCAGCCAGCTCGGCCACCAGCTCGCCTCGGGTCGGCCCGACCGGCCCGACCGGGGCAGCCGGGGCAGCCGGGGCAGCCGGGGCAGCCGGGACACCCGGGGCAGCCGATGCGGCCGAGGGAGCCGGAGCAACCGGGGGAGCCGGCGCGGCACGCATCACGCGCCCTCCGCCTCCTCACCCGCCAGCTGGCGCGCTCGCTTGTCCGCCATGAGCGCGTCGGTCAACTCGCTCAGATCGCCCGCCAGCACCTGGTCGAGCTTGTAGAGGGTGAGGTTGATCCGGTGGTCGGTCACCCGGTTCTCTTTGTAGTTGTAGGTGCGGATCTTGTCGGTGCGGCTGCCCGCGCCGACCTGCCCGCGGCGCTGGGCGGACATCTCGGCCGCCTGGCGATCCTGCTCGGCCTTCAACAGGCGCGCCCGCAACACCACCATGGCCTTGGCCCGGTTCTGAATCTGGCTTTTCTCGTCCTGCATGGCCACCACGGTGCCGGTCGGGAGGTGCGTGATGCGCACGGCCGAGTCCGTCGTGTTGACGGACTGCCCACCCGGACCGGTGGAGCGGTAGACGTCGACCTTGAGGTCGTTGGGGTCGATCTCGACCTCGACCTCTTTGGCTTCGGGCAAGACGGTGACCGTCGCCGTCGAGGTGTGAATCCGGCCCTTGGCCTCCGTCGCCGGCACGCGTTGCACGCGGTGCGTGCCGCCCTCGTTCTCCAGGCGGAGGTAGGCGTCGGGCCCTTTCACCACGAACACCGCCTCGTTGATCCCGTCCTTGTCGGACGCGTCCTCCGAGAGGACCTCGACCTTCCACTTGTTCATGGCCGCGTAGCGCAGGTACATCTCGTAGAGGTCCCGGGCGAACAGGTTGGCCTCGTCACCGCCGACGGCGCCGCGGATCTCCATGATCACGTTGCGGCCCTCGTTGGGGTCCTTTGGCAGCAGCAGGGCCTCCATGCGCACCTCGAGCGCACGGGCGCGGGCCTCGGACTCGTCGACCTCGTGGCGCATGAGCTCGCGCTCGTCGCCCGAGGCCTCGGTCAGCATCTCGCGCCCGGTGGCGACGTCCTCGCGCGTCGAGGTCAGCTCGTGCCAGACCTTGACGATCTCGCCGAGCTCCTTGTGGCGGCGTGAAAGGTCGCGCAGCTTGTCGGCGTCCGCGAGGATGGCCGGGTCGCCCAGGTCGGTCTCGACGGCGTTGAACTCCGCCTCGAGCGCGGCCATCCGGTCATCGATCATGGTGGACCCAGGCTACGGAGTGGCGCGAGGGCACCGCGACCAACGATTGCAGCGGTAAAGCCGGCGGTCGGGGCGCCGGGGCGCGGCGGCCCCGGCCCGAACGTGAAGTGGTTCAGTCCTCGGAGGGCGGCGAGGCGGGGGCCGTCTTGGCCCGCCCCTTGCGCTCGCCGTAGCGGCGCTGGAAGCGCTCCACCCGTCCACCCGAGTCGACCAGCTTCTGCTTGCCGGTGAAGAAGGGATGGCACTCGTTGCACAGCTCGACGTGGAGGTCGGCCTTGGTGGAGTGCGTGGTGAACGTGTTCCCACACGAGCACTTGACGGTGGCCTCGAGGTATTCGGGGTGGATGTCGGTCTTCATTGGTGTCTCCAGACTCGTGGGCCGGACCAGTTTACGGCGTCCGCCGCGTGGCCCGTCCGGCGTTACTTGTAGCGAATGTTGGTGTGCTGCCGAGCCCCAGCCCGAGCCCAAGCCCGAGCCCCAGCCCCAGGCTCAGGTGCCGGGCCCCTTGGCGATTTCGGCGAGGAACTCGTCGTTGCTCGCGGTGGTCCTGATCTTGTCCATGAGCAGCTCCAGGCCGGCGGCGTCCTTGCCGTCCGACGCCAGCGCGTTGAGCACCCGGCGCAGCTTCCAGACCTGCTGCAGCTGGCCCCGCTCGAAGAGAAGCTCCTCGTGGCGGGTCGAGCTGGCGTTGACGTCGATGGCCGGGTAGAGGCGGCGCTCCGAAAGCCGGCGGTCGAGCCGTAACTCCATGTTGCCGGTGCCCTTGAACTCCTCGAAGATGACCTCGTCCATCTTGGAGCCGGTCTCCACCAACGCGGAGGCGAGGATCGTCAGCGAGCCGCCCTCCTCGATGTTGCGGGCGGCGCCGAAAAACTTCTTCGGCGGGTAGAGCGCACCCGAGTCGACACCACCGGACATGATGCGGCCCGTCGCCGGCGCGGCCAGGTTGTAGGCCCGGGCCAGGCGCGTGATGCCGTCGAGGATGATGACGACGTCGCGGCCCATCTCGACGAGCCGCTTGGCCCGCTCGATCGCGAGCTCGGCCACCTGCGTGTGCTCCTCGGACGGGCGGTCGAAGGTGGACGCGATCACCTCACCCTTGACGGTGCGGCGCATGTCGGTCACCTCTTCGGGTCGCTCGTCGACCAGCAACACCATGAGGTGCACGTCGGGGTTGTTCGCCTCGATGCTGTGGGCGATCTGCTTCATGACCGTCGTCTTGCCGGCCTTGGGCGGCGAGACGATCATGCCGCGCTGGCCCTTACCGATCGGCGAGAGCAGGTCCACGATGCGCGCCGTCAGGTTGTCCTTGTCGCCGGGCATCTCGAGGTTGAGCCGTGAGTCGGGGAACAGCGGCGTCAGGTCCTCGAACCTCGGCCGGTTGCGTGCCTCCTCGGGGTCGAGGCCCGAAATCGTGTCGATGCGCAGCAGCGCCGGGTACTTCTCGTTGTTCCCGGCCGGGCGGCAGGCGCCCTCGACGTAGTCGCCACGGCGCAGCGCGAAGCGCCGGGCCTGGCTGATGGAGACGTAGACGTCCTTGGAGGAGGCCAGGTAGCCGTCGCAACGCAAGAAGCCGTAGCCCTCGTCGCGCAGGTCCAGCATGCCTTTCACCTCGACCAGCTCTCCGGTATAGGTCTGGTCCTGGCCGCCGCCCTGGAGCTCGCCACCCGGGCCCTGTCCACCGGTGCGCTCGCGACCACGGCGCCGGCGGCTGCGGCGGTTCCCCAGATCCCCGTCGGCCTGGCTGTTGCTGTTGCTGTTCTGATTGCGGTTCTGGTTCTGGCGGTTCCGGTTGCCCTGGCCCTGTCCGCCCTGCCCGCCTTGCCCGCCCTGGTTGCCCGGGCCGCCCTGGTTGCCCGGGCCGCTCTGGTTGCCACCGCCGGCGCCGGCGTGAGCGCCGCCATTTTGGCCCTGGCCGTTCTGGCGCGGCGCGGGCTCGGTGCCCGTCGCCAGGTCGGGCGGCTCGACGAAGATCGCCGGGCCGGGGTCGCCGTTGCCCGACGACTCCGCCGTGGCCGTGGCCGTGGCCGTGCCGGGAACACCCTCACCCGAGGCACCGTCCGGCGCGCCCGCACCACCGTCGGAGTCCACGGCTACCGCGGTGGGCGCCGTGTCCCCGGCGCCGGCCGAGGGGATGGCGGATGGGCCGTCGGCGGCGTCGGCTGCCGCAGCAGCCGAGGAGGCCGAGCGGGAGCGGCGAGGCGCCTTGGCGCCATTGGCGTCTCCGCCTTCGCCGACCCCGTTCGACGCGGCGGGGCCGGACCCGGAGGTCACGCCCGTGGCGTCGAGGATCTGGTCAATTATGTCGGCCTTCTTCGTCCGGCTGTTCGTCTTGAGCGACATGGCCTGGGCGATGGCACTGAGCTCTTCGCGCTCCTTGCCTTCGAGAACCGATCGTTCGAGCTGCTGTTCCGCAGTCATCGGGCTCCTCGTCTATGAGGGTTGTCGCCGGCCCGGTGCGATCCGCGCGCGGCGAAGGAATTTCAGGTTGGAAAAGGGCCTTGCGTGTGAACGCCCCTCCCCCAGGGTCACCGCTGCTGCGTCTGGCTCTCCCGAGACCGCTTGTACCCGCGGAGAGCGCCTCGAAGCGCAGTGGGGATGTGCATACTCTAGCGGTATCGGCGGGTCATGCCAACACAGCCCCGGTTGGCGGCCGCCACCTGGCGGCCTGGGACCTGCTCCGGCGCCCCGCTTCGACCTGGGCCGGAGCCCGGCTCACAGCGAAATCTCGGCCAGGACGCTCTCGAGATCGAGGTCGATCACCGACGGCACCGAAATGGCCTTGATGGCCAGGTCCGGATCCTTCAGGCCGTGCCCCGTCAGCACGCACACCACCTTGGACCCGGCCGCCACACCCTGCTGCAACAGGCCGGCCACCGAGGCCGACGATGCCGCCTCGCAGAAGACGGACTCCTCCCTGGCGAGGAAGGTGTACGCGTCCATGATCTCTTCGTCGGTGACCGCCGAGATGGACCCGCCGGACTCGGAGGCGGCGGCCGTGGCCGAGTACCAGCTGGCCGGGTTCCCGATGCGGATCGCGGTGGCGATCGTCTCAGGGTGCTCGACCGGGTGGCCGAGCACGATGGGAGCGGCGCCAGCGGCTTGAAAGCCGAGCATCCGCGGCAGCTTGGTGCTGCGTCCCGCCTCCTTGTACTGAAGATAACCCCGCCAATAGGCCGAAATATTCCCGGCGTTGCCGACCGGGATGCAGTGCACGTCGGGCGCGTCGCCCAAGACGTCGACGATCTCGAAGGCGCCCGTCTTCTGGCCCTCGATCCGGTGCGGGTTGACCGAGTTCACCACGGTGATCGGCGCGTGGTTGGGCAGGTCGCGCACGATGGTCAGGAGCTGGTCGAAGTTGCCGCGCACCTGCAGGACGCGTGCCCCGTGCATGAGGGCCTGCGCGAGCTTGCCCAACGCGATGTGGCCGTCGGGAATCAGTACCACGCAGGCCAACCCCGCCCGCGACGCGTAGGCGGCGGCCGAGGCCGAGGTGTTCCCCGTCGACGCGCACACCACGGCCTTGGCGCCCTCCTCCGCCGCCATGGAGATGGCCATCGTCATGCCGCGGTCCTTGAAGCTGCCCGTCGGGTTGGCGCCCTCTACCTTCAACCACACCTCTGCGTTCACGCGCTCCGACAGGCGCGGCGCCGGCACCAGCGGCGTGCCACCCTCGAGCAGCGTGACCACGGGTGTGCGCTCGCTGACCGGCAGGAACGCGCGGTACTCGGTGATGACCCCGCGCCAGCCCGCCGTCACGGCACGCCGCTGTCGTCATCGCGTTCGCCGATCACCCGCAGCACTCCGCTCACCCGGTCGACTGCTTGCAGCTGGCGCAGCGCGTCGATCGTGGCGAGGAGGTCACCCTCGCAGGCCACGTGCGTCAAGAAGATGAGGCGCGCCTCCTCGGCTAGCCCCATCTGCTCCATCGCCCGGATGGAAACGTTGTGGTCCCCGAAGATCTTGGCCACCGCGGCCAGCACACCGGGGCGATCGGCCACATCGAGGCTGAGGTAGAACGCCGAGCGCAGGTCGTGCTGCGCGCGCATGCTCGTCGTGGTGCGCTTCGGTGCCGGCGCCGGCGCGCCCGCCAGAAGGTTGCGCGATGCGTCGACGAGGTCACCGAGCATGGCGCTCGCCGTCGGGCCACCACCGGCGCCTCGGCCGTAGAGCATGAGCTCGCCGCTCACCGCACCCTCGACGAAGACGGCGTTGAACGACCCGCGCACCGAGGCGAGCGGGTGGGTGCGCGGGACCATGGCCGGATGCACGCGCACGGATATCTCAGGCCCGCCGTCGACCAGCTCGGCGATGGCAAGGAGCTTGACCGAATAGCCGAGCTGCGTGGCGTAGGCGATGTCCGCTGCGCTCACCCCGCTGATGCCCTCGCGGTACACATCGGCGTCGACGACGTCGGACCCGAAGGCAAGCACGGCCAGGATGGCCGCCTTGGCGGCGGCGTCGTGTCCCTCCACGTCGGCGGTGGGATCGCGCTCGGCCAGACCGAGCGCCTGCGCTTCGCGCAGGGCGTCGTCGTAGCTGTCCCCCTTCTCCTCCATCCGGGTGAGGATGTAGTTCGTCGTTCCGTTCACGATCCCCATGACACGGACGATCTGTTCGCCCGCCAGCGATTCGCGCAGCGGCCGGATCACGGGGATCGCGCCCGCGACCGCCGCCTCGTAGAGCAGGTCGACGCCGGCCGTCGCTGCCACCTCGGCGAGCTCGGCCCCGGCCACCGCCAGCAAGGCCTTGTTCCCGGTGACCACCGGTTTGCCATTGCGCAGCGCCGTCTCGACCAGCTCGTGCGCCGGATGCAGGCCGCCGATCAGCTCAACGACCACGTCGACGTCGTCGCGGGCGACGAGCGCGGCGGCGTCGGTGCCGATGAGACCGAGATCGATCACGGGCGCGCGGGGCTTGGTCGGGTCGGCCACCGCGATGCCGACCAGCTCCAGGCGGATGCCGGTGCGGTCGGCCACGTCTTCGGCGCGAGTGAGGAGGATCTCGGCCAGGGCGCTGCCGACGTTGCCGCACCCGAGCAGCGCGACGCGCACTGTCGGGGTGGCGTGGGCGTGGGTCGCCCCACGCATCGGCTGCGTCTGCACGTCAATGGGCAGCTTCGCCTGGGCCGCGGTCACCCACCAACGGTACAGGCTGCCCACCAGCGCCCCGGGCGGTGTGCGACGGCCTCGTGGCCGTGTTCTGGGCCTACGCGGCGGCTGCCCAGGCGCAGCGGTGGCGGTGGTGCGCGTCGAGGACGCGGTGGGGTCGGAGCGACCCTGGATCAGGCGTCGAGCCGGGTGAGGTCTTCAAAGGTCTCACGCCGCACGACGACCCGCGCCGAACCGTCGGCGACGAAGAGGATCACCGGGCGCGGGACCTTGTTGTAATTCGACGCCATGGAGTAGCCATAGGCACCCGTGACCGGGGTCGCCAGGATGTCGCCCACCTCCAGGTCCTCGGGCACGAAGGCATCGGGCACGACGAGGTCTCCGCTCTCGCAATGCTTGCCCACGACGCGCACCGGTCGAGGCCGCGGCGCCGATGTTGACCGCGGCAGGAAGGCCTCGTACCCGCTGCCGTAGAGCACCGGGCGGGGATTGTCACTCATCCCCCCGTCCACACTCACGTAGGTGCGGATGCCGGGGAGATGCTTGACCGTGCCGACCGTGTAAAGGGTGATGCCGGCCGTGGCGACGATCGAACGCCCCGGCTCGGCCGAGATCCGGGTGGCCGGGTCGACGCCCGCCTTGGCGCACGCGGTGCGCGTGGCGTCGGCCCACTCGCGCTGGCTCGGCGCGGTCTCGCCGTTGACATAGGGCACGCCGAGCCCGCCGCCCACGACCAGCTCGGGCAGGCCGAGCGGGGCGAAGAAAGCGCCGAGGACCTCCGCCGCGCTCTCGAAGGACGACGCGTCGAAGACCTGGCTCCCGATGTGGGCGTGCACACCGACCAGCTCGGCGCCCGGCAGGAGCTCGAGCGCCGCCACCGCCTGGGCCGCGGCGCCCGAGGAGACCGAGAACCCGAACTTGGAGTCCTCCTGGCCGGTGCGCACGAACTCGTGGGTGTGCGCCTCGACGCCGGGGGTGACGCGCACCAGCACCTGCGGTCGATCCCGGGCCGGAGCAGACGACTCGAGCAGCCCGCCGAGGCGAGCGATCTCGTCGAGGGAGTCGACGACGATGCGCCCGACTCCGTGCTCGATGGCGGCGGCGAGCTCCTCGGTCGACTTGTTGTTGCCGTGCAGGACGAGGCGCGCGGCGGGCACACCGGCGGACAGCGCCACGTGCAGCTCGCCGCCAGACGCGACATCGAGCAGCATCCCTTCCTCGTGGGCGAGCCGCGCCATGGCCCGGCACAAGAAGGCCTTGGTGGCGTAGGCCACGCCGTCGCCCCACGCGCTGAGCGCCTCCCGGCAGGCGACGCGCACGTGCTCCTCGTCGTAGACGAACAGTGGAGTCCCGAACTCCTCGACCAACTCGAGGATGTCGATGCCGCCAACGCGGAGATGCCCTTTCTCGTCGACCATCGCTGTCCGCGGGAGGAGATGCCGCTCCAGGGGTGCGGTTGCAAGGTCGTGATCCACGGGCATGGAAATGCAGAATACGGCAGGGTTCGCGCTCGTCGTGGCTGCTGGGACCCAATGTCGGGTCCGACGGCTACCATCGGTTGCCCTGCACGCGCCGCGGTGTGGGCAGGGCCCGCCCCCGTAGCTCAGCGGATAGAGCACCGGCCTCCGGAGCCGGTGGCGCAGGTTCGAGTCCTGCCGGGGGCGCTCGATATTTCACCTAGTCACGGGCACCTTCTGACCCTGCTAATCCCGTCCGTCGGAGGATTGGCAATCGGTGCTGGCAATCCGGTCTCTGCGTTCGGTATCCTGGCGGGAGAAGGAGCGCCCATGCCGGGACACATGCAGCAGAGGGGACCATCGTGCTGGCGGCTGCACGCGTTCATCGGTAAAGACAGCAACGGGCGCAGACGTTACGCGTCTAGAACCTTCCACGGGACGAAGAAAGAGGCGGGTACCGCTCTGGCTGCGTTCGTCACCGAGGTGGCCAAGGACAAGAGCACCTCGTCGGCGACCGAGCAGATCACGGTCTCGCAAACGCTCGAAAAGTGGTTGGACTCGCGGCGGGCTCAGCTCTCCCCCGCCACGACTGACCGGTACCGGGTGGCGATCAAACACATTGAGCCGGTTCTGGGGCCGATGCGGGTGGCCCGTCTGCGGCCACATCACATTGAGGACCTTTACAGCGCGCTCGTCGCACAGGGTCAGTCCGGCTCGTCCATCCGGAAGATCCACTGGGCACTGCGTCAGTCGCTGGCCTGGGCCCACCGGCGGGGCTATTCCTCTGTGATCGCGACTGATGCCATCCAGCTCCCACCGCTCGGTGCACGGGAGATCGAACCTCCGTCCTCCGCTGATGTCCGCACAGTGATCGATTATCTGCTGAACAAGGACCTCGACTGGGGGACGCTCGTGGCGGTCATCGCCTGGACGGGATGCCGGCGCGGGGAGGTAGCCGGTCTTCGCTGGGAGGACGTAGACATGGTTGAGCACAACCTCCTCATTCGAAGGGCTGTCGCTGCTGTTCCGGGTGGGATCCAGGTAAAGGGGACCAAGACCGGCGATATCCGCCGAATCGCCATAGGTCCAAGAACCGTGAAGCTTTTGAAGGCACGTAGGAGGCGGGCCGAGAGTCGCGCCAAGGGATGCGGCGCAGCAATCTCTCCTTCCGCATACATCTTCTCACCTGACCCCGAGAGTCGACGGCCTTACAATCCGTACACGATTACGCGCACATTCGTGGTCGCGTGTAAAAGCGCCGGCATTCCACCAATTCGGCTGCACGATCTTCGGCACCATTCAGCAACGACACTGCTCAAAGGCGGTGCCAGTGTCGGCGAAGTCATGGATAGACACGGTTGGCGA
>DASZLL010000146.1:0-42216 GCA_035552395.1 Acidimicrobiales bacterium
GACGCGATGTGGACGGCCAGACCGCCGATGTCGTCGCCCCGCAGTTCGACCTCGCCGGCGTGCAGGCCCGCCCGCAGCTCCAAGCCCGAGCTCGACGCGGTCGACACCATCGCCACCGCGCAACGCACCCCCTGGGCCGGCGTCAGGAAGCGCGCCAGAATTCCGTCGCCCGTGTTCTTCACCAGCACCCCGTCGTGCCGGGCCAGCAGGCGACCGACGTTGACGTCGAACTCGTCGAGCACGGCCCGCCACTGGCGGTCGCCCGCGGTGGCCGCCCGCACGGTGGAGTCGACGATGTCGGTGAACAACACGGTGGCCAGCAGGCGCTCGGCCGCATGCACGCTCCGCTCACCGGTGACGAACAGCTCCATCTCGTCGACGATCGAGTCGAACTCGCCGGCCCACGCCAACAGGTCGGGGCCGACGAAGGTGACGAAGCGCGCGCCCTGAATTCGCTCAGACAGGTAGCGGCCGTGCTCGACCAGATCGATGAAGCCCTCGGTGCGTGACATGAGCAGCGTCGGGCATGCGATGTCGGGGAGGCAGCCGCGCACGTCGGACGTGAAGGTCACGAGGTTGAACGCGACGGCCGTCGCCGGACTGGCGCCCCGCCGGGCCGCCCGCCCCCACCACTCCTTGAACCCGACCCGGTGGGCCAGGCTGGGGGCGAAGATCGCGACGTCCTGCGGGACGTCGGGGTCAACGAGCGGCACCTCGATACTGACCGCCATGTCGGTCGTCAGCTCCTCGGGCACGCCGAACGGGTAGTCGTCGGCCGCGACGACCCGCGCCGTGCCGTTCACGAGGATCAGTCCGGCCACGCGCTCGGGATGGTGGGCCGCCAGCCACAGCGCGGCCATCGTGCCACCGGTGGTGGCCAAGACGATGGCCCGGTCGCACCCGGCCGCGTCCATGACGGCCAGCGCGTCCTTGGCCCAACCCTCGATCGACGGCGCCAGGCCCGTGGGGAGCGGGTCGGACAGGCCGAGACCCCCGGCGTCGAAGCGGATGAGGCGGCTGAAGGCACCCACGCGCTCGGTGTAGCGCAGCCAATTCGGTTCGTCGACGGTCTCGTCGATGCTGATCATGAGCCCGTTGTTGAACTCGAGCACGTCGACGGTTTCGGGCGACGCATCGAGGCCCCACACCTGGAAGCCGATATGCACGCCGTCGCGCACCGCGTACTGGGTCGGCCGCGCTTCCATAGCGGTTGCGGTCTACCGGGTGGCGCGGCGGTTCGGCGCGCTCAGCGTGCGCCGCGCAACAGGCGACCCGGGAGTTCGCCGGTGGGCTCGCCGTTCTCGAAGGTCACGACGCCCTTCTTGATCGTCGCTGCGTACCCCGTCGCCCGCTGGAGCAGGCGACGCCCGCCGGCCGGCAGGTCGTGCGTGACGTACGGCACCCCGAGTGCCAGCGCGTCGTAATCGATGAGGTTGAGGTCGGCCAGCGCGCCGGGCTCCACCGTGCCCCGGTCCGACAGGCCGTAGAGCCGGGCCGTGTCGTGCGTCTGCTTCTTCACGACGTACTCGAGGGGCAATGTCTCGCCCCGGGAGCGGTCGCGCGTCCAGTGCGTGAGCATGAACGTCGGCATCGAGCCGTCGCAGATGGTGCCCGTGTGCGCACCACCGTCGGAGAGCCCCATCAACCCTCGCGGGTGCAAGAGCATCTCGCGCACGTGGTCGAGGTCACCGGTGGCGTAGTTCAGGATCGGCAGATAGAGCAGCCCGGTGCCGCCGGCACGAGCCATCTCGTCGTAGGCCACCTCGAGCGCGGACACGCCCCGGAAAGCGGCCAGCCCGGCCAGCGAGCGCTCGGGTCCCGGCTCGTAATCGGGCGGGTCGCCGAGCACAAAGGTACGGTCGTACGCCTTCTCCATCGCCTTGGCCTCGGCCGGCGACGACGGAGTCCACGACACGATCGAGCGCCGGACCTCGGGATCGGCCAGCGCGGCGGCGAACTCGTCGGCCGGCAGGTGGCGATGCCGGAGCTCGCGGTAGGCGGGGATCTCCGAGAACAGGCAGAAGCTGGCGAAGTGGCCCGTCAGCAACCCGGTCGGTCGCCCGGCGATCTGCGGGTAGAGCTGCGCGCCCTCGGCGCATGCCTCGAGCGACGCTGCCAGCTGCTTGCGCCACAGGTCGGGATCGTCGTCCACCTGCAAGAGCACGTAGCTGACCGGCCGCTCGATCGACGCGGACAGCCGGCGCATCCAGTCGATCTCGAGCCAGGCGTCGCCCAGGAGCTCGCCGGCCGAGCCGATTGGTGCCAACTCGAAGACACCGGCGCCTGCCTCGGCCAGCGCGCGCCCGATACCGAACAGCTCGTCTTCCGCCGCGTACGTGCCGGGCACCGGCTCGCCGTCGATGGCGCGGTGCCCGATCGTGCGCGACGTCGAGAACCCCAGCGCACCGGCGCGCAGGGCGTCCAGCACGATGACGCGCATCGCCTCGATGTCTTCGGGGTTCGCCGGCTCGTTCTTGGCGCCGCGGTCGCCCATCACGTACGCCCGCACGGCGCCGTGGGGGACCTGGGTCCCGACGTCGACGGTCCAGCGACGGCGCTCCAGCGCGTCGAGGTACTGGCCGAACGTCTCCCACTCCCACTCGATCCCCTCGGCCAGCGCAGCACCGGGGATGTCCTCGACGCCCTCCATGAGCCCGATGAGCCAGTCGTGGCGGTCGGGCGCCGCCGGTGCGAAGCCGACGCCGCAGTTGCCCATGACGAGCGTCGTCACGCCGTGCCACGACGACGGGGCCAGCTCCGAGTCCCACGTGGCCTGGCCGTCGTAGTGGGTGTGGATGTCGACCCAACCGGGTGTGACCAGCAGGCCGTCGGCGTCGATGATCCGGGCTGCGCCGCCCGAGATCTGGCCCACGTCGGTGATGCGGCCGGAATCGACCGCGACATCGGCAACCATCCGCGGGGCGCCCGTCCCGTCGGCGAGCGTCCCGCCTTTGATGATCAGGTCGTGCACGCTCCGCATCGTTTCACGCCGCAGGGCGGCGCGCTCGCCGCGGTGTCGCTCCCCCTCGGAGCGCTGGAATCAGACCTTCGCCTTGCCCAGGATGCGGTTCATCTTGGTGCCGCACACCGGGCAGGTTCCCTGGGCGGCGCGGCGGCCGTTGGCGAGCTCGACTTCTTGACCGTCGAACTCACGCTTCTCTCGGCACTTCACGCAGTACCCCTCGTAATTCGCCATGGCAACTCCTCTGGTTGGTGATGGCCTTGGACGGCTGACGAACGTAGCGGGAGGGTTACAAAAAAGGGGGGATGGTCACGGAAGGCCGCACGGCCACAACGGATGTTGGCCCGGTAACCTTCGGGGCGTGACGGACAACGGTGCAGGTCAGAACGGTAGTTGGCGGCAACAGGGGCTGAGGGCGACGGAGGCCCTCCGGGAGACCTGGGGCGGCCTGGCCGAGGCCTGTTTCGAGCTTTCGGCCACCGAGTGGGCCGTGCCCACCGAGTGCCCGGGATGGGACGTCAAGGACCAGCTTTCGCATCTGATCGGGATCGAGCGATCCATCCTGGGTGAGGCGACGCCACCGTGGGACGGACCTCGGGGTGCGCACGTGAAGAACGACTTCGCGGCCATGAACGAGGCCTGGATCGCCGTGCGCCGCCCGTTCGACGGTTCCGTGGTGCGGGCCGAGTTCGTCGACGTGACCGACACCAGGCTCGGACAACTGGGCGAGCTGACGGAGGACCAGTGGGCCGTCGTCGGCTGGAGCCCGGCGGGCGAGGTGCCCTACGCAGTCTTCATGGAGGTGCGCGCCTTCGACAGCTGGGTGCACGAGCAGGACGCCCGGCGGGCGCTCGACCGCCCCGGCGGGAGCGGGAACCGGGCTTCTGCCATCTCGCTCGACCGGGTGCAGGGCGCCATGCCGTTCGTCGTGGGCAAGAAGGCGGGCTGCGCCGACGGCACCGCCGTGCGCTTCGACGTCTCGGGCCCCGGCGACGACGCCCGAGCCTTCACCGTCGCCGTCGAGGGCACGCGGGCACGGCCGGCCGGCGACGACTTCGCCCCCACGGTGACGCTGTCGTTGTCGAGCCTCGACTTCCTCCGGCTCGGCTGCGGCCGGGCCACGGCAGAACAGGTGGAGGCCGCCGGCGGCATCGCAATGGAGGGCGAGGCGGCGGTCGGCCGCCAGGTCCTCGGCGCAATGAATTTCATGTTTTGAGCGCGCGAGACCGTGCCGCTCTGCCCTGCGGTTGCCGCTACGGCATCGCCGGTAGAGTGGTCCGCTCGTGATGCGTGCCACCACAAAGCCAATGGAGGGAAACCTCGTCCGCCTCACCGTGGAGATCGACGAGCCCGAGTTCGATCAAGCCATGGGCGACGTCGTGCGGACGCTGGCGCGGCAGGTGCGCGTGCCCGGTTTCCGTCCCGGCAAGGTGCCGCGCCGAGTGCTCGAGGCTCGCATGGGCGGTGCGGGCGCGCTGCGCGCGGAAGCGTTACGCGAGGCCGTGCCCGACTTCTACGCCCGCGCCGTGGTCGACACCGAGCTCGACCCCATCGCCCAGCCCGAGATCGACATCACCGGCGGCGAGGACAGCGGCGCCGTGTCGTTCGACGCCGTCGTCGAGGTACGGCCACTCGTCTCCATCCCGGGCTACGACGGCCTGCAGGTCACGTTGCCCGCGCTCGGAGTCAAAGAAGAAGAGGTGCAGCAACAGATCGACCGGCTGCGCGAGAACGATGCCGAGCTCGACGTGGTCGAGCGCCCGGCGATCGACGGTGACCTGGTGACGATCGACCTGCACGGCAACGACGCGACGGACGCCGAGGTCGTCGGCGTTGACGACTATCTCTACGAAGTGGGCAGCGCGACGGTGGTGCCAGAGCTCGACGCGGAGCTCCACGGCGCCAAGGCCGGCGCCATCCTCGCCTTCGACGCGGCCAACCCGCAGACCCCCGACGAGCAGATCGCGTTCCGAGCGCTCGTCAAAGAGGTGAAGGTCAAAAAGCTGCCCGCCGAGACCGACGACTGGGCCGCCGAGAGCTCCGAGTTCGCCACGGTGGCCGAGCTGCGGGCCGACATCGAGGACCGCATCCGCCGGGTGAAGCTGATTCAGACGCAGATGGCGCTGCGCCAAAAGGCGCTCGAAGCCCTGAGCGGGCTGGTCACCGACGACGTGGTCCCCGAGGTCCTGGTGGACGCCGAGGTCAACGAACGGTTGCACGACCTTCAGCACCGGTTGGAGGCCCAGAAGCTCGGACTGGCCGAGTACTTCCAGGCCACGGGGACATCGCCCGACGAATTGCTTGCCGCTGTACGGGTCGACGCCCAGGCCGCGGTCAAATCGGACCTTGCCCTGCGCGCCTTGGTCGAGGCCGAGGAGCTTCCGCTCAGCGAGGACGAGCTCGATGCCGAGATCGCCACCATGGCGGAGCGCATGGACACCAGCCCGGCCGAGTTGCGCCGGCGCCTCGACACGGCCGGGCGGACCGGCGCGGTACGCTCGGAGCTGCGCAAAGGCAAGGCACTCGAGTGGCTGCTGGAGCACGTGGATCTCGTCGACGACGAGGGCAACCCGATCTCACGGGACGACCTCAAGTTGGATGCTTCGAGTGACGCCGAAGTCGAGCAGGATGAGGAGAACGAGTGAAGATCGAGAGCAGGGACGAATTGCAGGCCTACGACTACCTGGTCCCCAGCGTGATCGAGTCCACAAACCGCGGTGAGCGGTCCTACGACCTCTGGTCGCGCCTGCTGAAGGAGCGCATCATCTTCCTCGGCACGCCGGTGAACGACGTGGTGGCCAACCTGGTCTGTGCCCAGATGCTGTTCCTCGAGTCCGAGGAGCCCGACAAGGACATCCACCTCTACATCAACTCGCCCGGCGGCGACATCACCGCACTCTTCGCCATCTACGACACGATGAAGTTCGTCAAGGCCGACGTCTCGACCTTCTGTTTCGGCCAAGCCGCTTCGGCCGCGGCTGTGTTGCTGGCGGCCGGCGCCAAGGGCAAGCGCTTCGCCCTGCCGCACGCGCGCATCCTTCTGCACCAGCCGTGGGGCGGGGTCGAGGGCCAGGCGAGCGACATCGAACTGCAGGCCAAGGAGATCCTCCGCATGCGCGACCTGCTCTCGAGCATGCTCGCCGAGGACACCGGGCAGACCCAGGAGAAGGTGGCCCAGGACACCGACCGCGACTTCGTATTGACCTCGGAGGAGGCGGTGACGTACGGCGTGATCGATGAGGTGATCACGGCCCGTAGCATTGCCCCACTCGAGGCCATCGGCGCCGCGTAGGCGCCGAGGACTTCGTACAGAGTTCGGACGGACGGGAGAAACGATCGGTGGCCAAGTTCGGAGAGGGCGGGGACCTCGTCAAGTGCAGCTTCTGCGGCAAGACGCAGAAGCAAGTCAAGAAGTTGATTGCCGGCCCCGGCGTCTACATCTGCGACGAGTGCATCGACCTGTGCAACGACATCATCGCCGAAGAGCGTGACGAGTCCACCGAGCTGAGCTTTGAGGATCTCCCCAAGCCCCGCGAGATCTTCGACTTCCTCAACGACTACGTCGTCGGGCAGGAGTACGCCAAGAAGATCCTTTCGGTGGCTGTCTACAACCACTACAAGCGCGTCCAGGCCGGTCCGCCGGTGGCAGAGGATGGCGTCGAGCTGTCGAAGTCGAATATCTTGCTGCTCGGCCCGACGGGGTGCGGCAAGACGCTGCTTGCGCAGACCTTGGCCCGCATGCTGAACGTCCCGTTCGCCATCGCCGATGCCACCGCGCTGACGGAGGCCGGCTACGTCGGTGAGGACGTCGAGAACATCCTGCTGAAGCTGATCCAGGCCGCGGACTACGACGTCAAGCGCGCCGAGACCGGCATCATCTACATCGACGAGATCGACAAGATCGCCCGGAAGAGTGAGAACCCCTCGATCACCCGTGACGTCTCGGGCGAGGGCGTGCAGCAGGCCCTCCTCAAGATCCTCGAGGGCACCACGGCCTCGGTGCCACCACAGGGCGGGCGCAAACACCCCCACCAAGAGTTCATCCAGATCGATACGACGAACATCCTCTTCATCTGCGGAGGTGCCTTCGCCGGGTTGGACAAGCTGATCGAGGGTCGCATCGGCAAGCGTGGCATCGGCTTCCGCGCCGAGGTGCACCGCAAGGACCGCGACGACGGCGAAATCCTGCGCCACGTGCTGCCCGAGGACCTCATCAAGTTCGGCCTCATCCCCGAGTTCATCGGGCGCCTGCCCGTCGTGAGCGCAGTGGCGCCGCTGTTCAAGGACGCGCTCGTGCAGATCCTGATCGAGCCGAAGAACGCACTGACGAAGCAGTACGAGCGGGTCTTCGCTCTCGACAACGTGGAGCTCGAGTTCACGCCGGACGCCCTCGAGGCGGTCGCCGAGCAAGCGCTGTTGCGCGGCACCGGCGCCCGGGGCCTGCGCGCCATTCTCGAAGAAGTGCTGCTCGACGTGATGTACGACCTCCCGAGCCGTACCGACGTCGGCAAGTGCGTCGTGGACCGCTCCGTGGTGCTCGACCGGGTGGCCCCGACGCTCGTGCCGCTCGGGGGTGCACCGGTCAAGGCGACGCGGTCGCGCCGCGCCGCCTCCTGACCGCACCCGTCCCGAACCCGGGTCAGGAACCGGTCGCCGTGGATCCGCCGGCGTCCCTACCCTTCGAGAGCGTCGACGACGCACTCGCCTGGCTGGACTCCCACATCGATTTCGAGTCCCACATGCCGCGCCGGCGGGCCCTGCCCACCCTCGACCGCATGCGCGCACTCACCGCGCTCTTGGGTGAGCCCCAGGACTCCATCCCCTCGGTCCACATCACAGGGACCAACGGCAAGGGCTCGACCTCGGCCATGGTCACCATGCTGCTCTTGGCCAAGGGCCTCACCGTTGGCACCTACACCAGCCCCAACCTTCACGTGGTGGCCGAGCGACTGGCTCGCAATGGCGAGGCGATCGACGACGCGTCGCTGGTGGAGGTCCTCGGCGAGCTGGCGCTGCTCGAGCCGCTCCTCGAGGAGCGTCCGACGCGTTTCGAGCTGCTCACCGCCGCGGCACTGTCGTGGTTCGCCACCGAGCCGGTCGACGCCATGGTCGTCGAGGTCGGGCTCGGCGGCACCTGGGACTGCACGAACGTGGTGCACGGCAACGTCGCCGTCCTGACCAACGTCAGCTTCGACCACACCGACGTCCTCGGGCCGACCCTCGAGGGGATCGCGGCGGACAAGGCGGGGATCATCGAGCCCGGCAGCCGGGTTGTGGTGGGCGAAATGGCCCCTGAGCTGGTCGACATCGTGCGGGAGCGGGCCACAGAGGTCGCCGCCGCCTCCCTGTGGGTGGCCGGGCAGGACTTCGGTTGCGAGTCCAACCGGGTGGCCGTCGGCGGGCGCCTCGTCACCCTCTGGACCCCGGGCGGCCGCTACGAGGACGTCCTGATCCCGCTGCACGGCGCCCACCAGGGCAGCAACGCCGCCGTCGCCTTGGCGGCGGCAGAGGCCTTCTTCGACGACGCTCTGGCGCCCGAGGTGGTGGACGAAGGCTTCGCCGCCGTGCGCGTCCCGGGTCGCCTCGAGGTGCTCGGCCGGCGCCCCTTGCTCCTCGTCGACGGCGCGCACAACGCGGCGGGCATGGCCGCGTTGGGTGCTGCCTTGACCGAGGAGTTCGCAGTCGAGGGCACGACGGTCGCGGTCGTCGGGATGCTGACCGGGCGCGACCCGTCGGCGATGCTCGAGCCGCTTTCCGCGGCCGGCGTGCACGACGTCGTGGCCTGCGAACCGAACACACCGCGGGCCATGCCCGTCGCCGCGGTGGCCGAGGCCGGCCGCGCGCTGGGGTTGGTCGTCTACGAGGAGCCCGACGTGCGCGACGCGGTAAGAACAGCGCGCGGGATGGTGGACGCCGACGGTCTCGTCGTGGTTGGCGGTTCGCTCTACGTCGTCGGCGCCGCCCGGGCCGACGCCCTGGCTTCGAGCGTCCCGTGGGAGGACGCGGGGCGCTGACGGGTTCTCCCGCTCGCGACGCGGGTCGCGCCGGGGCCGGCGATGTCTCCGCGTTGTGTAGTGTCGACAATTCGTGGACCGCACCCTTGTCATCGTGAAGCCCGACGGCGTCGAGCGAGGCCTCGCCGGCGAAATCCTGGCGCGCCTCGAGCGCAAAAAGTTGCGGTTGGTGGCGGCCGAGCTCCGCACCATCACCAAAGAGGTGGCCGAGCACCACTACGCCGAGCACGCAGAGCGTCCCTTCTTCAGCGATCTGGTGACGTTCATCACTCGTTCGCCCTCGCTCGTCATGGTGGTCGAGGGTCCGAAGGACACGTACGCCGTGGTGCGCCTCATGATGGGCACGACCAACCCGGCCGAGTCGCCGCCGGGCACCATCCGGGGCGACCTCGGGATCGAGACCACCGAGAATCTCGTGCACGGCTCCGACTCGCACGAATCTGCGGCGCGGGAGATCGCACTGTTCTTCCCGGCGCTCGCATCCTGAGCGTCGCGGCGGTTCGGGCACCCCGAGGTGCCGCAGAAGCCCAGCTCAGAATGCAGTTCTGCTGCGGCCGCCTTGTGAGGGTTCGCTCCGTCCCGTAGCCTGTGGGCGCACCAACTGCGCCGGTCCCCCCCGGTGCCCGCCGCCATCCCTTCGGGAGAGTTCCAGCTATGGCCGAAAATCGCCTTTCTCTACTTGGCCGTGACATGGCCGTCGACCTCGGCACCGCCAACACCCTCGTCTACGTCCGCGGCCGCGGCATCGTCCTCAACGAGCCCTCCGTCGTCGCCGTCGACATCAAGGACGGGCGTCCGCTGGCCGTGGGGGCCGAGGCCAAGCGGATGATCGGGCGCACGCCGTCGAACATCCAGGCCATCCGGCCCCTCAAGGACGGCGTGATCGCAGACTTCGAGATCTGCGAGAAGATGCTCCGCTACTTCATCCACCGGGTGCACCAGCGCCGGTTCGCCAAGCCCCGCATGGTCATCTGTGTCCCGTCGGGGATCACCGGCGTCGAGCGCCGGGCCGTCATGGAAGCGGCCGAGTACGCGGGGGCGCGACGCGCCTACATCATCGAAGAGCCCATGGCCGCGGCCATCGGAGCCGGCCTGCCGGTGCACGAGCCGACGGGCAACATGGTCGTCGACATCGGCGGTGGCACGACCGAGGTCGCGGTGATCTCGCTCGGCGGCATTGTCACGAGCCAGTCCGTGCGCATCGGTGGGGACGAGCTCGACGACGCCATCGTGTCGTTCGTGAAGAAGGAGTTCAGCCTCGCTCTCGGTGAGCGCACGGCGGAGGAAATCAAGATCACGTTGGGCTCGGCCTACCCGCTGGAGCAAGAGCTGCATGCGGAAATTCGCGGCCGCGACCTCGTGAGTGGTCTGCCCAAGACCATCGTCGTCTCGACCGAGGAGATTCGCCGCTCCATTGAGGAGCCGGTGTCGGCGATCATCGACGCCGTCAAGGTGACCCTGGACCGGACGCCCCCTGAGCTGGCGGCCGACATCATGGAGCAAGGGATCGTGCTGACGGGCGGCGGTGCCCTGCTGCACGGGCTCGAGGCACGCCTCCAGCACGAGACCGGGATGCCCATCGTGGTGGCCCGTGACCCCCTGAACTGCGTCGCCATAGGCAGCGGCCAGTGCCTGGAAGAGTTCGAAGCGCTGAAGCGGGTGCTGATCACCACCTCCACGCGCTGACGTATCAGGTTTCTCCTGGGTGGCCCGGTCCCGGCGGTCGCGCCGCACGCTGACGGTCATCGTCCTCGTCGTCGTCTCGCTCTCCCTGATCTCGCTCGACCTCAACGGTCGGACGCACAGCCTGACTTCGGGCATCAAGTCGGCGGCGAACGACGTCTACTCGCCGTTGCGCCAGGGAGTGGTCGATCTCATCAGCCCTATCGGCAACTTCTTCGCGGGCGCCTTTGACTACGGCGCGGTGCAATCGCAGAACGAACAGTTGCAGAAGGCGATCGGCCAACTCCGAGCCACGCAGGCCGAGCGAGGGTTTGAGCAGAATCAGTTGCGCCAATTGACGCAACTCGAGAATCTTCCGTTCCTCCCGTCGCTTCCCGTTGTCACCGCGCAGACGCAAGACGAGTACTCGTCCAACTTCACCGCGACGATCACTCTCGACAAGGGACGGGCCGACGGCGTGGACGTGGGCTACCCCGTCGTGGGCGCGGGCGGTCTCGTTGGCCAAGTGATTCAGTCGTTTCACCACACGTGCGTCGTGCGGCTCATCACGGACGGCCAGTCCAAGGTCGGGGTGACGTTCGGTCCCGGCAATCTGTACACCGCCATCGTCGATGGACAGGGACCCGGCAGTGACCTGACGGCCGACCTGGTGCCACCGCATACGCCGGTGCGCAAGGGCGAGCACCTCTATACGAGCGGGCTCAACGCCGCCGAGTACCCGGCCGGGATCCCCGTCGCGACGGTGTCGAACTTCCACACGGCGGCCGGCGCCAGTCAGGAATCGATCACGGTGGAACCGTCGGCCAACCTCAGCGAGCTGTCCTACGTGGACGTCGTGCAGTGGGTGCCCCCGACATGACGGCGCGCTCGGTGGTCCGCGTGACCTTGCTGATTTTCGTGGTGTTGATGGTGCAACAGACGGTGATGGTGGCGCTGCGTCTCGGCGGCGCCCACCCGGACTTGCTCTGGTTGATCCCCATCAGCGCCGCCCTCATGGACGGTCCGGAGACCGGCGCCATCGTCGGATTCTGGGCCGGTCTGGCTTTCGACCTCGTGCTCCCCACGCCTTTCGGTCTATCGGCCCTGGTCGGCTGCCTGCTCGGCTACGCCACGGGTGCACTGACCAAGGCCGTCGATCCGCGGGCCGCCTGGCTCAAGCCAGTGGCCGCGCTCGCGGGAAGCGTCGCAGCGGACATGCTGTTCGCCGTGCTCGGCGCGATCCTCGGCCAGGACCAAATGGTGCAGATCAATTTTCTCTCGCTCTTCTTGGTGGTGGGTCTCTCGAGCGTCATCCTCGTGCTCCCAGTCAGCCGCTTCATGCGCTGGGCCCTCGCCGGGGAGAACAATCGGCGTTCACTGGTCTCGGCGCAGACGGACTCTCGAATCTGGTGAGGCGCACCCTCCGCCACCCGATCCGGGGCGACCGGCTGCACCCGAAGCCCGTGACGAGGCATGCACGCCGGTCCAGGCGCAGTGCGGCGCGTCAGCCACGCATGCGGCCGCGTAAGGGCGTCAATGTCGCGTCACTGGTCGGCTCTCCAGAGGAAGAACAGTCGCGCCCAAATCTCCGGCTGCGCATCGTCGGGGTCGTCATGCTCGTGCTCTTCGGCGTCCTCGTGTTGCGACTTTGGACGCTCCAGGTTGTGGAGGGCAAGACGTACGCCGCAGCCGTGACACGTAACCAAGTCCGAGTCGTCAGCATTGCCGCGCCGCGCGGTGACATCGTCGACCGCAACAACACGGTGCTGGTCACCAACGTGCCGCAAGAGGAGATCCTTCTCTCACAATCGGAGGCCAAACTGAGCCCCGGCATCGTGGGCAAGGTGGCCGCCCTCGTCGGCCAAACGCCGCAGCAGGTCGAGTCGTCGCTCAACAATCCGAAATACAGCCCCTATGAGCCGGTCCCGGTGGCCGTAGGGGTGTCGCCAGCCACGGTGCTGGATCTCCAAACTCATCCGGCCAGCTTTCCCGGAGTGAGTGCGCAGTCAATCACCGAGCGCAGCTATCCCCAGGGCGGAACCACCGGCACGGATATCCTTGGTTACGTCGGCAACATTTCGGGAAGCTATCTCACCGCGCATCCCAGCCAGGGGTACACGCAGGGCAGTCAGATTGGCCTGGCGGGGATCGAAGCGAAATACGAGCCGTATTTGCGGGGCGTTGACGGCCGCCAGGCGCTCAGCGTCGACGCCGGCGGCACCGTGGTGGGCACCTTAAGTACGACGGCGCCCAAGATCGGCGACACGGTTGTCCTCAACGTCGACACCCAACTCCAGCAGTACGTGCAGCAAGCGCTGCAGCAGCAGATCCTGAACGATCGCCACACATTCGACGGAATCGACGGGCGATACCCGGCAGCCCCGAACGGCGCCGTCGTGGTCATGAACCCGCAGACCGGTGCTATCGATGCCATTGCCTCCTATCCGAGCTACGACCTGAGTCAATGGGTGGGCGGCATCTCGACCGCGAACTACAACGCGTTGCTCCAGAGCGGGGCGGCGAATGACAACGCCATCGAGGGCCTCTACACACCGGGCTCGACCTTCAAGCTCGTCACGGCAACCGCGGCACTCCAGGACGGAATTTGGACCCCGGGCCAGTACTACAACGACACCGGGGGTTTTAAGATTCCCGGCTGCCCGGCACCAGGTGTGCAGAGCACGCAGGGATGCTCTCTGAGCGACAACCCAGGAGACGGCACCGGCGAGTACAACATCTCGGGCGCCCTGACCGTGTCGTCCGACTCGTTCTTCTACAACCTGGGGTATTTGTTCTACAACGACAGAGGTCAGTACGGACTCGACGCCATCCAAAACGAGGGCACCCAATACGGCGAGGGGACGATCACCGGCATCGACCTCCCCGGCGAGGCTCAGGGTCGGATCGACAGCCAGACGACTCGCCTCAAGCTGCATCAAGCGTCACCGACGAACTTCCCGACCACCTCGTGGTACACGGGCGACAACATCGAGATGGCATTCGGCCAGGGCGCGACCGTGCTCACGCCGATCGAGCAAGCGGTGAGCTACGCGACCTTTGCGAACGGCGGCACCCGCTACGCGCCCGAAGTGGCCGCGGCAGTGGTGGACCCGACGACGGGGAAGGTGGTCGACAAGATCGCACCCAAGACAACGGGACACGTGGCGATCTCACCGACCAACTACTCGGCGATCCTCCAGGGCCTCGAGGGCGTCATCTCGAACCAAAACGGCACCGCGTTCCAAGACTTTGTCGGGTTCCCCTCCTCGTGGAACCTGGCCGGCAAAACGGGCACCGCGTCGAACCAGGCGAACCAGGAGCCCAACAGCTGGTTTGTTGCGTTCGGACCGAACCCGAACCCCCAGTACCTGGTGCTCGCAGTGATCGGACAAGGCGGGTACGGCGCGTCGGCCGCGGCGCCGCTCGTGCGCACGATCTTCGATTACATCGCGGGCAACCAGGCCCAAATCAACTCACCCGTCAAGATGCCGACGCCGTCGAGCCCGCCGAGCGATTCGGTGCCGACGACCACGACGGCCACCACCAAGGGCACCTCGAGCACCACGACCAGCACGACGACGGTGGGCGGCTGAGCGTCGCCTACGGTTGAGGCGAGATGGAGACCCTCTGGCCGCAGATTGAGGCCCTGCTGCACAAGGTGGCGAAGCCGGCCCGCTATATCGGCGGTGAGCAGGGTGCGCAGTACCCCCAGCACGGTCCGGACAAGGTGGCGTGGCTGCTCGTGTACCCCGATACGTACGAGATCGGCCTGCCCAACCAGGGGCTCCAGATCCTCTACGAGATCCTGAACGAGCGCCCCGACGCCGTCGCCGAACGGGCGTACGCGCCATGGGTGGACATGGAGGCCGCCATGCGCGCCGCCGGGATCCCCCTCTTCAGCGTCGAACAGCACCTGCCGGCCGAAGCGTTCGAGGTGCTGGCCTTCAACCTCTCGGCCGAGCTCGTGTACACGAACGTGGTCAACCTGATCGACCTGGCCGGCCTGCCGGTGCACGCGCGCGACCGTGCCCCCGACGATGCGCTCGTGGTGGCGGGGGGTCACTGCGCCTTCAACCCCGAGCCGCTCGCCGACTTCGTCGACGCGTTCGTGCTCGGCGACGGCGAGGAAGTGGTGGGGGAGATGCACGCGGCCATCGTGGCCTGGCGCGCCGCGACGCCGGCGGGAGACCGCCAACGGGACGCGTTGCTGCGCGCGCTGGCCGAGATCGAAGGCGTCTACGTGCCGGCACTCTACGATCCTGAGTACGCCGACGGCCGTCTGGCCGCCACCGCGCCGCGGGACGACCGCGTGCCGCCGGAGGTCACCAAGCGAACGGTGCGCGACCTGGCGGAATGGCCCTACCCGCGGCGACCGCTCGTCCCGCTGACCGAGGTCGTCCATGACCGGCTCAACGTCGAGGTGTTCCGCGGCTGCACGCGCGGCTGCCGGTTCTGCCAGGCGGGCATGATCACGCGCCCGGTGCGCGAACGGCCGGCGGCGCAGGTGCGCGAGATGGTGCAGCGTGGGCTGGAGTGGAGCGGGCACGACGAGGTGGCGCTGACGTCGCTGTCCAGCGCCGACTTCTCCGGGCTCGAGGACACGGTGCGCGACATCGTGAACGACCCGAGCCACGACGGCCGGGTCTCGGTCAGCCTGCCCTCGCTGCGGGTGGATGCGTTCACCGTGGGGACCGCGGCGGAGATCCAGAAGGTGCGCCGCACCGGGCTCACGTTCGCCCCCGAGGGCGGCACCTGGCGCATGCGGACGGTGATCAACAAGCTCATCACCGAGGAGGACCTCTACGGCGCGGTCGATTCGGCCTTCAGCCAGGGCTGGCGCCGGGTCAAGCTGTACTTCCTCATCGGCCTGCCGACCGAGCGCGACGAGGACGTGCTCGGCATTGCGGAGCTCGGGGCTCGGTGTTCCGAGATCGGCCGGCGTTATCACAAGTCGGTCACCGTGGTCGCGTCGGTGGGGGGCTTCGTGCCCAAGGCCCACACGCCGTTCCAGTGGTACGGGATGGACACCGTGGCCGAGCTCGAGCGCAAGGTGGTGCTCCTGCGCAACGAGGCCCGGCGCGCCCGCGGGCTGACCATCCGCTGGCACGAACCGTCGGCCTCGGTGGCCGAGGGGCTGGCGAGTCGCGGCGACCGGAGGATGGGTGCGGTGATCGAGCGGGTCTGGCGCGCCGGCGGCACCTTCCAGGAATGGTCCGAGCGTTTTGATCTCTCGCTGTGGGAGGACGCGCTCGCGGCGGAGGGGCTGAGCCTGGAAGAGGTGTGCCACCGCGACCGCGACGAACACGAGGCGCTGCCCTGGGACCACATCTCGGCCGGCCTGCACCGCGACTTCTTGTGGGGAGACTGGCAGGATGCGCTGGCCAGCGTGGCGGTCGAGGATTGCCGCTGGACGCCGTGCTACGACTGCGGCGCCTGCACCGAATTCGGCCTCGAGCACGTCGTGGCGTCCCCCATCCCCCCCGCCGGTGGGAGCCAGGGCACGGGCCAGGACCTCAGCGAGGGCCACCGGATTCCGGTCCAGCTCGTCAGCCGTGCCACCTGAGTCGCGCCGGCTGCGCCTCCGCTTCTCCAAGGCGGGCAAGATCCGCTTCACGAGCCACCGCGACGTGGCCCGGATGTGGGAGCGAGCCCTCCGGCGCAGCGGCCTGCCCCTGGCCTACTCCCAAGGCTTCGTGCCCCACCCGCTCGTCAGCTTCGGGCTGGCGCTGCCCACGGGGTGCGAGTCCCACGGTGAGTACCTCGAGCTGCACCTGGGCCCCGGTGGGCCGGACATGGCGGCCGTGACGGACCTGCCCAAGGCCCTCAGCGCCCTGCTCCCCGAAGGCATCGAGGTCCAGGTCGCTGCGTTTGTCGATGAGGCGGAGGGTTCGCTCCAGCAGGAGGTAGCATCGTGTGATTGGGAGCTGGAGGTGCTCGGCGTGCCTGGTGAGGAATTGTTGGAGCGAGTGGAGACTTTGCTCGCTGCTCCGACCCTGATCATCCGGCGCGAGCGGAAAGGTCGTCCGACCGACGACGACATCCGCCCCGCCATCCTGGCGCTGTCCACCGCCGGCCCCCTCGGTCGCCTCCGGGCGGAACTTGCTACGCACCCGCGTAGCGTCCGGCCAGGTGATCTCACGATGGCCCTGGGCACCGATGCGGTGCCGGGCAGGGCTTGGCGAACGCATCAATGGATCGAGCGTGACGGCGCACGGTTCGAGCCGCTCCCTCTGAGCGGTCCCGACACCGGCGCCGGCGCGACACAGGACGCAAGGAGGGACCACCCTCATGTCAGAGACCGAATTCAGCCAGTCCCCGGAGGATCACCCTCCGGAGGGTCGACCCCCGGAGGGCGCGGAGAGCGTTAGCCCTCCGGCAGCACCGCGCCCGGCGCGGCCCAAGCCCAAGATCGGCGACACCCGGCCGGCGCCGGCCGCGCCGCCTCCGCCGAAGCCAGTGGCCGCTACCGCGACCGCACCGGTCGTCCCGTTGGTACGGCCCGGCGCCACCGCGCCGAAGGAGGGCGACACCGACGTGGCCGGGCCCCTTGGAGCCGCCCCCCGGCAGACCGACGAAACGGAAGACGGCGACGGCGTCGGCGACAAGCCGGCGCGTGGGCGTCGGCGCAGCGGCGGACGCGAGCGGCGTTCGCGGCAGGTCGGCCGCTACCTGGTGTGCGTCCACGTGCAGCCGGACATGACCCAGATCGCCATGCTCGAGGGCCGTTCGCTCGTCGAGCACTACGTGTCCCGAGCCGCCGACGACACGAACCAGATCGACGGCAACGTGTACCGGGGTCGGGTGCAGAACGTGCTGCCTGGCATGGAGGCCGCCTTCGTCGACATCGGGATCCCCAAGAACGCCGTGCTGTACCGGGGCGACGTGCGCTACGACAAGGAGGACATCGAGGGCGGGTCGTCGCAGCAGCCCCGGATCGAGGACGTGCTGAAGGCCGGCCAGACCATCTTGTGCCAGGTCACCAAGAACCCCATCGGCGCCAAGGGCGCCCGGCTGACCCAGGAGGTCTCGCTGCCCGGGCGCTTCGCCGTGCTGGTGCCGAACTCGAGCGCCTTCGGGATCTCCAAGCGCCTCGGCGACACCGAGCGGCGGCGGCTGCGCCGCATCATCGACGAGGTCAAGCCGGCCGGGCACGGCATGATCGTGCGCACCGCGGCCGAGGGTGTCTCCGCCGAGGAGCTCCAGCGCGACGTCACGACGCTCGTCGAGCAGTGGAACGCCATTGAGGCGGAGGCCAAGAGGTCGAACGCGCCGGGCCTGCTCTACCGCGAGCCCGACCTGGCGGTGCGCATCCTGCGTGAGGAGCTCAGCGCCGAGTACCGGGGCGTCGTGATCGACGACCGGGCGCTCTACGAGGAGGTGCGCGACTACGTCACGGCGGTGAGCCCGGAGCTGGCCGAGCGGGTCGAGTTCTACGACACCGAGGCGGAAGGGCTGCCGATCTTCGAGCGCTACCACGTGCACGAACAGCTGCACAAGGCGCTCGACCGCAAGGTGTGGCTGCCGTCGGGTGGCTCGCTCATCATCGAGCGCACCGAGGCGTTGACGGTGATCGACGTCAACACGGGCAAGAACGTCGGCAAGACCAACCTCGAGGAGACCGTCTACCGCAACAACCTCGAGGCGGCCGAGGAGGTGGCGCGCCAGCTGCGCCTGCGCGACATCGGCGGCATCATCGTGATCGACTTCATCGACATGGAGATCCGGGAGAACCGGGACAAGGTGGCGGGGGCGCTGCGGAACGCATTGTCCCGCGACAAGACGCGCACCCAGGTCTTCGACATCTCTGAGCTGGGCCTCGTCGAGATGACCCGCAAGCGGGTCTCCGAGGGACTGCTCGAGACCCTGTCCACCGAGTGCGCCGTCTGCGGGGGCCGGGGGGTCACCCTCGACGATTCCGTCCTGCGCTGATGCGCTAGGATCTCCCGCTTATGTACGCCGTGATCAGGTCCGGAGGAAAGCAGGAGCGTGTGGCCGAGGGCCAGCGCGTCCGCGTGGAATTGCTGGGCCAGCCGGTGGGCGCCGAGGTGTCGCTCGAGCCCGTCTTGGTGGTCGACGGCTCGACCGTGCTGGCCACGCCCGCGCAGCTGGCGGGGGCCGCGGTCACGGCCAAGGTGGTGGGCGAGGAGCTCGGCCCCAAGATCAACGCCATGACGTACAAGTCCAAGTCGAACCAGCGCCGGCGCTGGGGTCACCGCCAGCACTACGCCACGCTGGAGATCACCGCTATCACGGCGAAGTAGTCCGAGTCCGAGAAGCCGAAAGCCGAGGAACCAGAGATGTCCAAGACCAAGGGTGGCGGGTCAACCCGTAACGGCCGCGACTCGAACGCGCAGCGCCTCGGTGTGAAGCGCTTCGACGGCGCCGCGGTGACCGCCGGCTCCATCATCGTGCGCCAGCGCGGCACGAAGGTCTACCCGGGCACCAACGTCGGCATCGGTGGCGACGATACGCTGTTCGCCACGGCCGACGGCCTGGTGAAGTTCGGCGAGCGCCGCGGCCGCAAGCACGTGAGCGTCCTCACCGACTAACTGGTTCCGCTTGCGGGCCTCGTCGAGGCCTGTTCGATTGTTCGCGGCGCCGCGTCCCGCGGGCTCAGTCTCAGTTCAGGACGATTCAGGGCGAGCGCTGGTGCAGCTCGATCCCGTTGCCCCAGGGGTCAGCCGTGAACGCCTGCTGGCGTCCCGTTGTCCCCACCGGCACGGGATCGCTCACCTTCAGGCCGCGGTCGCGCAGTGCGGCCACGGCGGCCCCGATGTCGTCGAACACGAGCGCGAAGTGCTGGCCGACGTTCTGCGGCACCTCCGCCTCGATCAGGTGCACCTGCTGCCCGCTGGCCGTATCGAGCCAGGCCCCGGGGAAGCCGAAGTCGGGCCGGGTGTGGTTCTGCACCAGGCCCATCGTCTCGGTGTAGAAGGTGATCCCGCCGGGCACGTCGGGCACGTTGATCGCGACGTGGTCGACGCCGGCCGGTTCCACCAAGTTCGTCACGGCAGCGAGCCTACGACGTGCCGCACGACGGCGGCCACGGCAGGCGTGGCGGCCGCCCCGACCGAGGCGATCGCCGCCAACTCGCTCATCGGCGCCTCTACCTGGGCGGCCGGATTGGTGACGACGGCCAGGCCGAGCACGTCGACGCCCGCCTCTCGGGCCGCGACCGTCTCGAGCGCCATCGACATCCCCACCACGTCAGCACCCAGCATCTTGAGCATGCGGATCTCGGCGGGCGTCTCGAACTGCGGTCCGGGGAGCTGCGCGTAGACGCCGGGCCGCTCCGCCAGCGCAGCGGTCGCCGCCGGGTCCGGGGTGCCCAGGGCCAGCTCGCGCAGTGCAGGCGAGTAGGCGTCGACCATGTCGATGAAGGACGGGCCGATCAGCGGGCTGCGCCCGGTGAGGTTGAGCTGGTCCTCGAGCACCATGACGCGGCCCGTCGTCAGGTCCTCGCGGATGCCGCCCACCGCGGCGGTGAGGATCACCGTGGAGCACCCCGCGGCGATCCCGGTGCGCAGCGGGTGCACCGCCTCGGCCGGCTCGATCCCCTCGTACAGGTGGCTGCGCCCCCCCAAGACGAGGAGGCGTTGCCCGCCCAGGACGACCGACCAGCCGTAGGCGTGGTGCCCGGCCGCGGTGTAGGTGGGGAAGAAAGGGAGCGTGTCGAGCGGTACCCAGTCCTCCTCGGCCCCGAGCAGCTCGGCGACGCCCACGAGGCCACTGCCGAGCACGACCAGTACGTCGTGGTGCTCGATCCCGATGCGTCGGGCGAGCTCCCGGGCGCTGTGGCCCGCCCGCTTGGCCGCATCGTCCATGCGCTGACTGTAGAGGGTGACCCGGCGCAGGCCGCGTAACATCGAACGGGCATGCCCTCCACCCCGGCTCCTCCCGCCGCTCCTCCGGTCCTGCATCCCCTGGCCCCGCTGTCGGGTGACGAGATCACGGCCGCCCGCGAGATCGTCTTTGCCAGTGGACGGGCCGAGGTGCCCAACGAGGTGCTCCGCTTCGCCTATGTGGGCCTGTGCGACCCGCCCAAGGAGCTGGTGCGCGCCTTCGACCGCGGCGAGTTGGTCCAGGTCGACCGGTGCGTCCGCATCGTCCTGCTCCAGGGACCGGTAGACGACGTCACCGAGGTCATCGTGTCGGTGACGCGCCGCGAGGTGGATCGCTGGGAGATCGTGCGCGACGTACGGCCGCCCCTGCAGATGGAAGAGTCGATCCTCGTGCTGGCGGCCCTGCACGAGCACCCCGAGTGGAACGCTGCGCTGGATCGCCGGGGGATCGTCGATCGCTCCCTGGTCCAGATCGACCCGTGGCCGGCCGGTACGTTCGGGCTGGCGCACGAGGAGGGCCGGCGCATCACGCGCTGCCTCGCCTATTTGCGCGAGTCGCCCGACGACAACGGCTACGCGCGCCCGCTCGAGGGGCTTCTCGCCTTCGTGGACATGGGCCGCGGTGAGGTCCTCGAGGTGGTCGACCTCGGCGTCGTGCCGTTGCCGCCCAAGTCCGGCAGTTACTACCCCGAGGACAACGGCCCGCTGCGCACGGACCTCAAGCCGCTGGAGATCACCCAGCCCGAGGGCCCGAGCTTCGAAATAGACGGCAACCTCGTGCGCTGGCAGAACTGGTCGCTGCGCGTCGGCATGGACCCGCTCGAGGGGCTGGTGATCTACACGGTCGGCTACGAGGACGGCGGCCGTGTCCGGCCGGTCCTGTTCCGCGCCTCGGTCAGCGAGATGGTCGTGCCCTACGGGCACCCCGGACCCATGCACGCCTGGAAGAGTGCCTTCGACGCCGGCGAGTGGGGCCTCGGCCGCATGGCCAACTCGCTCACCCTCGGGTGCGACTGCCTCGGCGAGATCCGCTATTTCGACGACGTCTTCGCCGACGAGCGGGGCAAGCCGCGCACCCGCCCCAACGCCATCTGCATGCACGAGGAGGACTACGGCATCCTCTGGAAGCACAACGACATGGTCTCGGGCCGGACCGAGGTACGCCGGTCGCGGCGCCTCGTCGTGAGCTCCATCGCCACGGTCGGCAACTACGAGTACGGCTTCTACTGGTACTTCTACCTCGACGGCACCATGCAGCTCGAGGTGAAGCTGACGGGGATCATGTCGACCATGGCCGTCGCCAACGGCGACGCCGGCGACCACGCCAAGATGGTGGCGCCCGGGTTGGCGGCGCCGTACCACCAGCATCTCTTCAACGTCCGCCTCGACATCGAGGTCGACGGAAGCGACAACTCGGTCTTCGAGGTCGACGCGTCCGGCGCCGGTCCGCCCGGCACGCCCGAGAACCCATGGGGCAACGTGTTCGGCACGACGGCCACGCTGCTCGACTCCGAGCTGGCCGCCCGGCGCGACGTCGACCCTTCGCGCAGCCGCAGCTGGCGCATCGCCAACCGCTCGATGCGCAACGGCGTCGGCGAGCCCACCTCGTACAAGCTGTTGCCGGCGTCGACGCCCACGCTGCTGGCCCATCCCGACTCGACCGTGGGCCAGCGCGCCGCGTTCGCCTCGCACAACCTGTGGGTCACGCCGTTCGACCCCGAGGAACGACGGGCCGCCGGTGACTACCCCAACCAGCATCGCGGCGGCGCCGGCCTGCCGGAGTGGACGGCGCGGGACCGGCCGATCGTCGACACCGACATCGTGCTGTGGCACTCGTTTGGCGTCACCCACATCCCGCGGCCCGAGGACTGGCCCGTCATGCCGGTCGAGTACACGGGCTTCTCCCTGGTCCCCTTTGGCTTCTTCGACCGCAACCCGGCGCTCGACGTGCCGCCGTCGGCCGACCATTGCCATGACTGAACATGCCGCACCCGGCCACGCGCCGCAGGAGTTCCACCCGCCGGTCGAGGAGTACCTCGAGACGATGCTGGGCCTGGCCGAGGAGGGTGTCCCGGTGATCCAAGCGCGTATCGCCGAGCGCCTGGGCCGCTCGGCGCCGTCGGTGTCCGAGATGCTCGACCGTCTGATCGAGGACGGGTACGTCACGCGCGACGGCCGGCGGCTGTCGCTGACCGCGAGCGGCCGGGCCCTGGCCGAGAAGGTGGTGCGCAAGCACCGGCTGGCCGAGCGCCTGCTCGTCGACGTCATCGGGCTCGAGTGGCACAAGGTGCACCGCGAGGCGGGACGCTGGGAGCACGTGATCTCCGACGACGTCGAGGCACGCCTGATCGAGCTGCTCGGTGACCCGGCCACCTGCCCGCACGGCAACCCGATCCCCGGCTCGCATTCGCCGGCACCCGCCGTCGAGACGCGGCCGCTGGCCGACGTCGACGTGGGGGAGCGGGTGCGGCTCCTGCGCGTCAGCGAGGAGGTCGAGCTGAACCTCGGCTCGCTGACGCTGCTCGACGAGGGCGGTTTCATCCCCGGCGCAGTCGCCCGCGTGGGCGGACGCGCCACCGACGGCACGGTGGAGGTGACGGTGGAGGGCGGCGACGAGGCGCTCCAGGTCTCGCGCGACCTGTCCGACCGGCTGTTCGTCGGCACGCCGTGACCACTCCGTGAATACGCCGGATACCCCGAATACGCCGTGACGCTGCGGCTGGTCGCCGACGCCGTCTTCACGGTCGACCCGGACGACACCGTCCTCGCTCCCGGGGCGGTCGAGGTCACCGACGGGCTGATCTCGTGGGTGGGCGACCCCTGGACCGAACCGCCCGGCGCCGGCACCGAGGTCCGCGAGCTCGGCGGCCTGCTCATGCCGGGGCTGGTCAACTGCCACGGCCACTCACCCATGACGCTCGTCCGCAGCGCCGGCGACGGGTTGCCGCTCGACCGCTGGTTGAGCGAGTCGGTCTGGCCGCGCGAGGCGCGCCTCGACGACGAGGACGTCTACTGGGGCATGACCCTCGGCGCGGCCGAGCTGCTCACCAACGGGACCACCACGACCTGCGAGCAGTACCGGCACCCCGCGCCGGTCACCCGGGCGGTCCTGGATGCGGGCATCCGGGCCGTCTACACGCCGGGCATCTTCGAGGTGCCGGGCTCGCCCCACGGGCCGGGGCAGCACTGGGAGGTCCTGCTGGCCGAGGCCTGCGAGCTGTTCGACGCGTTGGAGGGGAGCGAAGGCCGCCTGCATCTGGGCTTCGGCCCGCACGCCGCCTACACCGTGCCGCCAGAGGGGCTGCGCGCCATCGCCGCCGAGGCCAAGCGCCGCGACGCGCTGTTCCAGATCCATCTGTCGGAGACCGCGGCCGAGTGCGCCGTGGTGCGCGACCAGTACGGCATGAGCGCGCCGGCGCTGCTGGCCGAGGCCGGCGCGCTCGACGGACGCGTTTTGGCCGCCCACGCCGTGTGGCTGGACGACGACGACGTCGCCCTCCTGACCGAGCACGACGTGGCGGTGGCGCACTGTCCGGGGTCCAACGGCAAGCTCGGCTCTGGCATCGCCCCTCTCCAGCGCCTGCTCGAGGCCGGGGTTCGGGTCGGGCTCGGCACGGACGGCCCCGCCTCCAACGACGACCTGCACCTGTGGGACGAGATGCGGCTGGCCGCGCTCCTGGCCCGGGCCGTGGCCGGCGACCCCGGCGCCGTCAGCACCGCGACGGCGCTGCGCCTGGCGACAAGGGGCGGCGGGGCGGCGCTGGGCCTTCCGGTCGGCGCGCTCGAGGTGGGTCGGCCGGCCGACCTGATCCGCCTGCGCACCGACGATCCGCGTTTCACGCCGGCGGTCTCGGACGCCGAGCTGCTCGGGCACCTGGTGTGGGCCGGCGCCGGCTACTTGGTGAGCGACGTCTGGGTCGGCGGCTCGTGCGTGGTCGAAGCCGGCCGCTGCACGCACATCGACGAGGAGCGAGCGCGGGTCGAGGTGGCCCAGCGCGCCCGTCGATTGCTCGCCTCCTAGGCTGTCCCCCTTATGCGCGGCTTCGTCGATCAGGCCCAACTGCATGCGCGCGCGGGCGACGGCGGCGCCGGCGCGGTGTCGTGGCGGCGCGAGGCGCACGTCGACCGGGGCGGCCCCGACGGGGGCGACGGCGGCCACGGCGGCGACGTCTGGCTGGTCGCCACCGAGAACGAGTCGTCGCTCCTCGGCTTCAAGGACCACCCTTTCCGCCGCGCCACCAACGGCGGGCACGGGTCGGGGCAGAAACGCCACGGGGCGCGGGGCAAGGACATCGACGTGCCCATGCCGGTGGGAACGATCGTGCGCGCGCCGGCGGGGGAGGTCGTCGTCGACCTGGCCACGTCCGGCACGCGGTTCCTGGTCGCCGAGGGCGGCCAGGGGGGACGAGGCAACGCGCGCTTCTTGTCGAACCGCCGCCGGGCGCCCGCCTTCGCCGAACAGGGTGAGAAGGGCCAGGAGTACTGGCTCGACCTCGAGCTGAAGTTGATGGCGGACGTCGCGCTGGTCGGGTTCCCCAACGCGGGCAAGTCGACCCTGATCTCGACCGTGTCTGCGGCCAAGCCGAAGGTGGCGGACTACCCGTTCACCACGCTGGAGCCGCACCTCGGCGTGGTGCGCGTCGGCGGGGCGCACGACGGCACGGAGTTCGTCATGGCCGACATCCCCGGACTGGTCGAGGGCGCGTCGGGTGGCCGCGGCCTCGGGCACCAATTCCTGCGGCACATCGAGCGGGCGCGTGCGCTCGTCCTCCTCCTCGACCTCGGCGCCCCGTTGGCCGGCGGCGTGCCGGCGGCCGCACAGCTCGAGGTCCTGCTGTCCGAGCTCGGTGCGTACCGGCCCGAGCTACTCGAGCGCCCGCGCGTGATCGCGGGCAGCAAGGCCGACCTCGTCGCGGTCGGCGGCGACGCCGAGGGCGAGGGGCTGTGCGACCTGGTCTTCTCTGCGGCCACCGGCGCTGGGGTCGGCCCCCTGGTCGACCGCCTGGCCGTGCTGGTGCAGGCGGCCCGGGCCGAGCTGGCCGCGGGCGCGGCGATCGGCAACGGCGAGGTGATCATCCACCGGCCCGCCGCCGACGGCGTCGACGTGCAGAAGACCGGCGTCGGGGCGTGGCTCGTGGTGGGCCGCGCCGCCGAGCGGGCGGTGGCGTTCTCCGACCTCACCGACGACGGCGCCCAGGCCGAGGCGGTGCGCCGGTTGCGCCGCCTCGGGGTCGACCGCGCCCTGACCCGTGCCGGCGTGCGCGACGGGGACGAGGTCACCGTCGGCACCATGACCTTTACCTGGGGCGAGGACGTGATCGCGTGATCGCGGTCGTCAAGGTCGGGTCGTCGTCCGTGACGGCCGAGACGGTGGCGCGCCTGGGCGACGAGATCGTCGCCGCCCGCCACGACGGGCACACCGTCGTGGTCGTGAGCTCGGGCGCCATCGCGGCCGGGTGGGCCGCGCTCGGCGGCGACGGGCAACGCCCGTCCGACCCGGCTGTGCTGCAGGCCGTCTCCGCCGTAGGCCAGCACCGCCTGATGCGGCTGTGGCAGGACGGGCTCGATCCGCACGGCACGCTGGCCGGACAGGTCCTGCTCGCGCCGCTCGACTTCGTGCACCGCACGCAGTACCTCCACGCGCGCGGGACGCTGCACCACCTGGTCGACCTCGGGGTCGTGCCGGTGGTCAACGAGAACGACGCCGTGGCCGACGAGGAGATCCGCTTCGGCGACAACGACCGGCTCGCCGCGCTGGTGGCGCACCTCGTCGGTGCCCAGCTCCTCGTGCTGCTGACCGACGCGCCCGGGCTGCTGACCGCCGACCCGCGCCGCGACCGCGAGGCCTCGCTCATCGAGGAGGTCGTCGAGATCGACCAGCAGCTCGAGCGCCTGGCCGGCGGGCCGGGCAGCGCGGCCGGCAGCGGCGGCATGGCCTCGAAGCTGGCCGCGGCCAAGATGGCCACCTGGTCGGGCGTGCGCACGGTGATCGCCGACGCCGGCCGCCCCGGGGTCCTCGCTGCGTCCATCGCAGGCGAGGCCGGGGTCGGCACGGTGTTCCGGGCGCGGGAGAGCCGCCTGTCGGCGCGCAAGCTCTGGATCGCGTTCGCGCTCGGCGCTTCGGGCAGCCTCCGCGTCGACGAGGGGGCGCGGGACGCCCTGACCGGGCGCGGTCGTTCGCTGCTCGCCGCCGGCGTGGTCGGCTGCACCGGGACCTTCGGGCCCACCGACGCGGTCGAGATCGCGGGCCCCGATGGCCAGGTGTTCGCCAAGGGCCTGGTCCGGGTGCCGGCGGCCACGAAGGAGGAGTGGATGGGCCGGCGCAGCCAGGTCGTCGTCCATCGTGACGACCTGGTCCTTGTAACCTGACCCGGTGACCTCACCCGCGTTGGAGCAGCTCGCGGGCCGCGTCCAGGCGGCCGCCCGGGTGGTCGCCCGCTCGACGAGCTCGACCCGCGACGACGCGCTGCGCCTGGCCGCCGACCTCTTCGACGAGGAGTGGGGTGCGCTGGTGGAGGCCAACGCGGCCGACCTGGAACGGGCCGAGGCTGCCGGCATGGTCGAGGCGGCCCGGGACCGGCTGCGCCTGACCGAGACGCGGGTGCGGGCCATGGCGGGCGGGCTGCGCAAGGTGGCCGGGCTGCCCGACCCGGTCGGCGAGGTGACCGAGGGCTGGGTGCGCCCGAACGGCCTGCGCGTGACCCGGGTGCGGGTGCCCCTGGGCGTCGTCGGCGTGATCTACGAGAATCGCCCGAACGTCACGAGTGACGCCGCCGGGCTCTGCCTCAAGGCCGGCAACGCTGCCTTCCTGCGCGGCTCGTCGTCCGCCCTCGAGTCGAACCGCGCCGTCGTGGCGCTCCTGCGCCGGGCCGCCGTCAAGGCCGGGCTGCCCTCCGACAGCGTCGCCCTGGTCGAGGAGACCTCGCACGAGACGGCCATCGCCTTCATGCGGCTCCGCGGGTACGTCGACTGCCTCATCCCGCGTGGCGGGCCGGCGCTGATCGCGTCACTCGTCGAGCACGCCACCGTCCCGTACGTCCTCGACGGCGATGGCAATTGCCACATCTACATCGACGGCGCGGCCGACCTGGCCATGGCGCACGACCTGGCCGTGAACGCCAAGACGCACCGCTTCGGCGTCTGCAACGCGGTCGAGACCATCCTCGTGCACCAGGGCGTCGCCGCCGGGTTCCTGCCGCGGCTGGCCGAGTCGCTCATTGCGGCGGGCGTCGAGATCCGGGCCGATGCGCGCGTGCGCGCCCACCTGCCCGAGGCGCTCCCGGCCTTGGAGGAGGACTTTGCGACCGAGTTCCTGGCGCCGGTGGTGGCGATCGGGATGGTGGACGACGTCGGCGACGCCATCGCCCACATCGCCCGCTACAGCTCGGGCCACTCCGAGGCGATCGTGACCTCGGACGTGGGGACGGCGGACCGGTTCGTGGCGGAGGTGGACGGGGCGGCGGTATTGGTGAACGCGTCGACGAGGTTCGTCGACGGCGAAGAGCTCGGGCTCGGCGCGGAGGTGGGCATCTCCACCCAGAAGCTCCACGCGCGCGGGCCGATGGGAGTGAGGGAGTTGACGACGTTGAAGTGGGTCGTGCGGGGCGACGGGCAGGTACGCGCGTGAGCGAGACGACGAACGGCGCCCTGGGGTTGCCCGAGCGGAGCGGGCCCCCCCGTTTCGAGTCCCTCGATACGGTGCGCGGCGGCTTGGCCCAGGTCGGCTACCTGGCCGACGACTCCATCAGCGGCGTCGTCTACCTGGCCGACCGGCTGGGCAAGCCCGTCCTGGTCGAGGGGCCGGCGGGCACGGGCAAGACGCAGCTGGCCAAGTCGGTGGCCGAGCTGACCGGGGCGCGGCTCATCCGCCTCCAGTGTTACGAGGGCCTCGACGAGTCCAAGGCGCTCTACGAGTGGAACTACCGCAAGCAGCTGTTGCGGATCCAGGCCGGCGAGCACGGCAAGGGCGAGACCGAGGGGCCGAGCTGGTCCGAGCTCGAGGAGGACATCTTCTCGGAGGACTTCTTGCTGACCCGCCCGCTGCTCGAGGCGATCCGGGCCACCGAGCCCGTGGTGCTCCTCGTCGACGAGGTCGACCGCGTCGAGCTCGAGACCGAGGCGCTGCTCCTCGAGATCCTCTCGGAGTACCAGGTGTCGATCCCCGAGCTCGGCACCGTGCGGGCCACCCAGCTGCCCATGGTGTTCCTCACCTCCAACAACACCCGCGAGCTGTCCGAGGCGCTCAAGCGTCGTTGCCTCTTCCTCCACATCGACTACCCGGACCTCGAGCGCGAGCGCGAGATCGTGCGGGCCAAGGTGCCGGGCATCAGCGAGGAGCTGGCCGACCAGGTGGCGCGCATCGTGCGCTCGCTGCGCACGATCGAGCTGCGCAAAGCGCCGTCGGTGTCCGAGACGCTCGACTGGGCCCGCACGCTCGTGCTGCTCGGCGTGCAGACGATCGACGCCGGGGAGGCGAAGAACACGTTGCACATCCTGTTGAAGTATCAGGCCGATATCGAGCGGGCCTCCAAGGAGCTCCTCTCCGCGTCGTCCTCGTCCAGCTGACCCCACCGTGCTCGACCTCCTCTCCGGCTTCGTCACCGAGCTGCGTCGGGCCGGCCTGCCTGTCTCGCTGACCGAGCACCTCGATGCGGCCGAGGCCGTCCAGCACATCCCCCTCGAGGACCGTGACGGGCTGAAGTACGCGCTGGCCGCCACGCTGGTGAAGTCGTCCGCCCACTGGCGCGCCTTCGAGACGGCGTTCGAGGTGTTCTTCGCCGTGCGGCCCGGCGGCGCCGGCGACGGGGCGGCGGGCGACGAGCTCGCCGAGGGCGAGGGCGACACCGAGAGCGAGGAGTCGGGCGGCGAGGGCGGGCGCATGCCGGGCCAGGGTCGCGGCTGGAAGGGCGGTGGTGGGGGAGAGGGCATGACGCCCGAGGAGCTGGCCGAGCTGCTGTTCAAGTCCTTGCTGTCGGCCGACGCCGCCATGATGAACGTGGTCGCTCGCAACGCGGTCGACCGTTACGCCGGCATGGAGCCCGGACGCCCGGTGGGCGGTACGTACTACCTCTACCGGACGCTGCGGAACCTCGACCTCGATGCCGTCCTGGAGCGCCTCATGGCCCAGGCCCAGGCGGGCGCCGCGGGCGGCGCGCTCACCGACCTGGAGGAGCGCCTGGAGGCCGACGAGTACAAGGCGCGGATCGACAAGTTCCGGCGCGCCGTCGAGACCGAGATCCGCCGGCGCCTGGTCGAGGACCGGGGCGCTGAGGCGTTGGCCCGCTCGGTGCGCAAGCCACTGCCCGAGGACATCGACGTCATGCACGCGACGCGCGACGAGTTGGCGATGCTGCACCGCACCCTCCAACCACTGTCGCGCAAGCTGGCCGTGCGCCTGGCTCGCAAGCGCCGTCACGGGCGCAAGGGCCCGCTCGACTTCCGCGCCACCATGCGGCGCTCGCTCTCGACCGGGGGCGTGCCGATCGAGCCGCGCTTTCGCCACCCGCGGCCGGCCAAGCCGGAGATCTTCGTGATCGCGGACATCTCGGGGTCGGTGGCCAGCTTCGCCCGCTTCACCTTGCACCTCGTGTACGCCATCTCGTCGCAGTTCTCCAAGGTCCGGTCGTTCGTCTTCGTCGACGGGATCGACGAGGTGACCCGCTTCTTCGAGGGCGTGATCGACCCGGCCGAGGCGGTGGCGCGCATCAACACCGAGGCGGACGTGATCTGGGTCGACGGCCACTCCGACTACGGCCACGCGTTCACCGAGTTCGAGCGGCGCTGGGGTGACCAGGTCACGTCGCGCTCGTCGGTCATGATCCTCGGCGACGCGCGCAACAACTATCACGCCTCCCAGTCCTGGGTGGTCGAGGACCTCCAGGCGCGGGCCCGCCGCGTCTACTGGCTGAACCCGGAGCCTCGCGACTATTGGGGCTCGGGCGACTCCATCGTGGGCGAGTACGCCGCCCACTGCGACGACGTCGTCGAGTGCCGGACCCTGCGCCAGCTCGAGCATTTCGTCGGCAACCTGGCGTGAACGCCGCAGCCACGGAGGCAAACGACGCCACCGGCGTGCTGCGCGTCTTTCCGCCCGTGCCCGGCTCGACGCGCCTCGTCCTGGTCCGTCACGGCGAGGCCGAGTGCAACGTGAACCGGGTCGTGGGCGGGATCAAGGGCTGCACCGGGCTGACCCCGCTCGGCCAGCGCCAGGTAGCGGCGTTAGCCGATCGCCTCTACGAGTCGGGCGAGCTGCGCGATGCGACCACGCTGTACTCCTCCGTCCTGCCCCGCGCCGTCGAGACGGCCGAGCGGCTGCGCCCCGTCGTGGGCCCGGGCCCGAAGACGCTCGGACCGGTCGTGCGGGAGTGCGACCTGTGCGAGCTGCACCCGGGGGACAGCGACGGGATGCCGTGGGACGACCTGGTCGAGCAGCTCGGGGTGCCCGACTGGGACCGCGACCCCACCACGCCGATCGCGCCGGGCGGCGAGAGCTGGTCGGGCTTCATCGTCCGGGCCTCCGACGCGGTGCGCACCCTGGCGCGGCGCCACCCCGGCGAGATGGTGGTCGCCGCCGTCCACGCCGGCGTCATCGAGGCCACGATGATCTCGTTCCTCGGCGTACAACCCGCGGTGTACCGGCGGGGCTGGCTCCACATCCTGCACGCCTCCATGACCGAGTGGGCCTGGGTCCCGGCGGAGGACCGCTGGATCCTCCTCCGCTTCAACGACGCGGCCGGCATCCCCCGGGCCTGATCCCGAGGCCGCTCGCTCACCGCCGGGCGCCCCACGTTCTCGACGTCTGCAGGCGCGAAAGAGGCGCCCGGTTCGGTTGGGGCAACTCTGGTGAGGCGACCCCGTCCGACCGCCGGACCGGGTCCGGGGGCTAGCGGCGGCCGCCTGACAGGAAGGCCTGGCTCAAGTGATCGGGGGCGCAGGCGAGCCAAGCATCCTCGATCGCCTCGCGCAGCGGCTTCTTGGTGACCACCTTGAGTTGGACCAGGACGGCGGCGTAGCCGTCGAAGTGCGCAATGGTGAAGAAGCCCTTGGCGCCGGCGCTGAGCACCGCCTCCTTTTCGTCAAGGTCGGCTGTCTTGAGGGCGAGGAAGGGGCCGGCGGGCGGCTCGGTGTGGCCGAAGCGCTTGATGTCCGCCTTGGAAAACGGACGTTCCCACGCGAACGCCTTGTCCTCCACGAACCAGGTCCGGTTGCCGTGTCGTGCACCGTCGGTGACCCCGGGCAGCGCCGTCATCATGCGCGCCGCGTCCTCGAGGCCGACCACGGATGGAACGCTACCGCTATCGTCCGGAGCCATGTCCCCTCGCCGGCTTTCCTCTCGCATGACGGCCGACCGACGCGGCCTCGACGCGGCCGGGCTGACCCACCTGCGCGACCGGCTCGCCGCGCACGTCCAGAACGGCGACGTCCCCGGGTTGGCGGCGCTCGTGGCGCGCGGGGACGACGTCCACGTCGAGGTGGTGGGTTCGCCGGCCGTCGGCGACCGCACACCGTTGCGCCGCGACGCCATCTTTCGCATCGCATCGTTGAGCAAGCCGATCGGGGCAGCGGGGGCGATGGCACTGGTGGACGACGGCGTGCTCTCGGTCTCGGACCCGGTGGAGAAGTTCCTACCGGAGTTGGCGGAGCGTCGCGTGCTGCGCAGTCTCGGGTCACCGCTGGGCGACACGGTGCCGGCCGAGCGGTCGATCACTATCGAGGACCTGCTGACGTTCCGGCTCGGGTTCGGCTCGATCATGGCGCCCCCCGGCACCTATCCGATCCAGAGCGCCGAGGTCGAGCTCGGCTTGATGACGCTCGGCCCGCCGTGGCCGCCGCCGTCCTTCGGGGCCGACGAATGGCTCGCCCGCTTCGCCACGCTGCCCCTCATGGAACAGCCCGGCACCACGTGGCGCTACAACACCGGCTCGCACGTGCTCGGCTTCCTGATCGAGCGGGCCAGCGGGAAGCCTCTCGAGGCCTTCCTGCGCGACCGGTTGTTCGAACCGCTGGGCATGACGGACACGTCGTTTCGCGTCCCGCCCGAGAAGCGGGACCGCTTCACGACGGCGTACTACCCGAGCCCTGACTCGGGTGCGCTGGTCGTGCTGGACGAGCCGGGCGCGGGGTGGTGGAGCGAGCCGCCGGCGTTGGCCAACATCGCGGGCATGCTCGTCTCGACGCTCGACGACTTCTGGGCCTTCGTCTCGCTGCTCGTGGCGGGTGGCCGCCACGGCGGCCACCAGGTGCTGTCCCCGGGCTCGGTGGCGGACATGACCCGCAACCACCTGAGCGCGGCGCAGCGCACGGCCGCGGCGCCGTTCCTCGGCGCGCACGACGGGTGGGGCTACTGCATGGTCGCCCCGGCGCCGACGAAGGGCCGACCCCCCGTGCCGTCGGGCTTCGGGTGGAACGGCGGCACCGGCACGGTGTGGACGAGCGACCCGGCGAGCGGGCTGACCGGCATCTTGTTGACCCAGCGGGCCTTGACGTCGCCCGAGCCGCCGCCGGTTTTCGTGGACTTCTGGGACGCCGCGTACGGGGCGCTCGCCGGCTGACTCGGGCCCGGCGGCGCGGGGGCCTCCCCGCTACGCTGAACCTTCCGACGCCCAAAGGGGGTCTCCCATGTACAAAGTGCTCGTGGTCGGCACGGACGGCTCCGACACCGCGGATCGAGCGGTCGAGACGGCGGCGGAGCTCGCCCGCTCCTGGGGCTCGGAGCTGCACATCGTCACGGCGGTCCGGCCGTCGCGGACGACCACGGCGTCGGCGTCGGCCAGCGGTGCGCCGCTCGTCGACAGCGGGGTCGGTGTGGCGATGCTCGATGAGGCGGCCAAGAAGGTGGGCGACGCGGCGCTGGCCAAGCACACCGCGGGCCTGAAGGCTGAGGCGCATGCCGCGCAGGGCAACGCCGACGACGTCATCTTGTCGACGGCGGTCGAGGTGGGGGCGGACCTGATCGTGGTGGGGAGCAAGGGCATGCGCGGCGCCCGGCGGTATCTCGGCAGTGTGCCCAACTCCGTCGCGCACGGTGCGCACTGTGCCGTGCTGGTGGTGAAGACGGACTAAGGGCCGGGGGCGTCGGGCTTCCGCTGCTGGCCAAGGACGCCATCAAGGAGACGCTGTTCACATTTCTTCCCGCGGCCGACGTCGAGGCGTCCCGCCGGTTGGGCGCCGCCGCGATCGAGGTGGCCTTCGCCGTCGCCGCGGCATCGCCTATCGGCGCCGTCGTGGAAGGCAATTTCCATCGCACCGCGGCGCGGCCGGCCATCGCCGCGCTGCCGGGCCGCGTGGTGGAGGTGTTCTGCCGGTGCAGCCAGGAGACGGCGCGGGCGCGCTACCGGGTCCGCGCCCCGACGCGGGCCCCCGGACACTTCGACGGAGCGCGTACTGACGACGACATCTGGCACGCAGAAGTCAACGAACCGGTGGCCGGCGAGTGGCCCATGGTCGAAGTGGACACTGAGCAACCAGTGAATGTGGCGACACTGGTCCTGACGATCGACGGTGTCGCGTTCGGGTGAATGCGGCGCCGGTCGCATTCGAGCCGGCAACCTGACACAGTGGAACCGATGCGGGAGAACTACTTCGCCGGGCAGATCGCCGAGAGTTACGACGCCGACTCGACCGGCGTGTTCTCCGCCCCGGTGATCGGCGCCACGGTCGACTTTCTCGCCGGCCTGGCGGGGGAGGGGAAGGCGCTGGAGTTCGCCATCGGCACCGGCCGGATCGCGCTACCGCTCAGTCAGCGCGGCGTTTCGGTGGCAGGAATTGAGTTCTCGCCCGACATGGCGGCGCAGTTGCAAGCGAAGCCCGGGGCCGACGCCATCGACGTGCGGATCGGCGACATGATCTCGACCAAGGTCGACGGCCTGTTCCGACTTGTCTATCTGGTGTTCAACACGATCGGGAACCTGACCACCCAAGACGAGCAGGTGGACTGCTTCATCAACGCGGCCGCACACCTCGAGCCCGGCGGCTGTTTCGTGATCGAGGTGATGGTTCCCCAGCTGCGCCGGCTGCCCCCCGGCGAGACCACGCACGTCTTCCTATTCACGCCGACGCGCATCGGCTTCGACGAGCTCGACGTGGCGAACCAACTCGGCATCTCGCACCACATCTGGCTCGGCGAGGAAGGGCCCCGAAAGTTCTCCATGCCGTGGCGCATGGTCTGGCCCGCCGAGCTCGACCTGATGGCGCGCCTGGCCGGGCTGCGGCTGCGCGAGCGGTGGGTTGACTGGGGGCGCCAGCCGTTCACCAGCGAGAGCCCCAAGCACGTGTCGGTCTGGGAGAAGCCGGCAGGGTGAGCGTCGGCCGCCCGCCGACCGGCCGTTCCGCTTGAGCGTCGAGGAGCCGGCCGCCCGGCGGAGTGCGGGTCCCTGCCTCGTCCTGGTCACCGGTCTTCCCGGCACGGGAAAGTCGACGATGGCCGACGTTGCGGCCGACGAACTCGAGGCGCCGGTGCTCGGCCACGACTGGGCCATGAGCGGTCTGCGCCCGTATCCCGAAATGCAAGACGCGCTCGACGTCATGGGCTGGCGCGGGCATCGCGGCGTCGGTTGGTCGATCCTGTGGGCGCTGGCGCGCTCGCACTTACGCCGAGGCCTCCCGGTGGTGCTCGACGGCGTGGCCCGCGCGCCCGAAGTGGCGGGCACCCGCGCCATCGCGGAAGAAGAGGGCGTGCCCAGCTTGATCGTGCTGACCCAGTGCGGGGATCTCCAGCTGCATCGCTCCCGGATAGAGGGGCGGGCCCGGGGCATTCCCAACTGGTACGAGCTGGAATGGGACCACGTCGCCCGCGCCCACAGCGAGTGGGTTCCCCTCGAAGACGTCGACTTGGTGCTCGATGCCGTGGCAGCGGCATCGGACAATGCCGACCTGTTGCGAACCACAGTGCGCGGTTGGCGCGCTCAGGGCGATTGAACGCCCGAACGCCCCGGGGGGGGCAACTAGCAGGCGTAGTCCTCGTCGAACTGCGCGCTGTTGTACTGCACGATCTCCAGCGGTCCCGTCGGCAGTCGTTCCTTGGCGGCCCAGTTCGAGTAGTCGGCGCATGAGCCAGGGCCGCTCGGCGACGCCAGGTAGTCGGCCATCCAGTACGGGACGTCCGGCTGATAGTTCCCTACGATGCTGTTCCACACGGCCGGGCTGGCATAGATGCCCACGTCGGGGACCCCTTCGCTTTCGTGCAGCGCGTTGAGCGCTCCTGCAACGAACAGCGCATTTTCGCCTTGGTCGCCCGACCAACCGGCACTTGCGGTCTCGACATCGACCCACCAGGGGATTGAGGTCGAGCCGGCACCCGCGGCCTGTGCATCGCCATAGGCGGAGATGCCAGCCTGGTAGCCAGCGTTACAGGAGGTGTCACCGTTACACCCCGGCTCATTCGTGGCCGAGGTGCCGTAGGTCAGGTAGGTGTAGAGATTCAGGCCGCCGCCCGCCCATGCCGCCTCCTGGGCCAGGCACGGGTTGGTGTTGCCCGACGAAGAGCCGTCGACCTCCACGATGCCGATCTGATGGTCGCCCGTCGGGAAGCTGCCGCACTGGAACTTGCTGATGTCGTAGCCGTAGGAACCTGACGGGTAGGTGCCGCCTACGAAGGTGCCGTTCCCGGGCGCCTCGGCCATCCCGACGATCGGCCGGAACAGCGGCGAGGGCGCCGAGCCGAAGTAGTCGGCGGCGCCGAAATTGGACACCAGTCCGGTCGAATCGGTGAACCAGTAGCCGTTGTCGGTCGGTGTGACCGCGGCCGCCACGATCGGATGCTTGATCGGCACGCCGCCCAGCGAGCCGAAGAACGGCGCGCTCCCGAAGCTGAAGATGCCACCATCCGAGGCGATCAGGAAGTAGCCGGCGCCGTGCTGGGTGTCGGTGATCATCCCGATGATCGGCTTGTTGAGCACCATGCTCCCGGTGCTGCCGTAGAAGTGCGCGTCGCCGTAGGAGAAGATCCCACCGTCCGCGGCCACCAGCCAGTAACCACCACCGTCTGGCGTCGCCGCCATCCCGACCACCGGCTGGTTGATGTGCATGCCGCCGGTGCTGCCGTAGAAGCGCGCGTTGCCGTAGGAGAAGATCCCGCCGTCGGACGCGACGAGCCAGTAGCCGGCTCCGCTGGGCGTGGACGCCATCCCGACCACGGGCTTGTTCAGCACCAGGCTGCCCGTGCTCCCGTAGAACTGCGCGTTGCCGTAGGCGAAAATGCCGCCGTCGCTGGCCACCTCCCAGTACCCGGCGCCGTTAGGCGTCGCCGCGATGCCGACGACCGGCTTGTTGAGGATGGTGCCGCCGGTCGACCCGTAATAGGCCGCTCCGCCGAAGGCGAAGATGCCACCGTCGCTTGCCGCCAGCCAGTAGGCCGGGGTGGAGGTGCTCGCCCCGGCTGGGGGAGCGGCCGAGGGGAGGACGGCGGACGCCACCACGGCGAGCACCGGCAGGGCGGCCGTCAAGACCGCAAGGGAGAGGCGACGGATCAACTTCTGAGGAACTCCGCCACGCGGAAGGCGAGGTCGAGGGCCTGGCGACCGTTGAGACGCGGGTCGCAGGTCGTGGTGTAGCGCGCCCCGAGGTCGCCCTCGAGGATCTCTTCGGCCCCGCCCAGGCACTCGGTGACGTCGTCGCCGGTCAGCTCGACGTGCACCCCACCGGGCCAGGTGCCCTCGTCGCGGTGGACTTCGAAGAACGAGCGCAGCTCCGCCATGATGTCGTCGAAGCGTCGTGTCTTGCGGCCGCCGCCGCTGGTGAAGGTGTTCCCGTGCATGGGGTCGCAGACCCAGACCACCGGGTGGCCCTCGGCCTCGACGGCCCGGACCAAGGGGGGAAGCAACTCGTCGACCTTGCCGGCGCCGAGCCGGGTGATCAGCGTGAGCCGGCCGGGCAGGCGATCGGGGTTCAGCACCTCGCACAGGCGCACCAGCTCCTCGGGCGTGCAGCTTGGGCCGACCTTGCAGCCGACGGGGTTGCAGATGCCCCGGAAGAACTCGACGTGGGCGCCGTCGATCTGGCGGGTGCGGTCGCCCATCCACACCATGTGGGCCGAGCAGTCGTACCAGTCGCCCGTGAGGGAGTCGACGCGGGTGAGGCATTCCTCGTAGGGGAGGATGAGCGCCTCGTGGCTCGTGAAGAAATCGACCTGGTGCAGACCCTCCTCGGCCCCCAGATCGATGCCGCACGCGGCCATGAAGCGCAGTGCGCGGTCTATCTCCGACGCGATCCGCTCGTAACGCTGTCCCTCGGTGGACGACGCGACGAACTGCTGGTTCCACAGGTGCACCTGCGACAGGTCGGCAAACCCGCCCTTGGTGAACGCGCGCAGCAGGTTAAGCGTCGACACCGACTGCTGGTAGGCCTCGACGAGTCGCTCGGGATCGGGCCGGCGTGCATCGGCCTCGAAGGCGTCGTCGTTGACCATGTGGCCACGGAAGGACTGCAGTCTGAGATCGCCGACCGTCTCGGTGTCGGCTGAGCGAGGCTTGGCGAACTGGCCTGCTATGCGGCCGACCTTCACGACCGGCACGCCCGCCGCGTAGGTGAGGGCCACCGCCATCTGGAGGATGATCTTGAGCTTGTCGCGGATGGCGTCGGCCGTGAAGTCGGCGAACGACTCCGCGCAATCACCGGCCTGGAGGAGAAACGCCTGTCCGTTGGCCACCTCGGCCAGACCGCGGGTGAGGTGACGCGCCTCGCCGGCGAAGACGAGCGGCGGGAGCGTGGACAGCCGCGCCTCGGCCTTCTTCAGCGCGTCAGCGTCGGGCCAGTCGGGCTGTTGGGCCGCGGGGAACTTCCGCCAGGACGCGGCGCTCCAGGGGGTGGACTCGGGGCCGCTCGTCACCGCAACAGGTTAACGCCGTAGGATCCCCGCTCATGGCCGCCTTCCGCTTCGCCTTGCAGGCTTCCGGTGCCGCATCCCCCGCTGCCTGGCGCGATCTGGCGCGCAAGGCCGAAGACCTCGGCTACTCGACGCTCTACGTGCCCGATCACCTCGACGACCAGTGGGCGCCGATGATCGCGTGCACCGTGGCGGCTGAGGCCACGACCACGTTGCGGGTCGGCACTCTGGTGCTCGACAACGACTTCCGCCACCCGGTCGTGGTGGCCAAGGAGGCGGCCACGCTCGACGTGGCGACCGACGGCCGCTTCGAGTTCGGCATGGGGGCCGGGTGGATGACCACCGACTACGACCAGTCCGGCATCCCGATGGATCGCCCCTCGGTCCGGGTGGCGCGACTCGCCGAGAGCCTCGAGATCATCCGTGCCCTCTGGGAAAAGGGCTCGGCCACGTTCTCGGGGGAGCACTATCGGGTCACCGACGCGAAGGGGACCCCGGCGCCGGTCACCGCGGGTGGCCCGCCCCTCGTCATCGGGGGCGGGGGCCGTCGCATCCTCACTTTGGCCGGGCAGTACGCCGACATCGTCAGCATCGTGCCGAGCCTGGCCGCCGGCTACGTCGGGCCCGAGGTTGCGGCCGAAGCGGTCGTCGACAAGTACGTCGAGCGCGTGCGCTGGGCGCGTGAGGCCGCCGGTGACCGCGCCGGCGACCTCGAACTGCAGTGTTGGACGGCGGCCGTGCAGGTCGTGCCGAACGCCAAGGAAGTGGTCGAGTCGCTGGCCCCGATATTCGACCTGACGCCCGACCAGTTGCGTGCGGCCCCGCTCGCGCTGATCGGCTCGGTCGCGGAGATCGCAGAGACATTGCGCGAGCGGCGCGAGAAGCTTGGCTTCAGTTACATCGTGGTCCACGAAGCCGAGATGGACGCGCTGGCGCCGGTGATCGCCGAGCTTGCCGGTAGCTGAGCAACCCGAACGGGTCGGGATCCTCGGCGGGACCTTCGACCCACCTCACGTCGGCCATGTGGCAGCCGGCCGCGCCGCGATGGACCGCCTGGAGCTCGACCGCCTTCTCCTCGTCGTCGCCAACGACCCGTGGCAGAAGTCGGGTCAGCGCGCCGTCTCTCCCGCCGAAGACAGATACGCCTTGACGGAGACGCTGGCCGAGGAGATCCCCGGGGCGGTGGCCAGCCGCCTCGAAATCGACCGGGGCGGCCCCAGCTACTCGGTGGACACGGCCGAGGAGGTGCGGGCCAGCAGCGGCGACCGCCCGGTCGAGCTGTATTTGGTGGTGGGGGCCGACCTGGTCCCGGAGCTGGGGACCTGGCACCGGGCCGAGGAGCTCCGAGGCCTGGTCACCCTGGTCGTGGTGTCGCGACCGACCGGCGACGAGGCCGCCGTCCCACCGGGCTGGCGGGCCGTCAGGGTGGACGGACCGCAAGTCGCAGTCTCGAGCTCGGAGGTCCGTGATCTCCTCGCCGCCGGCAAGTCGGTGGACGGGTTGGTGCCGCCGGCAGTAATCCGTTGCATCCGCCGCCGCGGTATGTACGCTGTGCGGAGATGAGCGCCATGCCGGCCGGGTGGACGGAGTTGTCGGAAAGTCCTCAAGTGGGCGAGTCACCGACTCCTGCCCAGCGGCGAGCTGATCGTCGGGCCGAACTCAAGCTCGCTCGGCGGGCCCAACAACGGTGGGCCATTGCCGCCTGCTCCGCTCTGGTGGGCGCCTTCGGGCTCACGGTCGGGATCTTGGACGTGCTCCATTGAGGCAGCCGTTGGAGGTCGGGGTCCAGTTGCCGCCGGCCGCAGCAACTGCCGCCGAGGCGGCTGACGCCAAGCTCGGTCGCGAGACCGTCGTCCTCGCCATGGGCGAGCTCTTCGGCATCGTCGACGCGTTCGTCATCACGAGTGCGCAGAACACGCGCCACGTGCGCACCCTGGTCGAGGAGATCGAGCGCGGTGTCAAGGAGGCGCACGGCTTCCCCCCCGTGCGCGTCGAGGGTCTCGCCGACGCCACGTGGGTGCTGATGGATTACGGCGATTTCATCGTGCACGTGTTCCTGCAGGAAACACGCGACTACTACGACCTCGAGCACCTCTGGTCGGGCGCACCGCGGGTGCCGTGGCGGTCCGACGTCGAGAACGCCGGCTGAGTCATTCCCGTTTCCCCGCCATCCCCCTGACCCCTCTGTCCTCGTGACCTCCCACCTCTCGCCGCTCGCCGCAGGCGGCGCAGGTCAGGCCGCGCCGTTGAGGAACTGCCAGAGGTAGACCGGCCCCGCGACCTGCGAGCCGTTGGCCACGGGCACCTGGATGCGCTGGCCGGCGATCTCGAAGATGACGCCGGTCGCCAATCCGACCTCGTTGACCACGGTCGCCACCACCTGTGCCACCGCCTGCTCGGTCGCCGTGCCGGTGATCTGACCGAACGCCGCGCTGAAGTTCACGGTGACGACGTTGGTCGCCGTCGTGGCCGCGGACAACACGACGACGTCACTCGGGATGGCCGTCGTGAGCCCGGCAGCCGAGTCACCGATCCCCGGGCCCGCCACGAGTGCCGTGATGATCGCGGTGAGCGGACTCTGGGCGCCTACAAACCGGCCGGCCGGTGTCAGCGCGTCGTTCGCGTTCCCATTGAGGAAGAACACCTTCACGCCGACGTAGGACGACGGCTTGGGCTGCGTCGTCGTCGTGGTGGGCGGCGGGTGCGGGTCGAGCAGGTGGAACGGCACCCTCGACGCCGCGATGGAGCTCGGTGATCCCTGCGTGGGGATGGCGCAGCCCGCGGCGAAAAGTCCGAGCGACACCATGGCAAGCGCGGCCAGACGTCCCCGCCGGGCCTGACGTGTGACGGCCGTGGTCACGACTTCACCCCCGGCCCTTCAGCCGCTCGTCGCCTGGGCCGTCGTGCGCGTCCACCCCGTCGCCGTCGCCGTCGCCGTCGCCGTGCCCGATCGCGAGCACCGGCAGCGACAACACGAAGCGCGCCCCGCCGTCGGGCGACGGCTCGACGCGCACGCCACCGTGCATGACGCGCATGTGCTCGGCGACCAGCGCCAGGCCGAGGCCGGTGCCCGTCCCGGTGCCGCGCCGGCCCGAGGCCGAGCCGCGGTAGAAGCGCTCGAACACCTTTGTCCGCTCGGCCGGGTCGATGCCCGGGCCGGCATCGTCGACCGTCACCTCCACGACAGGATCGGCCGACCCCGACCCCGACGCCGACCCCGCCCCCGCCCCCGCCGTAGCCGGCGCCCCAGGCCCTACCGCGACCGTCGTCACGCCACCGCCGTAGTGGTCCGCGTTCTCCATCAAATTCACCATGACCCGCTCGAAGCGGCGCTTGTCGACGCCCACCCGCCATCGCTCGACGGCGGGATCGACGCGGACGTCGGGCGTGCCGTGACGGCGGGCGTCCATGTGCCCGATCCCGGTCTCGACCGAGCGCTGGACGAGCTCGGAGACGTTCACCTCCTCCATGAAGAGGTCGGTCGAGCCGGCGTCGACCCGGGACATCTCGAGCAGGTCGCTCACCATGCGCTGGAAGCGCTGCAGGTCGTCGCTCAACAGTTGCAGGGCGCGCTGCGAGCGCGCCGGGAGGCGGTCGCGGTCGGTCTCCAGCACCCCGACCGCCGCCCCCAGCGTGGTCAGGGGCGACCGCAACTCGTGGCTCACGTCGGAGTTGAAGCGGGCTTCGCGCTCAATCCGCTCCTGGAGCTGGTCGACCATGGCGTTGAACGACGCGGTCAACCCGACGAGGTCGGGGTCCGCCGCCTCGATGTCAAGGCGCGTGTCCAGCTCGCCGCCGGCGATGGCGCCCGCCGCCTCGGAGACGTCGGCCAAGGGACGCAGCAGCCGCCGGCTGGCGAAGCGGCCGAGCGCGAACCCGAGCAAGGTGGTAACCGCGCCCGCGCCGAACAGGGTG
>DASZLL010000147.1:0-5168 GCA_035552395.1 Acidimicrobiales bacterium
GGGTCGGGGGCGGTCAGGGATGAGCCGGGTGGATCGGAGCCTGCGCGGTGCGGCCGCCATCGTTGGCGTTGCCGACGACGTCTCACCCACCGGAGAGCTCGACCGCTTCGGCCGTGACCTCGAGGTGGCCATGGTCCTCGATGCCCTGCGCGACGCCGGCTTGACGCTGGCCGACGTCGACGGGGTCTGCCACCCCGAGTCGGCGGTCGGCTTTGCCGAATACCTGGGCGTCCACCCCACCTTCGTCGAGTCAACCATGACCGGCGGCTCGAGCTACGAGGTCCACATCGAGCACGCGGCGGCCGCCATCGCCGCCGGGGTCTGCGACGTCGTCGTCAGCGTGTACGCCGCGACGCCGCGCAGCGATCGCACGCAAGGCCGGCGGCGGGAGTGGCGTCGCCCCGGCGGCCCGAACCCGATGGTCGAGTGGGACATGCCCTACGGCCTGCGTACCCCGATGGGTCCCTACGCGCTGGCGGCGGCGCGCCACATGTACGAGTTCGGCACGACGTCCGAGCAGTTGGCCCAGATCGCCGTGAGCACGCGCCAGTGGGCCGCGCTGAACCCGCGGGCGCGTTACCGCGACCCGATCACGATTGACGACGTGCTCGCCTCCGGCCTGCAGGTGAGCCCGCTGCACCTCCTCGACTGCTGCCTCGTCACCGACGGGGCAGGCGCCTTCGTGATGACGAGCGCCGAGCGGGCGCGCACGCTGGCCAAACCACCGGTCTATGTGCTGGGCGCCGCCACCTGCACGGACCACATGGTCATCGGCCAGATGCCCGATCTCACCACGACGCCCGGCGCGGTCTCGGGCCCGCGGGCCTTCGAGATGGCCGGAACGAAGCCGACCGACGTCGACGTCCTCATGGGCTACGACAGCTTCACCATCACCGCGCTGCTGCACCTGGAGGATCTCGGTTTCTGTCCGAAAGGCGAGGGCGGACCGTACGCCGCCGACGGCCACCTGGGGCCGGGAGGCTCGCTGGCCATGAACACCAACGGTGGCGGCCTCTCCTTCACCCACCCGGGCATGTACGGCATGTTCCTCATCACCGAGGCGACCCGGCAGCTGCGCGGCGAGTGCGGCGAGCGCCAGGTTTCCGGTGCCGAGGTTGCGGTGGCCCACGGCTCGGGGATGTTCCTCTCTGTCATGTCCACGGCCGTGCTCGGCACGGAGGCGACGCTATGAGTGCGGAGCGGGCGGCGCCGGCCCGCTTCGAACCGCCGGTCGGCGTCGAGGGGGAGGTCTTCTGGGAGGCCACCCGCGAGGGGCGGCTCTTGGTCCAGTGGTGCACGTCGTGCGACCGGGGCGTCTTCTACCCGCGGGTCTTCTGCCCGCACTGCGCGGCCGGCACCGACGCCCTCGAGTGGCGTGGCGCCAGCGGGCGGGCGACGGTCTATGCCGCCGGCGTCGAACACCGGCCCGAGGCCGCGGGGACGACCTTCTCGGACGGCCAGCCGTACTGTGTGGCCCTGGTCGACTTGGAGGAAGGGGTGCGCATGCTGACCAACGTCGTCGGGTGCCCGCCCGACGAGGTCCACAGCGGCATGGCGGTCACCGTCACGTGGGAACCGCTCAGCGACGGACGCCAGCTGCCGCTCTTCCAGCCGGTCGACGGGGCGGGGTCGTGAGCCTGCCCGAGGACAAGCGCGCCGCCGCGGCCCAGGGGATGCTGCACGCGTGGTGGGCGGCGCGGATCCCCGACCGCCTGGCGGTGACCTCGCCACACGGCGACCGCACCTACGAGGACCTCAACCACGAGATCAACCGGCTCTCGCGCGCCCTGCGCGCCCGCGGGCTGAAAGAGGGCGACTCACTCGCGCTGATGTGCACCAATCGGCCCGAATTCCTGGAGGTCCTCTACGCGGCGCAGCGCATCGGCCTGCGCCTCACGCCGATCAACTTCCACCTGACCGGCGATGAGGCCTCCTACATCATCGACAACTGTGAGGCCAAGGCGTTCATCTGCTCGGCGGAGCTCGGCGACAGCGTGACCATCGCCGCCCAGGGCGGGGCGCCCGGGATGGTGAAGATCAACACCGGCGGGTATCTGCCGGGATTCGAGATGTACAACACGGTGGTCGCCGCCGAGGACGCGTCCGACATCGACGATCCGGTCATGGGCACCCAGATGCTCTATACCTCGGGCACGACCGGACGGCCCAAGGGCGTCCACCGCTCGACGGCTGTCGTCAGTGCGCTGGCCACCGTGAACTTCTGCGGCTACGACGAGAACTGGGCGACCAGCGTCGACGCCCATCTGCTGACCGGCCCGCTGTACCACGCCGCTCCCTTGGCGTTCTCGGTCGCCCTGCCCTTCCTCTACGGGGTGCCGGTCGTGGTCATGGACCACTGGGAGGCCACCGAGGCGCTGCGACTGATCGAGACGCACGGCATCACCCACACCCACATGGTGCCGACGATGTTCCATCGTCTCGTTGCTCTCCCCGAAGAGACGCGGCAGCGCTACGACACCTCTTCGTTGCGCTTCATCATCCATGGTGCGGCGCCGTGCCCGGTCCCCATCAAGCAGCGCCTCATCGAATGGCTCGGCCCGATCGTGGTCGAGTACTACGCCGCCACCGAGGGCCTCGGGACGCTGGTCGACTCGAAGACCTGGCTCGAGCACCCGGGGACGGTCGGGCGTCCCATGGTGCCCGGACTGGTCAAAGTGGGTGACGAGGAGGGCAACGAGCTGGCGCCCGGGGAAATCGGCCTCGTCTTCCTCCAAGCCCCCGCGGCGACCAAGTTCGACTACTACCGTGACAAGGAGAAGACGGCCGACGCCTTCCGGGGGGACTACTTCACGCTGGGCGACATGGGCTACATGGACAAGGACGGCTTCTTGTTCCTCACCGATCGCACGGCCAACCTGATCATCTCCGGCGGGGTGAACATCTACCCGGCCGAGGTCGACGCCGTCCTGCTCGAACACCCCGCCGTGGGCGACGTGGCCACCATCGGCGTGCCCGACGAGGAATGGGGCGAAGCGGTCAAGGCGGTGGTGCAACCGGCGGAGGGTGTCGACGGCAGCGAGGAACTGGGAACGGAACTCATGGAGTTCTGCCGCGCCCGCCTCGCCCACTTCAAGTGCCCGCGCAGCGTCGACTTCGTCGCGGAGCTGCCGCGGGAGGATACTGGCAAGATCTTCAAGAGAAAGCTGCGCGAGCAGTACCGGGCGGCGTCGGCCGGCAATCACCAAAACCAAAGGAGCTGAACAACGTGGGTATCAATGACGGACGGGTCGTCGTCATCACCGGAGCGGGGCGCGGCATCGGCCGAGAGCACGCGCTGGCCTTCGCCCAAGAGGGCGCCAAAGTCGTGATCAACGACCTCGGCGGCGAGATGGACGGGACCGGCTCCTCGACCGGGCCGGCGGGAGAGGTCGTCAACGAAATCCGGGGCATGGGCGGCGAGGCCGTGGCCAACGACGACGACGTCTCGGACTGGGACGGGGCCGGTCGCCTCATCCAGACGGCCATCGACACCTTCGGAACGATCGACGTGCTGGTGAACAACGCCGGCATCCTGCGAGACCGGATGCTGGTGAACATGACGATCGACGAGTGGGACGCCGTGATCAAGGTGCACATGCGCGGCACGTTTGCACCGACCCGGCACGCGGTGGAGTACTGGCGCAACCGGACCAAGACCGGTGAGACCAACGACGCCCGGGTCATCAACACGACGTCGCCGTCGGGCATCTACGGCAATGTGGGTCAAACCAACTACGGGGCGGCCAAGGCGGGCATCGCCTCGTTCACCATCATCGCCGCCATGGAGCTGGGGCGTTACGGGGTCACCGTGAACGCCATCGCGCCGGCCGCGCTGACGCGCATGACGGAGAACCTGGGCATGGGCGAGGCGTCGGCCAGCCGCAAGCCCGAGGAGTTCGACGCGCTCGACCCGGCGAACATCTCTCCGCTGGTGGTATGGCTGGGCAGCCCGGAGTCGAGGGACATCACCGGCCGCGTGTTCAACGTGATGGGCGGCAACATCAGCGTGGCCGAAGGCTGGGTGGCCGGCCCGCGCCAGGACAAGGGCGACCGCTGGGAGCCGGCCGAGCTGGGCAAGGTCGTGCCTGACCTGGTGGCCAAGGCGGCACCCAACGCCAACATGGGCGGGCGGCGGGGGTAGGTTCGGGTTCATGGTTGTCGAGGCGACTCCTCCGCTCCCGGCCCGACAGGACGTCGAGGCCAGCGTCCAAGTCATTCACGACAACGCGGAGCGACTGTTCCTGTGGGACTACGAGCGCGACCGCGGCCAGCTCGTCACGCTCTACAACAAGGCGATGGGCTCGCAGTGGAACAGCGTGAAGGATCTCGACTGGACTATCGACGTCGACCCCGAGCGGTTGGTGGCAGAGCAGGACAGCCCGATCCTCGCGGTGGCGCGGGTGGCGGGCACGATGCCGGGCTCGCCGATGGCGAAGTGGACGGAGAAGGAGTATTCGCAACTCGGCATCGAGTTCTTCAAGGCGAACCTGTCGCAGTTCATGCACGGCGAGCAGGGTGCCATGATGACGGCGGCCAAGATCGTCGAGACGGTGCCGTGGATCGACGCCAAGTACTACGCGTCGACCCAAACCATGGACGAGGCGCGCCACACCGAGGTGTTCGCCAAGTATCTCCGCACCAAGCTCGGCGATGCGTATCCGATGAGCCCGTTCCTCAAGGCGCAAATCTGGGGACTGCTCGAGGACCCGCGCTGGGACATCGCGTACCTCGGGATGCAGATCGTGATCGAGTCGCTGGCGCTGGCGGCCTTCGGCGACATGTTGCGGCGCATCAACGAGCCGCTGCTCAAGAAGCTGTTGCGCTATGTCATGTCCGACGAGGCGCGCCACGTCGCCTTCGGTGTGCTCACGCTGTCGGAGTACTACGCCGACATGAGCGAGGCCGAGCTCAAGGAGCGCCAGGAGTTCCTGGTCGACGCGACGCTCAACCAGCGGGCGCGGGCGACCACGCCCGAAGTCTGGGAGCGCCTGGGCACGACCGGCGAGGCCGTCCTCCCGTCCCTGCTACAGGCGGCCGAGCAGATGAAGACCAACCTGCTGGGTGGCTTCGCCCGCAACTTCTTCGCCAAGCTGGTGCCGAACGTGCGCAAGCTCGGCCTGCTCGACGCCAACAACGGCTACCTGCGTGAGCGCTGGGGCGAGGCGGGA
>DASZLL010000148.1:0-16074 GCA_035552395.1 Acidimicrobiales bacterium
GCTCGACGACGCCGACTTCGCCACCTCGGTGCCCTCGGGCATTGCGGTGTGCTTCCACGCCGGCCAGGGCTGCGCCATCCAGACCCGGATGCTCCTGCCGCGGTCGCGCTACGACGAGGGGGTCGAGATCCTCAAGGCCACGCTGTCATCGGTCGCCTACGGGGATCCCCAACGCCCCGACGTGCTCATGGGGCCGGTCATCTCGGCCAAGCAGCGCTCCCGCGTGCTCGGCTACATCGAGAAGGGCGTGGCGGAAGGCGCCACCCTTGCGCTCGGCGGTGGGCGCCCAGACGACCTGCCCAAGGGTTGGTTCGTGGAGCCGAGCCTCTTCACCGATGTCGACAACTCCATGACCATAGCCCAGGAGGAGATCTTCGGGCCCGTCCTGGTCGCCATCCCCTTCGACGACGATGATGACGCGGTGCGCATCGCGAACGACAGCGTTTACGGGCTGTCGGGCGGCGTCTTCTCCGGCTCGCTCGAGCGCTCGCTGCGGGTGGCCGAGCGCATCCGCACCGGGACCTTCGCCGTCAATGGCGGGATGCCGATCGGGCAGGCGGACATCCCCTTCGGGGGCTACAAGCACAGCGGGATCGGTCGTCAGAATGGCCTGGCCGGGTTCGACCAGTACCTCGAGACCAAGGCGGTGGCCTGGCCGACGCCCGGCTAGGCCGCGTCGGGGTCGAACACCATGACCGACCACAGCCCGGTCCTCCGGGAACACGGCTATCACGAGCTCCGGGTGAAGGACGTAGTGGGCGAGACGCACGACGCGAGTTCCTTCGTGCTTGAGGTGCCCGACGAGTTGCGCGCGACCTTTCACTACCGGCCGGGCCAGTTCTGCACGTTTCGGGTGCACGTCGACGGCGACGAGCAGCTGCGGTCGTATTCCATGTCCAGCACGCCCGAGTCGGATCCCGACCTGACCGTGACGGTCAAGCGGGTGACGGGCGGGCTCGTGTCGAACTGGTTCCTCGATCATCTCGGCGTGGGCGACGTCGTCGCGCTGACGAAGCCGGCGGGAGTGTTCTGCCCCCAGGACGCCGCCGAGCGCCCGATCCTCGCTTTCTGCGGCGGGAGCGGGATCACTCCGGTCATGTCCATCATCAAGCACGTGCTCGCGACCACGGGTCGCTCGGTCCGGCTCCTCTACGCCAACCGCGACCGCAACTCGGTGATTTTCGACTCGGGCCTGGCGGCGCTGACCGACTGCCACCCGGGCCGGCTCGAGGTGCGGCACCACTTCGACGCCGGCGGTGGCTTCTTGACGGCGGACGACATCGACGCCTTTGTGGGCCCCAACGCCGACAATGCCGACTGCTACATCTGCGGCCCGGGCCCGTTCATGGATCTGGTCGAGCCGGTCCTCGTGGATCTCGGCGTTGCACCCGACCGCATCTTCATCGAGCGGTTCCTGGTGGAACCGCAGGAGAAGGACGCGGCGGCGATCGCCTCGGACGCGAGGACCGCGGCGAACCTGCCCGACGAGGTGACGGTGATCCTCGAGGGCAAGAAGGCGGTCGTCAAGTATCAGCCGGGCGACACGCTGCTCGAGACGGCGCGTCGGGGTGGTCTCAGGCCGCCCTTCTCGTGCGAATCGGGGAACTGTGCCACCTGCATGGCCTTCTTGAAGGCGGGCTCGGTCACCATGCGCGCCAACAATGCGCTCACGCCCGAGGAGGTCGATGAGGGCTGGGTCCTGACGTGCCAGTCACTCCCGTTGGGCCAGACTGTGACCGTCGAATACGAGGCGATGTGAGCGCCGGGGAGGGCAACGACATGCGCGACATCCGCGAACTGCGGGGTGACCCCGAGGCGTACCGACAAGAGCTCCAACGTCGGTGGAGCGGCCTGCTGAGCTACCGCTACATCGGCCGCAACCACTCCTCCATGAACCTCGGGCCCGAGGACAACACGGTGCGGATCCGCCACGACATGCGCAATGAGGCCGGCGGGATCATGGTCGCCCCGCTCGCCATCTCGTCGCCCGAGGGCGGCCGATCCGACCTGGACGCCGTGCCGAACCCGGTCATCGCGTCGGTGCAGATCCTCGACCCGGGCTTCGACGTGCAGACCATCGAGGTGCGCGACTCGGGGTCCATCCACCAGGGCCGCACCATGGGCTATGGGCGCTGCCTCATCGTCGACGCGGCAAAGCGCGACCGCGTCATCGCGCTCATCGACGGACAGGGCGCCAGCATCGGCGCGCCACCCGAGGGCCTCGAGCGCATGGACGTCGACGACGCCAGGCTGGTGATCGAGGACTCACCCGATCTGCCGCCCCTGTGGCAGGTGTTCGGCGCGTCCCGACGCGGCGACGGCCATTGGGCGCTGCCCGAACTCAGCGTGGAGTTCGCCTCCCCCGACGCCGCGCTGCACATCGGGCCGCAGCACGTCGTCCTCGAGACCGCCGCGGTTGACCTGGCAGCCGAGCTGGCCGGTACCCGTCGGCTCCAGGTCCGGAGTTGGCACGTCATGTTCCTCGCCCGCGGCAAGGTCGGGCCATTCCGGGTCGACGGGACGGCCTACGACGCGCCCGGCGGGTTGATCGGGGTCCGCCTGCTCGTCCGGGACGAGGGCAACGGCGATCGCGCCATCACCTCGGGGTCGGCCGTACTGGAGGTTCTCGGCTAGTGCGGCGATGACAACGTTCGCTCGTCCGGGTCGAGTCCGAAACCGCTACCAACCGGTCGATCTGCGCGCAGCTACTTTGCGTCATGTTCAGCGACCAGGCTCTTCGGAGCGACGATGCGGAACGCCTCCTCCAGGATCGTAGTGATCTCTTCCCACTGAACCTCGTCTTGTGGTGCGAGGTCGAGGAACACTCCTAGCCATCCGGCGAACACGCCTCTCTGCGAGGTCGGGGGCTTGGAGAAGCGTTCCGGTTCGGTTGAGACCAGCTCCTCTTGGAGATCGGTCGGAACAGGGCACAAAGCGAGATCCGGCCTTCGCCGTAGTGATCGTCATGGAGGTAGCACAAGGCCCGCTTGCCTCGAACGAAGAACCACGTCTCGCCGTGGCTCACGCGCTCGTTCACCTCAGGCAAAGCGAGTGCTATGCGGCGCACTCGACTCAGCTCACGTTGTCCCATGTCCGCTCCCGGGCTGCGTCAGGTCCGCTCAGCCCATCTGCACGGCTTCGTACAGCTTCAGCGAGCCCCCGCTGCTTAGCCCTGGGCATCCCTTGGCCAGGACAACGGCGTCGTGAAGACTGGCCGCCTCAATGACCGTGTAGCCGGTCGCCGGGTCCGGCCCGCCACCTGGGCTTGGTGTTCCATCCGATGCGATGGTCGCCGCGGCACCGAAAGGTGCGCCCATGTCGATGACCGCCTCGCCCAGTTGACCGAACCATGCCATCCAGGCCTCCATGACCTCGGGCGATGGTTCTTGTGGCGTTTCGCCGCCGTGGAACAGAAGCACGAACTTCGCCATCTCTATCTCCTTGCTCACATTGGGAACATCCCGAGCCTTCACATTCGCGCAGTCAACGCGCAGTCAAGAGGTCCGTTGTCCTGGCCCGTTGGTGGATCAATCGATGGGGTGCTGCAAGATGACCAGGCCCGAAGGAACTTCAGCACCGAGAGCGCCGGGGATTTAACCTCGATCATGGCCTTTGACGAGGGACTTGCCGAACGAGTGCGAGATCTCGTGGACACACAGGACGGGCTGTCAGAGCGCAAGATGTTCGGGGGACTCTGTTTCCTGTGCGATGGCAATATGAGTTTCGGGATCGTGGGAAGCGAACTGATGGTCCGGGTCGGCAAGGTTGCTTACCCGGAGGCTTTGGCTTTGCCGCATACGCGAGAGATGGACTTCACGGGCCGATCGATGAGAGGCATGGTGTTCGTCTCCGAGGATGGCATTTCCGAAGATGACGACCTGGAGGATTGGCTCAACCGGGGAATGGCCTTTGCTCGGTCGCTACCTGCGAAGTAAGAAGAGCGACCCGCCCATACGCTTCGTCCCGGACAAGCACAGAATGACGCTCGACGAACGAGGGCCAAAACACTCAGACGGCGATCTGTCCGCATTTGGCCGCTCGGGGGGTTGACGTGAACAGCCCAGTCGAAGATCCCGGCATTGCCCCGGTCACGATGACCGCTTGCCTGCTGAAGTCGATCATGGTGGGGTCCTCCCTTCATGCGCCTGTGCGCCGGAGTTCCTCCCCGCGACCCACGAGTTCAGCGTCAAATATCCGCACGAGTCTGTCAAAACAAAAGTTCGTTCCGCTGCTTCGTCAGCCCTCGGTCCGGCCTTGACCTTCGATCGCCGTCGGATGCTTCGGCTGATAGAGGCCGACCTCTCCGCCACCGGGGAGCCGGATCTTCGTGAGCGAGCCCCAGCGTGGCTCTTCGACCGCCGAGCACACCACGCCGCGTTCGGCGATGGTGCTCATCTCTGCCTCCAGATCGTCGCACATGAGGAAGAGCTCGGCCGCCGGGGCTGCGGCGGGATGGACGGCGGCCTCGGCTGGGGGCAAGGCAAAGATCAACCAGCCGCCTCCGGCATCAACCGAGTCGAAGCCGAGCACGTCCGCCAGGAAGGCGCGGTCCGCGTCAGCATCCGTGCTGTAGAGCACCAGGTGCGCACCAAAGATCATCGCTGCATCCTGCCCGACTGACGGGTCAATTGCCCCCCCGTCAACAGATCTGGCTCAGGGTCCGGGCTCGACCAGCAGGTCCAAATAGGCGGCGCCGGTGTCGGGCACCCTGCCCTGGCCCCAGCACTCAACCGGGAACGACACCATCACCATGGAGTAGAGGAGGTGCAGCAGGTTGGTGGCGTCCGCGGGCATGTCGTCGAGCGCGAATTTGTCGCAATACGCCATCGCCTCTTCGTAGCGCGCCGTGACGGCGTCGTAGAAGGCCTGCATCTCGTCCATCGGAATGACCAGGCGCTGCGTGAAGCGCTCCGGTTCGGTGGCCAGGCACCAGGTGGCGGCAAAGGGCTCCAGGTCGGAGAATTCGGCGGGCAACATCGTCTCGGTCTCGGTCATCGAAGTCAGACCCCCACGTCCTCGAGCTTCTTGTACTCGTCCACCCATTCCGCGGCCACCTTGTGGAGGTGGCGGCACAGGACCTCCTGGTCGTTCAGCGGGAACCGCTCGATCACTCGTGACTCGAGCATCGTCTGCGTCGCCTCCAGCGTGTTCGCGTCCTGCAGCCCGTACTCCTTGAAGGACACCGCGGCCAACTCGTGCGCCACGCGCTCGCGGGGCGTCTGCGCCGGGACGAAGTACAGCGTTCCCTCGAAGACGTGCGAGCCGTGGCCGGTCGGCCAGTAGTGGTAGGTCAGGTACCAGTTCTGGCCCCAGACCAGGATGACGAAGTTCGGGAAGATCTGGAAGGAGTCGAGGCCCCACGGATCACACCCGGCCGGGTTGATGCCCGCCGCCTTCTGGTCGTAGTCGAGGTCGGGCTTGTCCCAGGGGCCGAAGAGGCCGCTGCGCGTGATGCGCTCTATCGGCTTGAGCATGCTCTCGGCCAGGTTCCACGGATGGATGCCCGCCGTGCTGACGACGCGGTGCGGACCGTCGATCGTGTACGCCGGAGCCTCGAAACCGGCCTGCTGCGCCGCCGCCGACCAATCGGGTGGCGTCTGCTTCGCGTGCAAAACAGGTGCGTGGTAAAACTCCTGGAAGGCGTCCATGTAGAGCTTCCAGTTCGCGTTCACCGTGGCGCGGTAGAACCAGCGCTCGGTCTGCTGGTGGAACGGGTAGTTCTCGAGCTTGGTGACCATCGCGCCGAGGAACTCGCGTAGGCTCTGTTCGGGCTGCTTGGCCAGGTTGACGAAGATGAACCCGGCCCATATTTCGCAGTTGACCGGGACGAGCCCGTAGTCCGCCTTGTCCAGGTCGAAGAACTCTTGCTCCTGCTGCACGAAGGAGCAGGCGCCATCGAGGTCATAACGCCACCCGTGGTACTTGCAGACGAACTGCCGGCTGACGCCGCTCGTCTCCTCCCTGGGGTAGTCACGCCACACCAACTTGTTCCCGCGGTGGCGGCACACGTTGTAGAACGCCCGCACCTCGTCGTCGGCGCCGCGCACGATCACGACCGATGTCCGGGCGACCGCGAGCTCCTTGGTGAAGTAGCTGCCCTTGCGCGGGAGCTGCTCCACCCGCCCCACGTTCAGCCAGGCGCGCTTGAAGATGGCATCGCGCTCGAGCTCGTAGAACTCGGGGGAAATCGAGTCCTCATAGGAGATGGGCTCGGTGCCGAGCCCGAAGTGCTCCGTCCAGCTCCCCTCCGGTGGCTTGGGCCAACGTGCCATGAGCGGGTCCTCTCGTCGCGGCGGTCGGTGACGATTGTGAGGATAGCATGCCTCTCACGGAGTGAGAAGGGCGTTTCCGCAGGGCGCTCCACCCCTCTCCGGCCTGCGTTAGGAACCCTCGCTCGTCTCCCCGGCGAGCGCAGCCTGGTGGAGCGTGTTCTCGGCCAACCGCATATGGGCGGCGTCGACCAGCCGGCCGTCGCGCCCGATGGCGCCGACGCCCCTCGCCTCCGCCCCGCGATACTCCGCGATCGCCGCTTGGGCGGCGGCCACCTCCTCGGGCGTGGGTGTGAAGACCTCATTGGCGATCGGCACCTGGCCGGGATGGATCGCCCACTTGCCATCGAAGCCGAGCGCGCTCGCCGCCGTGGCCGACCTCCGGTACCCCTCGGGGTCCGCGTAGTCAGGGTAGGGCGCGTCGATCGCGTCCACCATTGCCGCCCGCGCCGCCGTCAGCACTTGGGCGCGCGCGAAGTGCCAGAAGTCGCCCGGGTACTCGACGACCGGGTCGAAGTTTCCGTCGACGCGGGCGTGGAGCGAGGCGGAGAGGTCCCCCGCCCCGAAGATCAGGGCCTCGAGCCGGTCGCTCGCCTGCGCGATCTCGAGTGCACGGGCGAGCCCTTCTGCGTCCTCGATCAGCACCTCGAGGCCGATGCGCTTGTGCAGTCCCAGCTTGGCCTCGAGCTGGCCGAGCAGGACGTCCACCCACCAGACGTCGCGGGCGGCGCGCACCTTCGGGACGATGAGGAGATCGACGCACTCGCGCGCTCCAGTGACGATTTCGATGATGTCGCCGTAGCACCAGGGCGTGTCGATCCCGTTGACCCGCACGGCCCGCACCGTGCGGCCCCAATCGAGGCCGGTCAGCGCGCCGACCGCGATCCCGCGCGCAGATTCCTTGACCGATGGCGCGCAGGCGTCCTCGAGGTCGAGGAACACGAGATCGGCCCCGGTCGCCGGTGCCTTCTCGCACATGCGCTCGCTGCTCGCCGGCGTGGCCAGCTCCGATCGCCGAGCTCGTGGTGCGCGCACCGCAGTCTCCTGTCTCTGCTCAGATCGTCCCGGCCGCACGCAGCGCCGCCAGGCGCCCGGCGTCCACGCCGAGCAGCTCACCGTAGACGGTGTCGTTGTCGGCTCCCAGGGCCCGCCCGAGGAACTCGACGACGCCCGGCGTCTCACTGAACCGCGCGACCGGTGCCTGCACGGTCATGGCCCCGAGGTCGGGGTCGTCGACGGCGATGAACGAGCCCCGAGCCCGCAGGTGCTCGTCGGCGAGGAGTTGCTGCGCGTCGTAGATCGGCGCCGCCGCGACGTCGGCCCGCCCGAATGTGTCCATCACCTCGTCCAGCGTCCGCGTCGCGATCCAACCGGCCACCAACGCGTCGACCTCGACGGCGCGCGACTGGCGCTCTACCGGGTCGGCATACCGCGGGTCGTCCACCATGTCGGGCCGGTCAATGGCCCGGAACACCCGCAGCGCGATGTTGGGTGACGCGCTCGAGATCGCGAGCCACTTGTCGTCACTCGTACGGTAGGCGTTGCGCGGCGCGCTGGCCGGGAGCAGGTTGCCGACGCGCCCAGGAATCTTCCCCAGATGGCTGTAGGCGAGGGTGGACGTCTCGATGAGCCGGGCCAGCGGTTCGATCAGGTTCACGTCGATCAGCTGCCCACCGCCCCCGCGCAGGTCGCGGTGATACAGCGCCATCATGACGGCGGCCGTGGCCGACTGCGCGGCCACGCCGTCGGCCAAGAAGAAGGGGGGCAGCGTCGGCGGGCCGTCGGGCTGGCCGGTCACGTGGGCGAACCCGCTCATCGCCTCGGCCAGCGTGCCGAAGCCGGGCCGGTCGCTCTTCGGCCCGCCCATCCCGTAGCCGCTCACGTGCAGCATCACGACCCGGGGATGCGCCGCATGCACCGACTCGTAATCGAGACCCCACTTGGCCAGTGCGCTCGGTCGGTTGTTCACCACGACGACGTCGCTCACGTCGAGGAGGCGGTGGAAGAGTCCCTGACCGTCCGCGTTGCGCAGGTCGAGCGAGACGCACTGCTTGTTGCGGCTCATGCTCTTCCAGAACAGGCCGACGCCGTCCTTGGCCTCTCCCCACGTGCGCAACGGGTCGCCCACCCCTGGCTGTTCGACCTTGATGACCTCGGCGCCGAATTCGCCGAGCATGGTCGCCACCATTGGACCGGCTGCCAGGGTGGCCGCGTCGATGACGCGCAGGCCCCGCAGCGGGAGGTCCGGCTCAGGCACGCAGGGCCACCGCAGGGCGCTCCAGGCCGACGTGCTCGCGCAGCGTCGAGCCTTCGTAGCGGTCGCGAAACACGCCTCGGCGCTGCAGTTCGGGCACGACGAGGCGCACCACGTCCTCATAGGCGCCCGGACTGTGGGTGGCGGCGATGACGAAGCCGTCGCACGCGCCACTATCGAACCACGCCTCCATTTGGTCGGCGATGTCGGGGCCGGTGCCCACGAACCGTGGGCCTTGGAGGAGCGTGGCGCGGTGCCCGGCCAGGTCGCCGAGAGTGACGGTCTCGCCGCCGATGTGCTGCTTGATGTTCTGCACCAAGCCCCGGATGCCTGAGACAGATTGGATGAGCTCGTCGGTGATCGGCGCGTCGAGGTCGAGTCCGGCGAAGTCGTAGTTCATCAGTTCGGACAGCAACGTCAGCGACGCCATCGGGTCGACCAGGTCGTTGAGGAACATCTGCTCGCGCTCCTCCGCGTGCGCCTTGGACTCGCCGACGACGGTGTAGGCCATGGGAAGCATCTTGACCGAATTCGGGTGCCGGCCCCGCTCGCCGATCTTCTCCTTCTGGTCCTTGTAGTGCGCGCGGGCGATGTCGATGTCGGGGTCACCCGTGAAGATGAGCTCGGCCCAGCGGGACGCGAACTCCCGGCCCCGCCCCGACGACCCCGCCTGCAACAGGACGGGCCGCCCCTGCGGACAACGTGGCACGGTGAGGGGCCCGCGCACGCTGAACCACTCCCCGTCGTGGTCCAGCTCGCGCACCTTGGCAGGATCGGCGAAGAGCGGGGTCTCGCGGTCGAGCACCAGGGCGTCGTCGTCCCAGGTGTCCCACAACCCGGTGGTCGCCTCGAGGAACTCGTCGGCCCGGTCGTAGCGGGCGTCGTGCGGTATGGCCTCCTTCAGGCCGTAGTTCTGCGCTTCGCTGTCGTTGACCGACGTGACGACATTCCAGGCGGCGCGCCCGCCGGACAGATGGTCGAGCGTCGCGAAGGTGCGGGCGACGTGGAAGGGCGTGTAGTAGGTGGTCGAATACGTTGCACCAAGGCCGATCCGGCTTGTCACCGCGGCGCAGATGCCCAGCACGATGCTCAGGTCCAGCTTCACGGGCCGGGCGCCGGTCCGCACCGCCTCGCCCACGGAGCCGCCGTAGATCCCCGGCATGGCCAGGCGGTCGTCGAAGAACATGAGGTCGAAGCAGCCCTGCTCGAGCGTCCGGGCCAGCTTCTCGTAGTAGCCCGCAGTCAGGAACCCGTGCTCGGTGGCCGGGTACCGCCAGGACCCGGCATACACGGTGGCGTTGCCCGCTTGCATGAACCCCACCAGGGCCATCTGCCGCTTCGAGTTCATCGCCATGGGCGCTCCTCTATGAATTGGCCTCGATTGGCCGACCGACCGAACTTAATATGTAATATTTCAGATATCAACCTGATCAGCAGGACCGTGCGGGCCCAAGCGGCCAACGTGATGCGCGACCGCATCCTCACCGGCCGCCTGCGGCCGGGCGACCGTCTCGACCTCGACCAGCTGACCGCCGAATTCGGCATCAGCCGCACGCCGATTCGCGAGGCCCTCCTCGAGCTGTCCTACGAGGGCCTCGTCGCCATCGCCCCGCGCAGCGGCATTGCCGTCGTCGGGATCACGCCCGAGGACGCGGTCGACAACTTCGCCATCCTGGCCGCCCTCGCCGGCAAGGGCGCCGAACTGGCGACGGGGCGCATCACGCCCGACGAACGGCGCGACCTACGCGCATTGGCAGCCGCCATCGATGAGTCCGACGACGTAGTGGCGGCCAACCGCGACTTCCACCGCGCCATCAACCTGGCCGCGCGCTCGCCTCGGCTCCTCACCCACGTGCGCCAGGCCCAACGCGTCGTGCCCGGCAACTACTTCGAGCTGTTCCCCGAGCAGGAGCAGCGCAGCCGGCGCGAACACGCCGCGCTGCTCGACGCCATGGAACGCGGCGACGGCGGCGAGGCGCGCCGCATCATGGAGGCGCATGTGCTCACCGCCGGCGAGGCGCTCGGTAGCTGGTTGTCCGACGTGGCGTCCGGGGACGCCGCTGAGGCGCCCAGGATCTGACCGTGAGCCGGCAGCCCTACCCGCCGTCCGCCTGGGCCGACCGCTTGAGCATGCGGTCGACGTTGGCGCGCAGCTCTGGCGTCGTGAACGACCGGTCCTCCGCCGCCAGCGCGTAGTCGAGCACGGCCAGCACAGCCCGCTCCATCTGGATGTTGAGCACCCGCTTGGTGTCCTCGACCGCGCCCTTGGGCAGGCGAGCGATCCGGCGCGCGCAGTCCATCGCCTCGCTCATCACCTGGTCGTCCGCGCACACGTGGTTCACGAGCCCGATCTCCGCCGCCCGCTGCGCCGGAATCTTGTCCCCCGTCAACGCGTACTCCTTCGCCAGCTGCAGGCTGGTCAGCAACGGCCACATCACCGGTCCCCCGTCGGCGGCCACCAGCCCGAGGGCCACGTGCGGATCGGCCAGGTGCGCGCTCTCGGCCATGAAGACGATGTCCGACAACGCGACGAGGGAACAGCCGAGCCCCACCGCCGGTCCGTTCACGGCGGCGATCATCGGCAGCCGGCACCGCACCATCCCCGTAACGATCTGGCGCCCGTGCATGAGGGTCGTGCTCCGTAACGCCGCATCGCGCGCCAGCTCGTCGAGGTAGTCGAAGTCGCCGCCGGCCGAGAAGGCCCGGCCGGCGCCGGTGAGCACGGCTACCCGCGCCTCGGCGTCCGAGTCGAGTTGGGGGAACAGCGCCGCCAGTCCAGCGTGCAGGACGTGGTTCGTGGCGTTAAGCCGGTCGGGCCGGTTCAGCGTAACGACGCGGATCGGGCCGTCGGCCACGACCTGGATCTCGTCGGGCAGGTCGTAGGTGCTCATGCGGTGGGCAACTCCAGGATTCGATGGGCGATCAGGTTGCGTTGGATCTGCGACGTGCCGCCCATGACGCTCTGGGCCCGGCTGTAGAGATAGACCTTGAGCCAGGCGTCGTCCCCACCGGCGCACGCGCTGCCGCCGACAGAGATGGCGGCGTGGCCGACCGACTGCTCGACCTCAGTCATCAAGAGCTTGTCGACCGACCCCTCGGGCCCGTGGGCCATGCCGTCGAGGCGGTCGGACAGGCGGCGGCTCACGTGACAGCGCAGCATCTCGGCCTCCACGATGGCCCACGCCAGGTCGCGCCGTTGCTCGGCACCGTAGGCGGAAGGCGAGGCCTCCACGTGGTGCACTAACTCGTTGACCAGCTTGCCGTAGCGGGCCACGTAGCCGAGCTCTCCGGGCTCGCGCTCGTGGCTGACCACCGTCATGGCGAGGCGCCATCCTTCGCCGGGAGCGCCGATCATGTTTGCCGCGTCGACCCGTGCCCCGTCGAAGATCACTTCGCCGAACTCGCGCGTCATCCCGTTGATCATCTTGAGCGGACGCTGCGTGATGGCATCCTGGCGCATCGGCACCGCGAACGCGGAGAGGCCGCGGTGCTTGGGTGCCTCCGGATCGGTCCGAGCCAGGACGAGGCACCAATCCGCCGCGTCCGAGTAGCTCGTCCACACCTTGTGGCCGGTGATCACGTACTCGGTCCCGTCGAGGACGGCCTCGGTGCGCAACGACGCCAGGTCCGAGCCGGCGTCGGGCTCACTGAAGCCCTGGCACCACCGGTCGCGGCCGCTCACCAGCCCGGGCAGGAAGCGCTGCTGCACCGCTTCGTTCCCGTGCTCGAGCAGTCCCTGCACCAGGTAGCCCACGCTCGGCCGCGGCGGAGTGCCGGCGGCAATGAGTTCCTCGTCGAGGATCACGTCGTAGACGCTCGGCAGACCCTGCCCGCCGACGGCGACCGGCCACGACAGACCGAAGAACCCGGCGTCGTAGAGGGTCTGATGCCACGCCGCCTGCCCGGCCCAGTACTCGTCCGCCGTCGACGACGGTGGCAGCCCGGGGTGGTTCTGGCTCAGCCACTCGCGCAGCCGCAGCCGGAACGCGACCTCGTCCGGCGCGTCAGCGAAGTCCATCGTCGCCTCCGACGCCGCGGGCGGCCAGGACGCGCTGCAGGTTGTCGCCGATGCCGCCGAGCAATTCGGTCGAGAACAGCGCCCGGCGCAAGAAGACATGGGCCAGGCAGTCCCAGGTGTTGCCGATGCCGCCGTGCACCTGGATTGACGACTGGCACACCGACCGTGCGGCGCGGGCGCAGTACGCCTTGGCGGCGGAAGCGGCGGCGAGCGCGTCGTTGGCCGGCAATGCGTCGACCGCCCACGCGGCATGCAGCGCCATGCTGCGCGACCCCTCCATCGCCACGAAGGCGTCCGCCAGCAGGTGCTGGACGGCCTGGAACGATCCGATGGCCGCGCCGTACTGCCGTCGCACCCGGGCGTAGTCGGTGGCCAGCGCCAACGTCCCGCGCATGGCGCCCACGAGGTCGGCGCACGCCACGGCCAGCGCGAGGCTCTGCCAGCGCGCCATGTCATCGTCGTCCAGCGGTCGCGACTGTCCCCCGACGATCTCCACCGGCGCGCGCGTGCTGAGCCGCGCCACGGAGCGGGTCAGATCCGCCCCCGCCGTCTCTTCTTCCAGCGCCACCGTGCCGATGACCGTGCCGTCATCGCCCGGGATGAGGACGAGCGTCGTTGTCGCGCCCCGAGCGTCCACGGCGACGGCGTCCGGCACGGCTGCGCCGACGGCCGCCTGCGCCGGCTGCGTCAGGTCCAGCCCGAAGGCGACGGTCTCGACCGCGCCCGCCGGCGGCGCACCGGCTCGTCGGCGGAGGTCCGCGGCCAGCGTCGGACCGACGAACGCGGTGTCGGCCAGGCCGCGTCCGAGCTCTTCGGCGATTACCGCGACCTCGACGCCCGATGCCCACGGGCCCCCGTCATCGGCGACTGTCCGGAGCTCGCGCCATCCGGCGGCCGCGACCGCGGCGTCGAGCTTGCCGGCACGTTCGGCGTCGCCGAGTTGGCCGACCGTCGCCGGGCCGAGCCGGTCGACGACGTGCACGGCCGAGTCGCGGAGCGCCACCTGCTCGGGCGAGAGGCGGACGTCCATTCAGGTCGTCCCCGTGGCCGCCGGCGCGAACCGCGGCGCCCACTCGTCGCGCAACGTGCGGCGCAACACCTTGCCCGAGGGCGTCCGGGGCACGGCGTCGACGATGACGACGTGGTGGAGCCGCTTGTACCCGGCGAGCGTCTCGCCGACGAGGTGTTGCAGTTCCTCGGGGGTGACTTCGGCACCGGGGGCCACCTGCACCGCGGCCACGGGCACCTCTCCCGCCTTCTCGTCGGCCACCCCGAACACGGCGCAGTCGACCACGGCGGGGTGCCCGTGGAGCACCGCTTCGATCTCGGCGGGCGCCACCTGGAACCCGCTCACCTTGATCATCTCCTTGCACCGGTCGGTGAGGTGCACCCAACCCTCAGGCTCGAGCCAACCGACGTCGCCGGTGCGATACCAGCCGTCGTCGAAGGCGGCGGCGGTCGCCTCGTCGGGCAGGTACCCAGCCATGGCGGAGGCACTGCGGACTTCGATCTCCCCCGTCTCCCCCGCCGCCAGCACGGCACCCGAGGTGAGGTCGACCACGCGCAGCTCGACGTCACCGATTGGGAGACCGGCCGAGTCGAGGCGCCAGAGGTCGGGCTGCCCCACCGGGTTGGCGGCGATCACCGGTACCTCGCTCGTCCCGTAGGCCGGAAGCCAGCGAACGCCCGAGCGCGCCGTCACGGTTTCGGCGACGGCCGCCGTGACCGGGGTCGCGCCCCACATGACATAACGCAGCGACGACAGGTCGTACGCCTCGAGATCCGGATGGTTGGCCATGGCGAGCGCGATCGGCGCGACGGCCATCTCGAGGGTCATCCGATCCTCCTGTATGGCGCGCAGCTCCGCGTCGAGATCGAAGCGGCGGTGCAGGCGCACGGTCGCCCCCGCCGCGACCGCGGTCAACAGGTTCAAAAGACCGAGGATGTGCGAAGGCGGCGTCGCCACCTGGAAGCGGTCGTCGTGGCCAAGCCCAAGCGCCTCGCGCCAGTGCGCCGTGCCCAAGGCGATCGAGCGATGGGTGTGACGGACGGCCTTGGGCCGGTCGGTCGTACCGGAGCTGAAGACGTACACGGCGTCATCATCTTCCTCCGCTTCGTGATCGGTCGGCGCTGCGATGCTGGTGCGGTCCACGATGGCGAGCGCCGCGGCCGAGTCGAGGTCGAGAACAGATTCCGCGCCGAGCCGATCGGTGAGAAGACTGACGCCGTCACCGTCGGCGACGGCGTAGCGGGGTGCGGTCAAGCCCAGCGCGGCGCCGACTTCGAGGGCCTTCCACGCGGGGTTCAACAGGACCGGCGCGGCGCCGACCTTGCTCGCCGCGTAGACCACCACGACGAACTCGGGCCGGTTCGACGTCATCAGGGCCACGCGGTCGCCGGGTCCGACGCCCTGTGCGGTGAGGTGGCGAGACGCGGCGTTGCTCGCCCTCTGCAGCTCGGCATAGGTCCAGCGATCGTCACCCGCCACGACGGCGGGGTGGTCCGGAAATTGATTGGCAGCCGACTCGAGCCCGTGATGCATGAGGACCCGGGTCATAGTGGAAACATTCTTCTCCGAATTGAGATTCAGCGTCAACAGGATTGAAGGGTATGGTTTTCGCCATGAGGAAGACGGGGTCGGCGTGACCGACGCGAGGCCCATGGCGGTCGACGAGGCAACCCGCGCCGAGATCATCGAGACGGTCCGCAAGTTCGTGCAGCGCGACGTCATCCCGGTGGCGTCGGACCTCGAGCACGCCGACACCTATCCCGACGAGATCGTCGCCAAGATGCGCGACCTCGGCCTGTTCGGCATCACGATCCCCGAGGCCTACGGCGGACTCGGACTCGACCTCCTCACGTACGTCGGCGTCATCGAGGAGCTGTCGTACGGCTGGATGAGCCTGACCGGCATCGTGAACACCCACACCATGGCGGCCACGCTGATCATGACGCACGGGAGCGAGGAGCAACAGGAGCGCTGGCTCCCGACGATGGCGACCGGCGAACGCCGCGGCTGCCTGTCGCTGTCCGAGCCCGACGCCGGCAGCGATACGCGCAACCTGTCGTGCCGGGCCCAACGAGACGGCGAGGAATACGTCCTCAACGGGACCAAGGCATGGGTGACGAACGGCCAGCGTGCGGGGATCGTCGCGCTGGCGGCACGGACCGAGGAAGGGATCTCCGCGCTGATCGTCGAGAAGGAGCCCGGACCGCGCTTCGAGGGCATCTCGGTCAGCAAGAACGTCAGCAAGCTCGGGTACCGCGGCGTCGAGACGGTCGAGATGGCCTACGCCGACCACCGCATCCCGGCCGCCAACCTGATCGGTGTGGCCGGACGCGGGCTCCCTCAGATCCTCGGGGTGCTCGAGATCGGCCGCATCAACATCGCTGCGCGCGCCGTTGGCGTGGCTCGGGCGGCCTTCGACGCCGCGCTGGCCTACGCCCAGGAGCGCCAGACCTTCGGCAAGGCGATCGGCGAACACCAGGCCATCCAGCTGAAGTTGGCCGACATGGCGACCAAGCTCGAGGCG
>DASZLL010000149.1:0-12023 GCA_035552395.1 Acidimicrobiales bacterium
GATCGGCCGCCACCTCAGGCCGGCCGGTACGACGTCGTCTGCTCGAGGCGCGCGCCCGTCCGCGCCTCGATCTCCGCGACGAACCGATCGGAGAGGTCCGCGGGCAACTTGGCCGAGTCCGTAGAGACGTTCAGCGCGAGCTCGCCCCGGTAGGTGGCGGACGTGATGAACGACACCTGGTTCGAGCCCGCGGGCATGATCGTGGTGAGGCGACGCACCCACGGCGGGTCGCCGGCGTCGTCGATAATGCCCAGGCTGCTCACCGTGATGTTCTGCGGCGTGGAGTCCACCCACTTGGCGAACGAGGCGAAGCCCGCCTCCGTCGGCGGGTACGTGCCGGCGCGGGCGAAGCGGTAGAAGAGATGGCTCTCGCCGCGCGCCACCTCGCGCTGGATCTGCTCGCCGATCGTGCGCCCGAGCGTGTCCGTCGTGGCCTCCGAGACGAGATACGGCGTGCACAGCATCCCGATCGCCACCTGCGCGTCTTCCAGCGCCAGCGGCGGCTCCACCCGGGGGCGCAGGTCCGTCGCGCTGGCCAGGCAGAGCCAGCGCGGCGCATCGTCCGCAAAGAGGGCCGCGGCGGCTTGGAGGACGGCGGCGTCGATGGCGCCGGTGACCGTGGAGCCCGTCGCCTTCGCCCGGCCCAGCAAGGCCGCCAGCGCGTCGCCGTGCAAGGTCAAGATCGAGTGACGCGGCCACAGCGCGCCCGCCCCGCGCTCGTGGAACGGAAAGTCGCTGGGCGCGGGCTGACCCGCCCGCTCGTCGCGCATCGCACCCAGGACCTCGACCGCCGCCCGCGGCGCCCGCAACGACTCGGGGAACCTGGTGTGCAGCGGCGGCGGGACCTCGTCGGACGCCCCGAGCACCGCGTCACCGTGCTCGAGTACCTGCACCAATTGCTTCAGCATGAACCGGGCCGCGTTCCCGTCGACGAACACGTGGTGCGCGAGCACGACGAGCACCGAACGGTCCTCGCCCTCGACCGGCATGTATATGAGCTCCGCCAGCGGATGCGGCGCGTCAGGGAACGGCCGCACCTGCAGCCGCGCCACCGGCACCGGCTCACCCGGCCCCAGCGGCTCGATGCTCAGCGGGATCTCGCCGCCGGTCGGCACGAACACGGGCTCACCGTCGACGACCTCGACCCGCACCCGTGACAAAGGGTGGCGGCGCTGCAGGGTGCGCAGCGCGCCCCTCAACTCGCCCTCCTCGAACGTGCGATCCGCGTAGATCGACAGGACCGCGTTGACGCTCCCGATCTGGCTCAACAGCCAGAAGTACCGCTCCACCGGATCGAGGGCGCGCACGACCTGTACACCAGCCGCCATGGGTGGGTGAGGCTATCGCAGCCGCCCGCGCGCTCTGTCGGGCACCACCGCCTCGGCTTCGATCTCCACCTTCCAGGCGGGGTCGAGCAACCCCGCCACCACGACCATGGTCGCGGCGGGCCGCACGTGGCCCAGGAGCTCGCCGTGCACCGCGCCGACCGCGTCGGCGTCGTGGGCCGACGTGAGGTACATCCGTGTGCGCACGACGTCACCGAGCGACGCGCCGGCCTCGTCCAGCGCGGCGGCGATGATCTCGAAGCACCGGCGGGCCTGCGCGCCGGCGTCGTGCGGGCTGCGCCCGTCCGGCGCCACCGGCCCGGTCCCGGAGACGAGGACACGATCGCCCACCCGCAGGGCCCGGCTGAACCCGATGGTCGGCTCGAACGGGGAGCCCGAGGCGATGCGCTGTCGTTCGGTCATGGCGCATCCTCCCACCCCGACCCGCCGGCGGCGGCGGTGCAACGGGGCGTTACCATTGGGCGCCGAGCAGGGAGTCGCATGGGTCATCTACGCCGGGTTGGAGGGGCGGTCGTGGTGATCGTGCTGGCCGTGGTGACCGCCGGCTGCGGCACGCGCGCCGCCGGGCCGAGGGCCGCTCCTCGTCCGCACCACGCCGCCCATCGCACCAAGGCGGCCGTGTCGTCCACGCCGACGACGGTGGCGACGGCCTCGGCCAACCCCTTCTCGGTGCCGGCGAGCACCCTGGTCGCGACGACGAATAGCGACATCCCCGGCTACACCCTCGCCGGCGCCTCCACCCCGTCGATGACCGTCCCGGGCAGCTGGTACGGCTATCCGTCGATCCTGCCCGTGATCACCGCGCTGCCGGGCTGGCTCGAGGTGCGGCTCGCGCAGCGACCGAACGGCTCGACCATCTGGGTGCACCAGAGCGACGTGACCATCTCGAACACGCCGTACGCCATCGTGGTGGACCTGGCGACGATGCACCTGCTCGTTTACGACGCCGGCACGCAGGTCTTCGACTTCCCCGCCGGCGTCGGCGCACCCGACGACCCGACGCCGACGGGCCAGTACTTCATGCCGATGCTCTACCCGTCACCGGGCCCGGGGTACGGCCCCTTCGTCCTCGTCACCTCGGACCACTCCGACACGATCACCGACTGGGAGAACTCGGGTGACGCCATCATCGGGATCCACGGCCCGATCACCTCGTACGACGACTCCCTGATCGGCACGACCGGCGCCGCCATCTCCCACGGTTGCATCCGGCTGCACGACGCCGACCTGGCCCAGCTGGCCGGGATCCCGGCGGGGACGCCGATCGACGTCGTCAGTTGACGACGAGAAAGTAGGCCGCTCCCTCCGCCTGCCCGACCCGCAGGGGGGCGCTCGTCACGTTCGCCGGGCCCGGCGGGTCTCACTGCTATGAACGAGCGCGCGGGAGGAGTGTGACGTGGAGCACACCGACTGGCTGAACGAGCGGTTCGAAGAGCACCGTTCCCATCTGCGGGCCGTCGCCTACCGGATGCTGGGCTCGCTCAGCGATGCGGACGACGCCGTCCAGGACGCCTGGGTGCGCTTCAGCCGTGCCGACACGAGCGACGTGGACAATCTCCAGGCCTGGCTGACGACCGTCGTGGCCCGGGTCTCGCTCAACATGCTGCGAACCCGCCAGACCCGGCGCGAGGAATCCTTCTCGCCGCACATGCCGGACCCGATCATCGACCGGCCGGACGGGACCGACCCCGAACACCAGGCCCTGCTGGCGGACTCGGTCGGCGTGGCCCTGCTCGTCGTGCTCGACACGCTCAGCCCGCCCGAGCGCCTCGCCTTCGTCCTCCATGACATCTTCGCCGTGCCGTTCGACGAGATTGCCCCGATCGTCGACCGCACGCCCGAGGCCGCCCGCCAGCTGGCCAGCCGCGCCCGCCGGCGCGTCCAGGGTGAGCGGACGGCCCCCGACACGGACATCGAGCGGCAGCGCACCGTCGTCGACGCCTTCATGGCCGCCGCCCGTGACGGCGACTTCGACGCGTTGCTCGCCGTGCTCGACCCCGACGTCGTGCTGCGGGCCGACGAAGGTGCCCTCGCCGCCAGCGGCGGCGGGACGCGGGAGGTGCGCGGCGCCCTGGCCGTGGCCCGTCGCGCCCGGGCCTTTTCCACCCGTGGGCTGCTCGTGCAGCCGGCGCTCGTCAACGGGGTGGTCGGCTCGGTCTCGTTTGCCCCGGACGGCACGCCGTTCGCGGTCGGGGCCTTCACCGTGCGGGGCGACAAGATCGTCGCCTTCGACATCCTCGCCGACCCGGAGCGTTTGGCCCACCTCGACCTCACCGTCCTCGAGGGTTGAGAGGATCCGGCGGCCCAACCGCTATTTGGTCTCCCGATGTGATGTCACAAAAGGGAGGGGGAACGGGTCTTAGTAGTTGAACAACAAGGAAGGAGGACCGACATGCCCAAGAACAAGGAATCACCGAACAAAGCGACGTTCCGCCGTTTCGAGGACGCCGTCAACAGTCACGATTGGGATGTCATCTCCCAAACGATCGACGAAGTCTTCGTCCCCGATGTCCGCATGCGCACGCCGTTACCGATACGCGCCACTGGTGCAGCGGCAATCAAGGAGGTGTTCGCGACCCTCCTCCGCGCGTATCCCGACCTGGAGATCACGATCGAAGACGTCATCGAAGAAGGCGACAAGGTAGTCGCCCGCAACACAGTGACGGGGACCCACCGGGGTGACTACATGGGCCTGCCACCGACCGGACGATCCGTCACCTACAACGAGATCTTCATCGTGCGCTTCGTCAACGGCCGCGTGGCGGAGACCTGGGGAGTCGTCGATGTCCTCGCTCAGATGAAGCAACTCGGCGTCATCGCCGCCTAGCCCGGCCTCAACAGACACCAAACATCACGACAGAGAAGAAAGAGAAAGGAACGCATCATGGACGCACGCCTCAACATGCTCGAGAACCCGATCGCCCCGAAGCTCATCAAGTACATCAACTCGGCCGGACGGGTCATCACCGAGTCGACCCTGCCCGCTGCCACGCAGGAGCTGGTCAAGCTGCGGGCCAGTCAGATCAACGGGTGCGGTTACTGCACCGACATGCACTCCAAGGACGCCGCAGCCGCCGGCGAGAGCCAGCAGCGGCTCAACCTGGTCGCCGCCTGGAGGGAGGCGACCGTCTTCACCGAAGCCGAACGCGCCGCCCTCGAACTGGCCGAGCAGGGCACCCGGATCGCCGACGCGTCCGAGGGGGTCAGCGACGAGGTGTGGGCCCGGGCCGCCAAGCACTACGACGAGGAGCAGCTCGGGGCGTTGGTCGCCCTCGTCGGCCTCATCAACCTCTACAACCGGTTCAACGTCATCGTCCGCCAGCCCGCCGGCGACTACGAGCCCGGCCAGTGGAGCTAGTCGCTAGGCGACTTCGTCCAGGAAGGCGCGGGCGCACCTGAACCACGCCACCGCCTCGGGCGCGCCGGCACCGACGAGGCCCTGCCAGCCGTGCACCATCTGCGGCCAGGACTCGAAGGCGCCGGTAACGCCCGCGTCCGCAGCTGCGGCCATCAGCGCATACGCCCCCTCGCGCAGGGTGTCGTACTCCCCCACCGCCAGGGAGAGCGGCGGCAGGCCGGTCAGGTCGGCGTAAGCGGGCGAGACGCGCGGATCGTCGAGAGCCACCGCCGGACCGCAGTAGTCGCGGCCGCGGTTGCGCACCCAGGCGGCGGTGAGAAAGGGGTCGCGGGTGGCGCCGGGGCGCTCCCGGGCGACCGAGAGGTCGAACCATCCCGAGATGGAAACGAAACCGGCCGGCAGGGCGAGGCCTTCGTCGCGGGCGCGGAGCATCGTGGACAGGCCGAGCATCCCGCCGCACGAGTCGCCGCTGACGACGAGTCGACCCGGATCGACCCCCTCTTCGACCAGCAGCCCGCGGTAGGCCGAGTGGGAGTCGTCGTGGGCCGCCGGGAAGACGTGCTCTGGAGCGAGGCGGTAGTCGACCAAAAGAACGCGCGCCTCGAATTGCTCGGCCAGCAGTGCCCCGTAGAAGTGATAGTCGTCGAGCGGGCAGGACACGAGCCCGCCGCCGTGGCAGTGGTAGACGACGCGGTCACGACGCCCGAAGCGGGTGTCGTCGTACCAGGCGCAGCGGACACCGCCGAGCCACGTCTCGGTGACCGTGATGTGCGGCGGCACCGGATGGCCGTGGAAGGGCGCCAGCATCGCCCGCACGGCGCGGTAGTCGGCGGCCGGGTCGGCGAAGTCGGGCGGGACGAGGGCGAGGATCTCGGTCAGCTCGCGGCTGGGCACGGGCGAGTGTGCCGGGGTGGGCTTCAGGCCAACTCGTAGTCGGCGAGGTCGGGCTCGAGCGTGCGCGACCAGTACGTGTGCAGGTCGAACGGCCAGTTCTGCGTGACCCGCCCGTGCTTGTTGCGGTACCAGGTCGGGACGTCGGCGACGCCCCAGACCATCTTGGCATTGCCCTCCACCATTTCGTCGCCGTAGCGCGCGTGGACGTCGCGCCGGCACGACATGGAGCGGTGCCCGGCTTGGAGGAGGCGGCCGATCGCCTCGACGGTGTAGCGCACCTGGCACTCCACCATGATGAGGATGCTCCCGTTGATCACGAGGTTCGTGTTCGGTCCGTAGAGCATGAAGAAGTTCGGGAAGCCCGGGACGGTGATGCCCAGGTACGCCGTGGCGTCGCCGCCCCACTCCTCGTTGAGCTCCACGCCGTTTTGGCCGAGCACGCGCATCGGCGCCACGAAGTCCGACGCCGTGAAGCCCGTCCCGTAGATGATGACGTCGGCGTGGTGTTCGGCACCGTCGGCCGTGCGCACGCCGTTGGGATTGATCTCAGCGATCGGCGTCGTGACGAGGTCGACGTCGGGCCGGCGGCAGGCGGCGGCCCAGCGCCCGTCGTCGCGCAGCGCCCGCTTCGCGAAGGGCGGGAAGTGGGGCACCATTTTGTCGTAGAGCTCGTCGTCGGGGACTTGGGCGCGGAGAACGTCGAGGAGCATCGAGCGGACGAAGTCGTTGGCGGCGCTCACCGCCTCCGTGTGTTCGTCCCATTCGGGGTCGACGCGGGCGGCCACGAGGAGGCCCTCGTGCATCAGCCAGAACTGCCATAGCCGGTCCCAGCGCCCGTAGTTCGGGATGATGCCCAGGAGGTCGTGGAACTCCGGCGGGAACGGGTCGCCGTAGTTGTCCGTGGGCAGGAGCCAGGGCGGGGTGCGCTGGAAGATATCGAGGTGCGCGGTGTCCGCCGCGATGAGGGGGACGAACTGCGCCGCGCTGGCGCCGGTGCCGATGACGGCGACGCGTTTGTCGGCCAGCTCGATGGAGTCGTCCCAGGCGGCGGAGTGGAACGATTCGCCCGCGAACGACTCCCGCCCCTCGATGGCCGGGAAGGACGGACGATTGAGCTGGCCGACGGCGCAGACGACGGCGTCGAACTCCTCCACGGTCTCGTCGGTCACGGTGCCGTCGCTCTGGCGGACGGTCAGTATCCAGCGGTTGGCTTGGTCTTGGTTGCCTTGGTCGCCTTGGTCGTAGCGCGCCTCGGTCACCTCGGCGCGGAAGCGGATGCTGGCGGCGAGGCCCAGCTCCTTCGCCAGTCCTTGTAGGTACGCCAGCAGGTCCGGCTGGGCCGAGAAGCGCGACGCCCAGTCGTTCGTCTGGGCGAAGGAGAAGCTGTAGAGCTGGTTGGGCACGTCGACCCGACAGCCCGGGTAGACGTTCTCGAGCCAGGTGCCGCCGACTTCCGCGTTCTTCTCGAAGACGGTCACTGTGACGCCGGCCTGGCGCAACCGGTACGCCGCCGCCAGCCCGGAGGCGCCGGCCCCGATGACGGCGCAGCGGAAGGAGCGCTCCTGGTTTTGGCCGTCGAGGGTGTCGGGACGGTCCAGGTCGTCGAGGTGCCAGCTCGGGGCCCGCGGGTCGGTGCCGGCCAGCGCCAGCTCCTCGGTGAGGAACCCCTCCCAGTGCTCGGTCCATTCGGCCCCGATGATGAAGCCGTAGACGCGGCACAGTTCGTCGTTGGTGAGGACGTGGTCGGGCCGGCCGGCGTCGATGTGCGCGACGAGCGCTGCTGCGGCGAGCCGGCGCGCCTCATCCTCTTGTTCTGGTCCGAGGCCCCGCCCGGGCGTGAGGAGCTGCGTCTGGTCCGGCGCGAATTCGTCGCGCAGGAGGGTCAGGTCCCCGGTGCGCTGGGCGACGGCGCACAGCAAGGGGTGGACCTCGGCCGCGGCGACCGCCGCCTCGATGTCCGGGCGGCCCATCCGCGCGCCCCCTGCCCCACCCATGGCCCGAAGCCTACGTAGCGACGCGTCGCCGGAGCGAAACCGGAGGGCCCTGGGCCTCGTTCTGGTCCTCGAACGGTGCCTGGGTCGGTGCCTGGGTCAGTGAGGGCGTCAGCGGCCCATGGCCTTGACGAGCTCCGTCATCTGGCTGTTGACCTCGACGGTACGGGGCAGCTTCTCCATGGCGGCGGCCAGGCTGTCGGCCGTCCAGCGATCGTCGGTCTCGACGGACTCGGCGATGGACCAGCCGCCGTAGATGCCCACGGTCCCGCCGTAGACGCTGAACACCTGGCCGTTGAAGGGGCAGGTCTCCGCGGCCAACACGGCCACCAGCGGCGACACGTTCTCGGGGTCGAAGACAGGCTGCTGCATCGACTCACCCATGCCCGGGGTCTGCATGGTGAGGCGGGTGCGCGCCACCGGGGCGATGCAGTTGGCCCGCACCCCATAGCGGTTCAGTTCCATGGCGTTGACCACGGTCATGGCCGCGATGGCGGCCTTGGCGGCCGAGTAGTTGGTCTGGCCCACGTTGCCGTGCAGGCCGGCGCCCGAGCTCGTGTTCACGATGGCGCGGTCCGAGACCGTCCCGTCCTTGGCCGTCTCGCGCCAGTAGCCCGCGGCGTGCTTGGTGACGTTGAAGGTGCCCTTGAGGTGCACCGCGATAACGGCGTCGAACTCCTCCTCGCTCATCGAGACGAGCATCCGGTCCCGCAGGATCCCCGCGTTGTTGACGACGACGTGGAGGTCGCCGAACGTGGAGACGGCCTGGTCGATGAGCGCCTTGGCCCCGTCGAACGAGCTCACGCTGTCGGTGTTGGCCACCGCCTGGCCGCCGGCCGCGGTGATCTCGTCGACCACCGACTGGGCCGCCGAAATGTCCGAGCCCGAACCGTCGACGGCGCCGCCGAGGTCGTTCACAACGACTTTGGCCCCGAGCGACGCGAAGAGGAGGGAGTGCTCACGTCCGATGCCGCGCCCAGCCCCCGTGATGATCGCCACTCTGTCTTGCAACATGTCTCGCCGTCCTTCCGGTCGTGTCGGAGTCGCTGGCACCCCCCTGCTGGTCGGCGCCAAGTCCGGGCGAGACGATTGCCGGGGCGCCGCGGGGTGTCAAACCGAGGCTTCTCGCCTCCGACGCTCCAGGTACCGGCGCTCGGCGTCCGTACCCGCCAGGTCACGGGCCTCCTGGTAGGCCACGGCCGCCTCCGGCAGGCGGCCCAGGCGGCGCAGCATGTCGGCCCGGGCGGCGGGCAGGTGGTGGTAGCCGGCGAGCTCGCCGCTGTCGGCCAGGTTCTCGATGATGGCGAGCCCTTCCTCGGGCCCGAGCCACATGGAAACGGCGACGGCGTGGTTCAGCTCGACCACGGGGGAAGGGAGCAGCTCGGCCAGGCTTGCGTAGAGCGCGGTGATCTCCATCCAGTCGGTCTCCTCCGGGGTGTCCGCCTGGGCGTGGCAGGCCGCGATCGCCGCCTGCACCTGGAACGGCCCGGGCCGGCGGAGGCGGAGTGCGGCGTCGAGGGCGGTGGCGCCCTCGACGATCGTCGCCCGATCCCAGCTTGAGCGGTCCTGCTCATCGAGCACGATGAGGTCGCCCGCGGCGTCCACCCGCGTCGAGCGGCGCGCGTCGTGGAACAGCATCAGCGCCAGGAGCCCCAGCGCCTCGGGCTCGTCGGGCATGAGCGCACACAACGTGCGCGCCAGGCGAATCGCCTCGTCCGCCAGCCCCTGGCGCAAGAGGTCCTCGCCGGAGGTCGCCGCGTAGCCCTCGTTGAACAACAGGTAGAGGACCGACAGCACGGCAACGGTGCGGTCGGTCAGCTGGTGACCGGGCGGCACCCGGAACGGGATGCCGGCGTTGCGGATCTTGCGCTTGGCCCGCGTGAGGCGCTGCGCCATCGTCGGTTCGGGCACCAGGAAGGCGCGCGCGATCTCGTGGGTGGTGAGACCGGCCAGGGTGCGGAGCGTCAACGCGACCTGCGCATCGAGGGAGAGCGCCGGGTGGCAGCAGGTGAACATCAGGCGCAAACGGTCGTCCGGAACCTCTTCGCTCGGCCCACTCTGGATGCCGCTTGCGTTCGCGCTCACGGCGGCCACCTCCTGCAGCTTCGATGCGCCGAGCCGGTCACGGCGCACTCGGTCGAGCGCACGGTTGCGCGCCACGGTGGTGAGCCAGGCGCCGGGGCGGCGCGGGACGCCATCGCGGGGCCACCGTTCGGCGGCCTTCGCGAAGGCATCCTGCGCGCACTCCTCGGCCAGATCCCAGTCACCCGTGATCCGGATGAGAGTGGCGACCACCCGGCCCCACTCCTGGTGGAAGGCGTCGGTGATCGCCGACCTGACCTCGGGGCTTACATCTCCCAGATCGGCCTCACTTCGATGCCGCCGGTCTTGGCGCCGGGGATCTTCGCTGCGACCTCGATGGCCTCGTCAAGGTCCTTGCACTCGACGAGGAAGTACCCGGCCAACTGCTCCTTGGTCTCGGCAAACGGACCGTCGGTGGCCAGCACCTCGGCGTTGCGCACCCGGACCGTGGTGGCATCGGCGGAAGGCCGGAGGCGCTCGCCGCCCTGGAGGACGCCGCGCTCGGCCATCGTCTTCATCCACTCGGCGTACTCCTCGTCCATGGTGACGTCGTCGCCGGCGGGCAAAAAGGCGCTCTCGTCGCCAGCAATCAACAGCAGGTATCGCATTTGGGTCCTCCTGGTTCAGGGGTTTGGGGTTGGTTTCGCTCTTACGACGATCGGGCCGGCCCCGGATCGACACCTCGACCGGGAAACTTGGCCAGGGACGCCACCGTACGCTGGCTCGGATGGCGACCCAGGGCAGCGACGACCTGCTCGAGCTCGAAGTGGGGGCGCTGGCGGGCGGTGGCGGCTGCGTGGCCCGGGCCACGGACGGCAAGGTCGTCTTCGTCCGGCACGCCATCCCTGGTGAGCGAGTGCGGGCCCGCGTCACCGCCGCGACCAAGTCGTACCTGCGGGCGGACGCAGTGGAGATCCTGGGGGCCTCGCCAGACCGCGTCGACCCGCCGTGCCCGCACGCGGGGCCCGGGCGGTGTGGCGGTTGCGACTTCCAGCACATCGAGGTCGGCGTCCAGCGTCGGCTGAAGGCGACGCGGGTGGAGGAGCTCCTGCGCCAGATCGCCGGAATGGAGCGGGAGATCGAGGTCGAGGCGGTGGTCGGGGTCGAGGGCGGCCGCGACGGGCTCGGCTGGCGGACGCGGGTCCGCCTGGCGGTGGATGGGAGCGGCAGGGCCGGGTTCCGGCGACACCGTTCCCACCGGGTGGAGAGGGTCGAGGCGTGTCCTGTCACCACCGCGCAGGTCGGGGCGACCGGTGCCCTGGCGGCGACGTGGCCGGGGGTCACCGAAATAGAGGTCCTCACCGGGGTGCCGTCCGACGAGGCGGTGCTCGCGGTCACGCCGCGCCGTGGCCCGGGTGCACCCCGGCTCCCTGCGGTCCGTGGGGGCCTCGTGTTCAGGGGCAAGGTGCGCCGGGACCCCGGTGCGGTGCACATGCAGGTGCGGGGCCAGACCTATCGGGTCTCCTCCGGCGTGTTCTGGCAGGCACACGTCGGCGCGGCCGAGGCGTTGTTAGCGGCGGTCCTTGGACTCATCGGAGACGTCGACCTGAACGGCGCGACGGCCGCCGATCTCTACTCAGGTGCCGGTCTCTTCGCGGTCGCCCTCGCCGACGCGGTCGGGGCAGACGGGTCGGTCGTCGCGGTCGAGCGGGACCGACGCGCCTGCGCAGATGCGCGGCACAACGCTGGCGGCCGTGCACACCTCTTGGTCGAGCAAACCGAGGTCACGCCCGCGCTTGTGGCGACCGGGATCGGCCGTCCATCCGTTGTTGTGCTGGACCCCGCCCGAGAAGGCGCCGGGATTGAGGTCATGCAAGCCTTCGCCTCCCACACATCCACCCTGCGCAGGCTCGTCTACATCTCGTGTGATGCCGCGACGTTTGCCCGCGACGTCCACGTCCTCCTCGATGTCGGCTGGACCATGCCGTCGTTGCGTACGTTCGACATCTTCCCGATGACTGAGCACGTAGAGCTCGTTGCGGGCCTCGAACCGCCAGGGGCGTAAGGGTCAGATGATCTGAAACCCACGGTGCCGAGCTCACGGGGTTTACGGGCTTGGAATGAGTCGTCGCGCCGGGGCCCATTCGCGGTGGAACCAGAAGGGAATGCAAGCTAAGAAGACGTTGCTCGGGGTTTGGTGCGCTGCATAGCGGCGGAGAGGAGTCACGAACATGGCGAAAGTAGTCATCACTCACAACGTGGCAGACGTGGACAAGTGGCTTTCGTTCAAGACGGAAAGGGCCGCTGCGATCGGCCAGCTTGGCGGCACCAACGTCGTGGACCATGCTGCGGCGGACGGTAGCAACACCATCGCGATCACCTGTGACATGGAGGATGTGGACGCCGCGCTCG
>DASZLL010000150.1:0-21175 GCA_035552395.1 Acidimicrobiales bacterium
GGGCCGCTGTGGTCGGACGGCACTTCGTCGAGCACCCGGCGCAGCATCGTCTGGACCGTGTGCAGCCGCCGCGACAAGTTCGACGCCGGGTCCTCGTACCCGCCGTGCCACTTGACCCAGTGCGAAACGTCCTCCGGGCCACCGGCCGAGGGCGGCGCTGATCGGTCGAGGTCCCCGGGCACCATGGCGCCCCATCGTAGGGTGGGTCCCCGTGACGGCCCCGTGGATGCAGGCGTGACCGTCGCGTGATCAAGTACCTCGGCTCCAAGCGACGCCTCATCCCGGTCCTGAGCGAGATCTGCCACGCTGCGGGCGCCCGCACGGCCCTCGACCTCTTCACCGGGACGACGCGCGTGGCACAGGCGTTCAAGGCCCAGGGCGTGCACGTGACCGCGGTGGACAGCGCGCGGTACGCCCACGTCTTCGCCCGGGCGTACGTCGAGGCGGACGCCGCCTCCACCGACATGGGCGCGCTCGGGGCGGCCGTCGCCCATCTCAACGCATTGCCGGGCACCGAGGGCTACGTGACCGAGGTGTTCAGCCGGCAGGCCCGCTTCTTCCAGCCGCACAATGCGGCCCGGATTGACGCCGTGCGCGACGCCATCGAGGCGGAGTTCGCTCGGTCCGCGCTGTATCCGATACTTCTCACGAGCCTCATCGAGGCGGCCGACCGGGTCGACTCCACGACCGGCGTGCAGATGGCCTACGTCAAGGCGTGGGCACCGCGCTCGTTCAACCCGCTCCAGTTGCGGGTGCCCGAGTTGCTCGAAGGCCCGGGGCGCGCCGTCAAGGGTGACGCCGTCGAGCTGGCGCCGACGCTCGGGCATTTCGACCTGGCTTATCTCGACCCGCCGTACAACCAGCACCGGTACTTCACCAACTACCACGTCTGGGAGACCCTGGTCGCCTGGGACGCGCCGGAGGCCTACGGCGTCGCGCGCAAGCGCATCGATGCGCGCGATCCCTCGACGCGCTCGGCGTTCAACTCCAAGCGGACCATGGCCGACGCCCTGGGCGCGGTGGTCGCCGCCGCGGACTGCGACCTGCTCGTGCTGTCCTACAACGACGAATCGTGGCTCGCGCTCGCCGAGCTCGAGGCCATCTGCGCCCAGCCCGGTCCGGGGGGCGTTGGCCCGCGCGCCGTGGCCATCCTCGCCTTCGACTCGGCGCGCTACGTGGGGGCGCGCATCGGGATCTTCGACCCGGCCGGGCGCAAGGTGGGCCGGGTCGGCCATCTGTCCAACCGAGAGTTGCTGGTCATCGCGGGGGGAGCGGACCTCGTGCGTCACGTGGTCGATGTCGTGCGGTCTGGCGCGTCGGACCCCGTGGAGCCCACCGGATCTCGCGCCGATCAGGCCGTGCCCGACGCGCCCATGGTGGATCGACTACAACAGGCGACGTGAGCAAGCACGATCACGGTGGGCACGGCGACGGCCACCCTGACGACGGCTCGGCCGGCGGGACGCACCACCAGGACGGTGACTACCCGCGCCTCGAGGACTGCGACCTCTCGTTGCGCCTCTCCAAGGACGAGGAGTCCAAGCGCCTCGGGCGAGCGCAACGCCGCCTGCTGCACTTGCGGTTGATCAACGGCGGCCAGCTGAACGAGGGCAGTCTCGGTCCGCCCGTCTGCATCGTGTTCGAGGGCTGGGATGCCGCGGGCAAGGGCGGCGCCATCAAGCGCCTGGTCGAGCCGCTCGACCCCCGCCACGTCCACGTTGCTCCCTTCGCGGCCCCCACGCCCGACGAGCTGCGCCATCACTTCCTCTGGCGCTTCTGGCCACCGCTGCCCGGCTGGGGCGGCATGACGATCTTCGACCGCAGCTGGTACGGGCGGGTGCTGGTCGAGCGGGTCGAGAACCTGGCGACCGAGGTGCAGTGGCGCCGGGCCTACCAGGAGATCACCGACTTCGAGCACACGCTGGCCGAGGAGGGGATGATCGTCATCAAGTTGTGGATGCACATGTCGCACGAGGAGCAACTGCGACGGTTCATCAAGCGCCGCGACGATCCCCTCAAGTCGTGGAAGCTGACCGACGAGGACTGGCGGAACCGGGAGAAGCGGGCGCAGTACGACGAGGCCGTGTCCGACATGTTGCGCCTGACCCACGGACCGCTGGCGCCGTGGGACGTGATCTCCTCGGAGAACAAGCGTCACGGGCGGGTTCAGGTCATTGAGACGGTGATCCGGCGCATGGAAGCCGGCATGGCGCGTTGGGGCATGACCGTGCCGTCCAACGACGAGGCCGAGGAGAAGACCGAGCTCGCGCTGTGGTTCGACGATCCCGAGTTCCACCACGGGCCCGAGAACCCCCCGAACGGCGCGGCCGCCGCCGAGGAGCGGCTGCAGGCGTGAGCCCGGAACGGCGGGCCGGCATCACCATCCCATTCGAGGGGATCCCCCTGCACGCGCACCGCGAGTGGTTCGCCCGGCTGCGCGAGCTCGGTTACACGGACCTGTGGTCGGCCGAGGTCGACGGGGCCGACGGTTTCACGCCGCTCGCGCTGGCGGCGGCGTGGGAGCCCACCCTCAATCTGGGCGTCGCCATCACGCCCGTCTACACGCGCGGCCCCGCACTGCTGGCCCAGAGCCTGGCCGCGCTGGCCGACGCCGCGCCCGGCCGCGTCGCCTGCGGGCTCGGCGCCTCCTCGGAGGTCATCGTGGCCAACTGGAACGGGTTGGCCTTCGACCGCCAGTACCAGCGGGTGCGCGACACGGTGCGCTTCCTGCGCCTGGCCTTTAGCGGCGAGAAGATCACCGAGGACTTCGAGACGTTCAACGTCAAGGGTTTCCGGCTGTCGAGGATCCCCGAGCAGCTGCCGCCCATCTACCTGGCCGCGCTGCGCCCCGGCATGCTGCACCTGGCCGGGCGCGAGGCCGACGGCGCCATCCTCAACTGGCTCAGCGCCGAGGACGTTGCCACCTCGGTCGCCGAGGTCGAGAAGGCGGCCGGCGGCGCGTCACGCGAGATCGCCGCCCGCATCTTCGTGATCGTGTGTGAGGACGCCAAGGTGGCGCGGACCATCGGGCGGCGCATGATCACCGCGTACCTCAACGTCGAGGCCTACGCCGAGTTCCACCGCTGGCTCGGACGGGGCCCCGCCCTCCAGCCGATGTGGGACGCGTGGGCGGCCGGGGATCGCAAGGCGGCCCTGGCGGCGATCCCCGACGAGGTGGTCGACCAGCTCGTCGTGCACGGCTCCGTCGACGAATGCCGCGCCCACGTGCAGCGGTATGTCGACAACGGCATCACGATCCCCGCCCCGATGATCATCCCTATCGGCATCGACCTGGCCGACGCCGTGGCTGGGCTCTCGCCTTCGGCCGGTTGAGGGCGCTCGTGGCTGACATCGACTTCCGCACGACCTCGCTCGAGGAGCTGGCGCGCTCGGTGCGCGCCAGGGAGGTCAGCGCGCGCGAGATGACCGAGGTGGCGCTGGCGCGGATCGAGACGCTCGATCCGACCTATAACGCCTTCGTCGCCGTGGACGGCGAGCGCGCCCTGACCGAGGCGGCGGCGGTCGACGAGCGCATCGCCGCCGGGCAGGACCCCGGACCGCTGGCCGGTGTTCCCCTCGGCGTGAAGGATCTGCAGAATGCGGTCGGCTACGTCACGACCTACGGCTCCGCCCTGCACGCCGACGACCCGCCCGCCACCGTCGACGACCCCTTCGTCGCCCGCCTGCGCGCCGCCGGCTGCGTCGTCGTGGGCAAGACGAACACGCCCGAGTTCGGCTGGATGGGCAACACGACCAACGCCGTGTTCGGCGCGTCGCGCAACCCCTACGACACCAGCCGGGGCCCGGGCGGCTCCTCCGGCGGTGCGGCCGCCGCGCTGGCGGCGGGCATGGTGCCGCTCGCCACCGGGTCGGACGGTGGTGGCTCCATTCGCATCCCGTCGGCCTGCTGCGGGCTTTCGGGCATGAAGCCGAGCCTCGGCCGGGTCCCCGGTGGCGGAGCCAACCCGCCGGGCTGGCTCGGGCTCTCGACCAACGGGCCCATGGCGCACCGCATCGCGGATGTGGCGCGCGCGCTCGACGTCGCCGTCGGGCCGGACCCGACCGACCTGCAAGCGCTCCCGCGCCCCGAGGCCTCCTGGCTGGCTGCGCTCGACGACCCTCACGTGCCCGTGCGCGTCGTCTACGCGCCGACGCTCGGCTACGCGACGGTCGACGCGGAAGTAGCGGCGGCGTGCGCGCACGCCGTGTCGATGCTCGAGTCGCTGGGCGCCGAGGTCACGGTCCTGGACTCCGTGTTCGACGCCGACCCCGTTGGCGACTTCCTCACCTTCACGGCGGCCGCCACCCTGCGCACCCTGCGCCCCTCCATGGGGCATCCCCGCTGGGAAGAGGTCCATCCGGTCCTGCGCCATTTCGTCAACCTGGCGCAGGAGACGACGGGCGAGCAGATCCTGCAGATCTTCGACCACTACCACCTGATGAACCTGCGGCTCGTCGAACTGTTCCGCACGGCGAGGATCTTGGTCACGCCCACTTGTGCCGGGGTGGCCCCGTTCGCCGGCGAGATGGAGAGCACGGTCAACGGGGAGCGGACGGTGAACTGGATCCAGTTCACCTATCCCTTCAACATGACCAAGTCACCCGCCGCCACGGTCCGGGCCGGCACGAGCAGCGAGGGGCTCCCGATCGGGGTGCAGCTGATCGGGCCCCAACACGGCGACCTCGTCGTGCTTCGCACCGCCGCCGCCCTCGAGGCGGCCCTGGACCTCGATACGCTCGCAATGTTGCCGGCCTGAACGGCCGGAACGGCCGCCAGACCCGAGGACGCAGAGCCGAGAAGGCCAAAGAAAGCCAGAAAAGCCCAGAGAAGCCCAAGGAGCCGACCAATGTCGATCGCCACCCCCGCCAGCCGTGACGTCGTCCGCCTCGTCGGAGAGGACGACGCCCCGTGGGCCGACACCGGCATCGGCGTGCTCCTCAAGATCGTGCGTTTCGATGTGCAGCGTGGCACCTGGGTCATCCTCAACCGCTTCCGCCCGGGCGTGCAGTTACAGACGCACCGCCATACCGGCTCGGTGGACGCCTTCACCTCAGCCGGGCGCTGGCACTACCTCGAGTATGACTTCTACGTCACGGCCGGCTCCTATCTGTACGAACCGGCCAACTCGGTGCACACGCTGCACGTGCCCGAGGACAACACCGCCGACACCGACGTCTGCTTCATCATCGAGGGCGCCCTCTTGAACCTGGCCCCGGACGGCTCCGTCGAGTCCGTCTCCGACGGCCCGGGCACGCTGGAGGCGTACTACGCGCTGCTCGAGGCGCAGGGTGACCCCCGCCCCAACGGCATCATCGTCTGAGCGGGCGGGTGTCAGGGCACCCCGTGGGAGTCGATGCGACCAGCCTGCTCGACCCCTCGCTCTACGCCGAGGGCGATCCGTTCGCGCTGTACGCCGAGCTACGCCGCGACGCGCCGGTCTGCTGGGTCGAGCGTCCGGGCGGCGGCTTCTGGGCCGTGTCGACCCATTCCGAGGTGTCGTCGATCGGCACCGACCCCGCCGGGTTCTGCTCGTCGCGCGGCATCCTGACCGACGAAATCGGTACGACCTACGACGACCCACCGACCATGATGCACACCGACCCGCCGCGCCACACCCGGTACCGCCGCCTGGTGCAGCCGGGTTTCAAGCCGTCGATGGTGCGCCTCATGGAGGCCGGGGTGACGGCCAAGGCCCGGGCGCTCATCGACACGATCGAGGCCGGCCGGGCGGTGGACATCGTGCCGGCGCTGTCGATCCCCTTCCCGCTGCAGGTGATCTGCGAACTGCTCGGCGTCGACGGGTCGCAGTGGCCCCGCTTCTTCGAGTGGTCGGAGGCGGTGATCCCCGGAGAGAGCGAGCGCACGGAGGCCGAGCGCGCCGAGCTACAGGTGGAGATGTGGGGCTACCTCATCGGCGTGGCAGAGGAACGTCGTGCCGCGCCGGCCGAGGACCTTGTCTCGGTGCTCGCCACGGTGGGATCCGATGAGGGCGATGGCGCCGACCGCTTGAGCGAGGCCGAGCTGGCCATGTTCCTCATCCAGCTGCTGGTGGCCGGGAACGAGACCACGCGCAACCTCATCTCGGGCGGCCTGGCTGCGCTCGCCGCGCACCCCGGACAGTGGGCTGCCCTACGGGCCGATCCCGGGCTGATCCCGAACGCAGTGGAGGAGTTGCTGCGCTGGACGACACCGGTCATCTCTTTCATGCGTACCGCGACGACCGACTGCACCGTCCGCGGCCAGGCCGTGGCGGCGGACGACCCGATGCTGCTCCTCTACGCGTCGGCGAACCGCGACGAGGAGGTGTTCGGCGCCGACGCCGATCAATTCCGGATCGACCGCCACCCCAATCCCCACCTCAGCTTCGGCTTCGGGCCGCACTTCTGCCTCGGGGCGGCGCTGGCCCGACTGGAGGGCCGGATCGTGCTGGGCGAGCTGCTCGAGCGGTTCTCATCGGTCACACCGGCCGGGCCTCTGCAGCGGACGGCCAGCCCGGTGATCGCCGGAGTTCGGGCTGCCCCGCTCGTCTTTGCGTGAGGCGGGCCGTTTAGGGAAAGACCAAAGAGATCGTCCGGGAGGCCACCGTGGTCGCTCGCCCCCAACCTGGAGTGGAAGGAGTGGAGCATGCAGGATCCCCGCGTCGTGGTGGCAGAGGACTTTTTTCAGAGATTTTTTGGAGGCGATGTCTCGGCCGCCTGCGAACTTCTCGATCCTCAGGTCGTCGACGTCGTACCCGGAACCCACGTCCCCTCTGGCGTATTTCAAGGCGCCCAAGCGGTGGCGGCGCACCTTTCGACCTTCCTCCGGCTCACTGAAGACCCGGTCGATGTCCTCCAATGGGAGGACTGGATGGCTGGCGTCGACAATGTCGCCGGGCTGGCGAGGATTCATCTGCAGCGCGCCGGGCAGCAGCACGAATTTCGGGTCGTTTTCCTCGTCTCTGTCACCGAACACGACGGACGAAGTCGGATCTCACGGATTGAATCCTTTTACAGCGATACAGCAGCCTTCGATCGCTTCTTCTCGGTCCAGCCCTAGCCTGGCGCCGCCGAGGAGGAGAGCCCAGAGGAGCGACGCATGCCCTCCAGAATCGAGGACTACGCCATCATCGGCGACACGAAGACGGTCGCCCTTGTCGATCGAACCGGATCGATCGACTGGTGGTGCGCGCCTCGGATCGACTCCGGCGCCGCCTTCGCCGCGCTGCTCGGCGACGCGAGCAACGGACGGTGGCTGATCGCTCCGAAGGGTGCGGTGACCAAGGTGACCCGCCGTTACGAACCGGACACCCTGATTCTCGAGACGATCTTCGAGACATCGACGGGCTCGGTGTCGGTGACTGACTTCATGCCGCCGCACGAGGGCAAATCGATGATCCACCGCATCGTCGAGGGTCGTGGCGGCTCCGTCGAGATGCAGATGGAGCTGATCGTGCGCTACGAGTACGGCGCAATCACGCCCTGGGCCACCGCGACGGGTGACGGTCAGGTCCTCGTCGCCGGCCGTGACGGCCTCCGACTGCACAGCCCCATCCGTCTCGAGGGCAAGGAGAACACCACCGTGGCCTCCTTCACCCTGTCGGGCGACATGCGTCGGCCCTTCTCGCTCACCTGGTTCGCCTCGGAGATCCACGCGCCACTCCCGCTCGACAGCCTGGCCGCCCGCAACCACACGCGGCACTACTGGCACAACTGGGTCGCCCGCTGCACCTACAAGGGTGGCTGGCGCGACCAGGTCGTCCGCTCGCTCATTACCTTGAAAGCCCTCACCTACGAGCCCACCGGCGCCGTCTGTGCGGCGGCGACGACCTCGCTGCCCGAGACGATCGGGGGCAACCGCAACTGGGACTATCGCTTTTCCTGGCTCCGGGACTCGACCTTCACCCTGCACGCCCTCTTGCTCTCGGGCTACACCGACGAGGCGGGGGCCTGGGTGCAGTGGCTGCGCCGCGCCGTGGCAGGGAACCCCGACGAGATGCAGATCATGTACGGCGTCGACGGAGAAAGGCGCCTCGCGGAGTTCGAGCTCGACCACCTCGCCGGCTACGAGGGCGCCAAGCCCGTCCGGGTCGGCAACGAAGCAGCGACCCAGTTCCAGCTCGACATCTACGGCGAGATCATGGACTCCGCCGTCACCTCCTGGCGAGGCCCCATCCTCCAACAGTTCCACGCGTCGCCGGATCTGATGCTGGCGATCCTCAGGCATCTCGAGACGGTATGGCGCGAGCCCGACAACGGGATCTGGGAGGTCCGCGGCCCGCGGCGCCACTTCACCCACTCCAAGGTCATGGCCTGGGTCGGCTTCGACCGCGGCGTCTCACTGGCCCAGGACGATGTCTTGCCGAAAGAGCGGATCGACCACTGGCGGCAATTGCGCGACGAAATCCACGCGGAGGTCTGCGAGAAAGGTTTCGACGCTGAGCTCAACTCGTTCACCCAGTACTACGGCTCCAAGCTGCTCGACGCGAGCCTGCTCATGCTCGCACCAGTCGGCTTCCTGCCGCCCGATGACCCGCGCGTGGCCGGCACCATCGAGGCGATCCAGAAGGGGCTGGTCACCGACGGCTTCGTGCGCCGGTACCAGACCGACACCGATGAGGACGTCGACGGCCTGCAAGGGACCGAGGGCGCCTTCTTGATGACAAGTTTCTGGCTGGCCGACAACCTCGTCCTGCTCGGACGCCACGACGAGGCAAGGGAGATGTTCGAACGCCTCTGCGCGCTCTGCAACGACGTCGGTCTCCTCTCCGAGGAGTACGACCCGGAGTCCAGTCGGTTGCTGGGGAACTTCCCGCAGGCCTTCTCACACGTGTCTCTCATCAACACCGCCGCCAACCTCTCCATGGCCGAGCACGGCCCCTCGGCGATGCGCAGTCGCCGTTATGGGCCGCCTTGGAGACGGCGCGCGCCGACGGGCTGATCAACGACGCGCTGCTGCGTCTACCTTCGCGGCGGCCGCCGATGGGGCGCTCATTTGGGTGTCGTAGTCGGTGACGGGGAGACCCATGCGCTGGGCCATGTGGGCCAGAGTGCCGTCGAGGAGCATGAAGTCACGGAGGGCGAACTCGGCGGAGGCGGACCCATACGGGCAGCCGTCGAGGGAGCGCTCAGCCCGATCGAACAGCGCGGCCGAACGCGTGTAGGTGCCGTCCCGGGGTCCGGTCAGCGCGCGAGCGACGACGTCGATGGACTGGTGCAGCGTCGCGCTGGCCCGTTCCATGTCGAGGAGCGTGGCGTCATCGAGCGGTCGCGACCTGCCGGCGTCGACCACGAGGTTGCGGCTGTAGTTGCGCGCGGCCGCGGTGAGCCGCAGAGCCCTCAGGGTCTCCTCGTCGGCGGCGCTGCCCCGGACCGTGCGGCGGACCGGTTGCGCTGTCGCGACCACGGTCTGGTAGGCCGCGTCGACCGCCCGGGCGTCGGATCGCAACGTCGAATCGATCCCATCCTCCCGACCGGCCAGACCGGCACTGGCGTGGTCGACCAGCCGTCCAATCGCCTCGACCTGCTGGCGCACGGCGACCCGCAGGACCTGGCGCGTGCGCAGGGGGAGCACCAGGATCACCACAGCGATAGCGATGGCCGAGCCGAGGGCTGTCTCTTCGAGGCGGACCACCAGTAGTGAGTTCGTGAACTCGCCGAGCTGCTGGTAGAGCTGGGACACGGTGACGGTGATGGCGACGGCGAGGAAGGCGTAGCTGATACGGAAGAGGTACAGACCCAGGAACAGCGTGACGAGGATGACGGCGATCGACCACGAGGTGTGGTGACCAATCGCACTCACGAGCAAGGAGCCGACGCCAATTCCGATCACCGTCCCGCCCACACGGAAGAGTGCCTTGCGGACCTGTTCTCCCGCATTGTGCGCTCCCATGAAGGCGATGAACGCGGCGAGAACCGCCCAGTAGAAGCGCTGCGGAGAGATCAGGACGCCCAAGGCGATGGCGAGCCCGGCGGCGACACCGATTTGGATGGCATTGCGGGTGTAGCGGGCCAGGCCGGCCCGTTCGCCCCAGCGTCTCCCGCCCTCGAGTGACGCCGCGCTGCTGACTTGGGCCGAGCCGGGCAGCCAACCGCCGAGGAGCACCACGGAGGATTGAAAGGTGCCCTTCTCTGCGTCGATGTTGCCGAGCGCCATCCACTCGGTGAGCGCGTCACACAGGTCGATGACCGAACCGGCAAAGCGGTGGGCCACCACGGCGGCGGTGCGGTCCTCGTTTGAGGGCGGGCGTCCGGCCATGCGCAGCTGGGCGATCAGCGCGTCGGCGTGTGCCTTCGCCCCGTTGTTGTCGCCGGCGGCGAGGTCGAGCAGAGCCAGACGAACCTCGGACCGTCGCTCGCCCGGGAGTTCCTGGCGAGCCATCGCCTCGGCGAAGCGTGCGACGTTGGTCAGAGCCAGTTCGATGTCGAACAGCCGCTGGTGCACGAGCTCGCCCGAAGAGCCGTCCGGCACGGCAGCGGGGTCGGCGAGCTGGGCATCGATCATCAGGGCCGCCTCATTGAGACGAATGAGCTGGCGATGCATCCTTCGGACACGGCGCGGCTCGAGCGGGACGGCGTCGAACAACTTTAGTGCGAGTGACGTCACGTGACGCGCCCCGGCATCGAACGAGCGGCGGGTGCGCTCGAGGGCTCTGCCCCGATGGGGGTAGAAGACGGCGAAGCGCACGGCGGTGACGACGGCGAACCCCACAGCCACTTCGGCCGCGAGCCAGCCCAGGTCACCAATCCTGACGACGCTGTGCAAGGAGAAGCCAACGAAGTAGCCGAGGAACAGCAACTGCCCCACCAGAAAACCCCGTGGGCCAAAACGCCGCAGGTAGGTGCCCACCGCGAGAACCAGCGCAATGACCACCAGGGCGACCACGCGGTGACCGCCGATGCCGATCCCGAGGGCCAGGGCCGAGATGATCGGGATGGGGAGGATCACGAGGGTGATCGCCTGACCCTTGGCGGTGCGATCTTGCAACCCGGCGCTGGCGGTCAGCCCGACGATGGCGCCGAGCAGTAAGGCGATGGCGAGGAGATCATGATTTGCCTCCGCCACCTGGGCTGCCGTCGCCACGGAGGCGTTGGCCGGGCGCCTGATCTGTAGCGCCCCGGTCAGGTGCACGAAGGTCCATTCGGCGGCGAGCGCAACGGCGATCGTCAGCACGCTCTGGGCCGCCCCGCGGAGCCGGTTGAGACCAGGGTCGGAGCTGATGAGCAGGTCGACCCATCGGCTTCGGCTGCGCTCTGGGCTGCCGGCCGGGGCGGCCAGGGGGGTCGGCCCCGGTTGCCGGACGTTCGTGCTCGTCATTGGTCCATTGTAACATCTATATAGACATCGATATATAGGTTTGTCTATACTTATCAACCATGAGCACGCAACTCCAAGCGGCCCGAAAGACCGGCCGGGCCAAGAGTCGGACGATCGGACAAGCCCTCTACGGCCTCATGGCCACGGCAGTGCGAAGTCAACCCCGGGACATGAGCCTGACCTCGCTGTCGACCCTGGCCACGCTGGAGCTGACCGGGCCTCGCCGCATCACCGATCTGGCCGCGAGCGAGGGCGTAACGCAACCGTCCATGACCGCACTGGTCAGCGCGCTGGAACGATCCGGACTGGCGGAACGGCGCAACCACCCATCGGATCGACGCGTGGCCTTGGTCGCCCTCACCTCCGATGGCGTGGCGTACATCCAAGGCAGGCGACAAGCCGGCGTGGAGGTCTTCGCGGAGCTCATCGACGCGCTCCCCGCTGAGGAACACGAGGCCCTTTTCGCTGCCATCACGGCGATCACGCATATCCAGAGACTCGATGAGGAACGACGGAACCAAACCAACGGTACGTCTTCACCGGCCGGCCACACCCGCACCTGACCATGGGACGCCGCGAGGGAATGGATTCCAGCCCGCAACGCCGCGACCGCCTGCACGGCGACCGTGGCGACCCCGTCACCGCAAGGGTCGTCGTCGGGATCGACGGGTCCGAGACATCTTGGGACGCCTTCTGCTGGGCCTGCGGCGAGACGCGCCGACTCGGCGGCCGAACGGTCGCCGTCTTCGTGGATTCGACCTCTGGCGCCGCCTCGGCGAACGCAACTGCTTCTCTGGCCGGATCAGCCGTTGCCTACGGAGCGATTCAACAATCAATGACCGATCAGGCCGCGCAGTTGGCCGATCAGGTCCGCGCCTACGGTGCCGACCACGGCGTCGACGTGACGTTCGTTCGCACCAACGGGAACGCAGCCAAAGAGCTCCTTCGCATCGCCCGCGCCGACCACGCCGATCTGATCGTCGTTGGGCGCTCCACCAAGGCTCGCCACCACGTTGCCGGTTCGCTGGGTCGGCGACTGGTCGGAAAGAGCGATGCACCGGTCGTCGTCGTCGTGCCTTGACGGATGGGTGCCGAAACGGACGGTCTCAGGAATTGGGAGGTTGAGATGAAGAGGAAAGACCCGCAACAAAAGCATTTCCACCGGATCGTCGTGGGCATCGACGGTTCAACAACCTCGGGTGCCACCCTCGAATGGGCGACGAAACAAGCAAAAGTGACTGGATCGAATCTCGAAGTGTTGAACATCTGGGAATGGCCCGCGAACCTTGGTCAGCCCGTCCCAATCCCATCGGACTTTGACCCCAGGACCGAAGCAACAAACGAGGTGGAGCGCGTCGTGAAGGGCGTTCGAGACAAGTTCCCTGGCGTCGCCATCCACACGCACGTGGTCGAGGGCCATCCGGCGCCAACGCTCGTAGAGGCATCACGGGAGGCGGACCTTCTCGTTGTTGGAAGTAGGGGCCAGGGTGAATTCACCGGCATGCTGCTCGGCTCGGTCAGCGATTACGTCGCTCATCATGCACGCTGCCCGGTGGTGATCATTCGCTGATCTGAGTTGACCTCGATCGGGCCCCGGTCAGGCCGACACGAGCTCCTCGCCCTCGCAGGGGTCGAAAGCTCGGCCCGGGGCCGGCTCCCCCAGCGCCGCCACCGCGGCCTCGCTCTCACGGCCTGGCATCAACTTGAAGGCCGCCGCCGCGCCGACCACGGCGACCCCAGCACCGGCGATGCAGGCAACCATCAGCCCGCTGTGGAAGGCGCTGAAGACGATCGTGTCGAGGGCGGGACGGACGTTCTGCGGTGCGCGGTGGATCACGGTCAGCGCCGCCGCAACGGACTGATGGGATTCGGCCTTGGGCCCGGCCGGGATCGGAAGAGGACGGAAGGCGCTGATGATCTTCGGCGCGTAGGCCGAGGCGAAGATCGACCCGAAGACCGCGACGCCCAAAGTGCCCCCGAGCTCCCGCGTCGTGTTGTTGACGCCGGCGGCCGCACCGCGCTGGTCGTCGGGCACCGACCCCATGACCGCCTCGGCGGTGGGCGCCGTGATCGAGGACAGGCCGAGGGCGAGCAGCACCATGCCGACGATGAGCGGCCCGTAGTAGGCCGTGTTCGCTTCGGAGTTGAACGCCGCGACGACCAGGCCGGCGGCCATGAGGAGGAGACCCGCGGTCACCACGACGCGCGAGCCGATCTTGAGCGCCAGCACCGCCGCGATCGGGGTGCAGATCCCGGCGGTGATGGCGAACGGCAGGGTGTGCACACCGGCGGACAGCGTCGAATAGCCCTTCACGAACTGGAAGTACTGGGTAATGAGGAAGATGAACCCGAAGAGGCAGAAGAAGGCCACCGAGAGCGAGAGCGCACCGCCGGTGAAGCGACGGATCAGGAAGACCCGGACGTCGAGCAGGGGCCCCTCCACCCGCAACTCCCACAGGGTGAACACCGTGAGGAGCGCCGCTGCGGCGGCGAAGCAGGCCAGCGTCCCGGTGGCGGTCCAGCCCCACTGCGGTCCCTCGATGATGGCCAGCACGAGCGCGGTGACGCCGGCCGTCGAGAGGACCATGCCGCGCCCGTCGAAGCGGTGTGGCCGGATGCGGGGTAGCCGCGGGATCAGGACCTGTCCGGCGATCAAGGTGATGACGACGATCGGGACGTTCACGAGAAAGATCGAGCCGTACCAGAAGTGCTCGAGCAGCCCCCCGCCGACGATGGGGCCGAAGGCGACCGCGATGCCCGAGGTGGCGCCCCAGATGCCGAGCGCCTTCTGACGCTCGGAGTGATCGGGGAAGATGCTCGTCAGGATGGCGAGGCTGGCCGGGAAGATGAAGGCCGCTGCGACGCCCATCAGGGCCCGGGCGGTGATGAGCGTGCCTGTCGAATGCGCCGCCGCGGCCGCGGCGGAGAAGAGGCCGAAGAAGATCAGGCCGATCTGCATGGTGCCCTTGCGGCCGAGGCGATCCCCGATGCCGCCGCCGGCCAGGAGGAGCCCGGCGAAGGCGAGGCTGTAGGCGTCGACGATCCACTGCAGCGAGGAGATCGAGGCGCCGAGGTTCCGGTTGAGCGTCGGCAGGGCGACGTTGACGATCGTGTTGTCGACGACCACCAGGAACACGCTGAGGCACAAGACCGCCAGGACCAGCCAGCGGCGCTCGGAGGGGTGGGCGTCGGCGGAACCGGCAGCCAGACGGTTCTGGGGCGTTTCGAGGGTGGTTCGAGGCATCTCGGCTCCTTTCGAACTGGCGCTGTAGTACGTTGTACTATTGTTATAACACGATGTTCTTCAGTAAGGTAGTGGTGTGACAAAAAAGCCTCGGACCAGGACGCCCAGCGCAGGTATGGAGGTGGCGCTCCTCGAGGCGGCGGCCGACATCCTGGAGACCGAGGGCCCCGACGGGTTGTCCGTGCGCCGGATCGCCGCCGCGGCGGGGGTGGCGCCGATGGGGGTCTACAACCACTTCGAGTCGAAGAACGGGATCATCGAGGCGCTCTTCATCCAGGGCTTCGACCGGCTCCGCGACGCCCTCGCCGGGATTGCCGACGTCCGCGATCCCTATGAGGCGATGCGCGAGGGCGGCCGTCGTTACCGCGCCCTCGCACTGGACCACCCGATGGTGTACCAGTTGATGTTCCTGCGGGTCGTCCCGGGGTTCGAGCCCAGTGACCATGCCCTGGAGATCGCCGCCCGTGCCTTCGATGCCCTCGTTGCCGCGGTCCAGCGCGCCATGGGCGCCGGCGTCCTCGCGGAAGCCGAGCCGACGGAGACGGCCCAGATCATCTGGTCCAATGTCCACGGCTGGGTCTCTCTCGAGCTGTTAGGCGTCGGGTTCGTCGAAGACCAGGGGGCGGGGTTCGACCACAGCAGCGCCTGCGTCTTAGCGGGACTCCGCCCAGGCGCCTTCGATTCGAGGCCGTCCCACCCGAACTACCCGTCCAACCCGAACTAAGCGACGCCGGCGACGATCGCCGCTCCTCGCAAGGGGTCGGAGGCGGCACAGAAACGGCTAACGGGGGTCGGGCCGGTCCAGGTTCCAGTGCAGCGCCACGTTGGGGTACCACGTACACGCGTCGTCGGTCTGGTAGGGGATCATCCCGAAGCGCGTGATGGTGCGCTGACCGCCCTCGTGATCGCCGTAGAGCAGTTCGACGGTGAACGGCTCTGCTTCCTCGATGTCTTTACGCACTGCCGCGTAGTCCGGGTCTGAGGGCTCCCGAATCGCGGCCTGCCAGAAGCCGACATCGTTCGGGGCGATGTAGAGGTCCCGCGTCTGTCGCCGGAACTGGTCGGGCTGGAGGTGCGCCGTCTCGGCGTTGGCCATGTGGGGTACAACCGCCCACCCGACCGCGACTGCGAGCCCCGGCCCGGCGTTGCGGAGCGAAATCGCCAGATAGATGCGGTCGTCAATGAGCTGCACGATGCCCTGGGCGCCGTCGAGCCGCGCCCAGTGGTTGTCCATCCAACGGATCTTCTGCACGGGGTCGTCCAGCCGCGATGTGACCAGCACGGGCCGGAGATTGACCCGAAAGGCCTCTTCGGCCACCCGCGCGGAGCGGTTGGCCGAGCGGATGGACGCGAACGTGGCGATGGCCAGGACGAGCGTCCCGATCGCGGTGGCGAACGACGCGACGGTCGCCCAGTCCGTGGAGGCGAGCACGACCCGAAACGTTAGGCCGGACAGGGCCACCGGCGTCGGGGCAGGCCTGCTGGCAGACTCGCGGAATGCTGGCCCACGTCTCCATCCAGTGCGCCGACTTCGACCGCAGCGCCGCGTTCTACGACGCGGTCCTCTCCCCGCTCGGCGGCGTTCGGGTCATGGAGGTGGACGGCGACACCATCGGTTATGGCGTCCCGCCCGCGGCCACTTTCTGGATCGGGCGCCAACGGACGGGCGACGGCTCTCGCGAGACGCACCTTGCATTCCTGGCGCCCGACCGCGCCGCCGTCCGGGCGTTCGTCGAGGCCGCCCGTGCGACGGGGGCCGAAGTCCTGCACGAGCCCAAGGTGTGGCCCGAGTATCACCCGTCGTACTACGGAGGGTTCGTCCGCGACCCCGACGGGAACAACGTCGAGGCGGTCCACCACTCCCCCGACTAGGCGCCGCCGGGTCAGGCGTACATCTGTCCTTCGACCGTCAACCACTCGACACGTGAGGGCGCGGGCGCGTTTGCCTGGGCCAGGGCGGCACCCAGGCGCGTGTTCATGAACGCCTCCTGCTGCGCCTGGGACTCCCACACCTCGAACACGACCAAGGAGTTCCCGTCCTTGCTGGCGCCCACGTGGCTCACCATGCCCTCCGGCCAGTCGCCACTGCCGTCGGCGGGTGAGATTCCGAGGATCTCGTTGACCCGGTGGTAGAGGCCGGGATCGCCCGGGAACTCCAGGATGATCGCTTCCGCCATTGGGATGCCTCCTTCTCCGGAACGCCTCCGGGATCGCAGATGTGACAACGCTACGCCCGCGCGCTCTGAGCCGCCTGGAAAAATTGCGCGCTCAGCCGTAGAGCGAGACGAAGTAGTGCAGCACGGTCGAGCACACCGCACTCGAGATCGCGGGCAGGGTGCACGTGGCGAGATACGCGCTCGACTTGTTCCCTCCGGGCAGGTACAAGACGACCCCGGTTGCGGGGTTGAGGCCGCCAGACGGCGCGCCGGTGCCGGCCGTGCCCGGCGGGTCGACGAAGGCCACGTCGTTGGCCGACGCCGCCAACAAGGTCTCGGCCGCCGGGTGCGCCGCGCACCCCTTGCCGAGGTCCTGCTGCGTCGCCGTGGCCGCCGCCGGCACGACCGGGCAGGCGAGCGACGCGCCCTGCACGGTGCTGGCCCCGGACTCGTACCCCTCGATGGCCTCGACGGCCGACGTGGCGGGGAGGTGCCCACCCGACCCCGCGGGGGCCGCCTCGCCGCCGGAGGGCTCGAGCAACAGGCCGCCGCTACCGTCGGCCCCGTAGGAGGCCTGGCAGATCCAGTCCCGGGGGCCGAGCACCTGCATCACGCCGGCGTCGTCGCTGAAGACGGCGAGGTAGTCGGCTTGGTCCGACGGGACCGAGACCGTCTCGGTGGCGGGCAGCGTCACCTTGGCCGGCCGGCCGGGCAGCGCGACCGTGGTCGTGCAGGGCGTGACCGTCAGCGCGACCGGCGTCGAAGGTGGGGTCGTGCTGGTCGTCGTCGACGAGCTCGTGGTGGTCGACGACGTGGCCGGCGCGCTCGATGTAGTGGCGTTCGACGACGCCGACGGCGGGCTGGGCGACGTGCTGCACCCGGCCAGCACGAGCGCGAGCGCCAGCGCGACGACCCCCACCACTGCACGCGGCGTCGTCAGCGACGCTGCTCGTGGCCCGGGGCGCGGCATCTGCTCTCCCTCCATGCGTGCCTGCTCGAGTCCCGCTCGAGCCCCGAGCAGGCGACGCAACCTAGGCGTCGACGGTCAGGCTCTGCAAGAGGTCGGCGAAGCGCCGTTGCGCCTCGGCCCGACGCGTCGGGATGTGCTCGGACGGTACCTCACGGGGCGAGTAGCGCTTCAGCACCTGGCGCGCCACGGTCTGGCGATGGACCTCGTCGGGCCCGTCGTAAATGCGCGCCGCCCGGGCCGCCCGGTACATGTGCTCCAAAGGCAGGTCGCAGGAGAAGCCCAGCGACCCGTGCACCTGGATCGAACGGTCGATCACGTCGTAGAGCACCTTCGCCCCGAAGTACTTGATCATGGCGATCTCGACGCGCGCCGCCTGCGCGCCCTCGGTGTCCATCTTCCACGCCGCCTGCAGCGTCATGAGCCGGGCGGCCTGCATCTCGGCCGCCGAATCGGCGATCCAGTTCTGGATCGTCTGCTTCTCGGCCAGCGTCGACCCGTGGACGTAGCGCGACACGGCCCGCTCGCACAGCATGTCGAAGGCACGGCGGGACTGGCCGAGCCACCGCATGCAGTGGTGGATGCGCCCCGGCCCGAGGCGCTTCTGCGCCAGCGCGAACCCCGAGCCCTCACGCCCGATCAGATACGCCGCCGGGACCCGCACGTCCGTGTAGATGATCTCGGCGTGGTTGCCGAAACGCCCGAACGGCGTGTCGGGGTCCTCCATCGTGGCGACGTCGCGCACGATGTCCACCCCGGGTGTCGTGACCGGCACGATGATCATCGACGACCCTTGATACGGGTGCACGTCGGGGTTCGTCACCGCCATCACGATGAGGAAGTCCGCCACCGAGCCGTTCGACGTGAACCACTTGTGGCCGTTGATGACCCACTCGTCGCCGTCGCGCACGGCCGACGTCGCTAGCAGCGTCGGGTCCGATCCCGCCGTGTTGGGCTCGGTCATCGAGAAGGCAGAGCGCAGCTCGCCGTCGAGCAGGGGCTGCAGCCACCGCGCCCGCATCGCCTCGTCGCCCGTCTCCTCGATCCCCACCGCCAGCAACTCCGCGTTCCCCGAGTCCGGTGCGTTGTTGCCGAACACGACAGGGGCCAGCGCCGACTGCCCGAGGATCTCGTGCATCAAGCCGAGCTTCACCTGCCCGAAACCCATGCCCCCGAGCGCTGGCGGCAGGTGCGCTGCCCACAGCCCCTCGGCCTTCACCCGTTGCTGGAGCGGCCGGATGATCTCGCGCACCTGGTCGTACGTCAGGTCAAGCGTCTCGAGCGGGAACACCTCCTCGCGCACGAAGCCGCGCATCCACGCGAGCTTCTCCTCGAACTCGGGCTCGGTCGAGAAATCCCAGGCCATCGGTGCTCCTTCTCCCCGCCGCGCCGCATCGGCTCGGCTGTCGGGGGTCCCCACCCTGCCACTACCGTGGGCGCCGTGACCACCACGCCTGTCGCCTTCCGTTCGGGCGCGTCCGCGACCGAGTCGTTGGACAGCCCACCGCCTCTGCCCCAAGTCGCCCTGAGTGCGGCGGACAGGGCCGTGATCGCCCGCGCCGAAACAGCCCTCCTCGACGAGCGGCGGCTCCTCGGCGGCGACGAGCTCGCCGCCCTCGCCGCGCTGCCCGACGGCGCCGTCATGAACCTCGCCGCGCTGGCCCACCAGGTCCGCCTCGCCTGGTGCGGCCCCGAGGTCGAGGTCGAGGGCATCCTCTCGGCCAAGACGGGCGGCTGCCCCGAGGACTGCCACTTCTGCTCGCAGTCGTCGCGCTTCGACACGCCGGTCAAGGCGACCCCGTTCCTCGACCCCGACGAGGTCCTCACCGCCGCCCGCGAGACGGCCGCTCTCGGCGCGTCCGAGTTCTGCATCGTGCTCGCCGTGCGCGGACCCGACGAGCGGACGCTGCAACGGATCCTCGACCTGGTGCCCCTGATCCACCACGAGACGGGCCTCAACGTCGCGGTCAGCGCGGGCATCCTGACCGCGGACCAGGCTCGGCGCCTGGCCGAAGGCGGCGTGCACCGTTACAACCACAACGTCGAGACCTCGCAGTCGTTCTTCCCCTCCATCGTCACGACCCACACCTGGGCCGAGCGGGCCGACACCTGCCGGCTGGTCAAGGACCACGGGATGGAGCTGTGCTGCGGCGCGCTCCTCAACATGGGCGAGACCGACGCCCAGCGCGTGGAGTTGCTGACCCAACTTCAGGAGCTCGCGCCGACCGAGGTGCCGCTCAACTTCCTCAACCCGCGGCCCGGCACCCCGCTCGGCGACCGACCGATCCTCGGCGCCTGGGAGGCCATCCGCTGGATCGCGCTGTTCCGCCTCGCCTTGCCCTCGGTGATTCTCCGCTACGCGGGCGGGCGCGAGGTGACGCTACGTGACCTGCAGGCCATCGGCATGACGGCGGGCATCAACGCACTGATCGTCGGCAACTACCTGACCACGCTCGGCCGCTCGGCCAACGAGGACCTGCAGATGCTCGAGGACCTGCGCATGCCGATCGGCGCCCTGAGCGTCGCCATCTGAGCCTTGCCGTGAGGCTCGCTCCGGCCGCGTGTCCGTGACCGCACACTGCACGGGCTGTGGCCGGCCACTCGCCGAGTGCGCCGGCTGCGCGCGTGACCTCGATCCACCTCGTTTCTGCCCCGAGTGCGGCCGCCGCATGACCGTGTCCGTCATCCCCACCGGGTGGGTGGCCCGCTGCCGCGACCACACCGAGTTGAGGTCGGCGTAACTCAAAGGTCGGCGTAACTCAATTATCGGCCCGGGTGGAAGTGAAGCTCCTCCCTACGATGGACCGCACTTGTCAGCCAGGAGGCATCGATGGAACCGCAGCCAGGATGGGACAGCGCGTTGGGTCTGCGGATAGAGGAGCTGACCTCGACGCGGGTCGTGGGCTACGTCGACATCGAGGAGCGGCATCACCAGGGCTATGGCATCGTCCACGGCGGCGTCTGGGCCTCAGTGGTGGAGTCAGTCGGCAGCCACGGCGCCGCGATGGCCGCTCGCGAGATGACCGGCGAGATGGCGGTGGTCGGGGTCGCGAACTCAACCGACTTCCTGCGGCCCCATCGCACGGGCCGAGTACGGGCAACCGGGACACCGATTCAGACGGGCCGGACACAACAGATTTGGCTGGTCGAGATCGAGCGCGAAGGCGACGGCAAGATGGTGGCCCGCGGGCAGCTGCGGGTGCAGAACCTGCCCGCCCCGCCGGACCGTCGAGGCTGAAGCCGTCCTCAGCAGCCGAGCACGCGAGCTGCGATCGACCTACGAGGTCCTCAACGAGGAACCGGTCTCCAGGAGGGTTTTGAGGCTGGAAAGAACAGCGGGCCAACCCTCGGAGATGCCCCGGAGGACCGCACTGCCGGGCGCAAAGCCATCGTGGATCACCGTGAGCTTGGCCACGCCGTGCCCCACGTCTTCGATGTCGTAGGACACCTTGGAGCGAGGCTCGGCCCGCCACGTGTCGGCGGTGGCTTCGTCCATGCCCACCTCGACAGCC
>DASZLL010000151.1:0-21411 GCA_035552395.1 Acidimicrobiales bacterium
GGGTTCTCTGTCTCACGTCAACGGTGACGGTGGGCGGAACGTACCAGCGAGCTACCGGTCGGCCATCGACCCGAGGACGAGGGGAATCATGACGACCGTGCCTTCCCAGGGCAACTACCTGGCAGTCATCAAGGTGGTGGGAGTGGGCGGCGGCGGCGTCAACGCCGTCAACCGCATGATCGACTCCGGGTTGCGCAACGTCGAATTCATCGCCGCCAACACGGATGCGCAAGCACTGCTCATGAGCGACGCCGACCTGAAGCTCGACATCGGGCGCCAGCTGACCCGCGGGCTCGGTGCGGGAAGCGACCCCGAAATCGGACGGCTGGCCGCCGAGGAGCACCGGGCGGACATCGAAGAGGCGCTGCAGGGCGCGGACATGGTCTTCATCACCGCGGGCAAGGGTGGCGGCACCGGGACAGGTGCCGCGCCGGTCGTCGCCGAGATCGCGAAGGGCGTCGGCGCGCTGACCATCGGTGTGGTGACGCGTCCGTTCACCTTCGAGGGGCGCCGCCGTGCGATGCAGGCGGAAAAGGGGATCCAGATCCTCAAGGAGAAGGTCGACACGCTGATCGTCATCCCCAACGACCGCCTGCTCACGGTTTCCAATGATAAGACGAGCATGGTGAACGCGTTCAAGATGGCGGACGAGGTACTGCTCCAAGGCGTCCGCGGCATCACCGACCTGATCACGGTGCCCGGCCTCATCAACACCGACTTCGCCGACGTGAAGATGGTGATGACCAACGCCGGTACGGCGATCATGGGCATCGGCTCGTCCATCGGCGAGGGCCGGGCCGCCAACGCCGCCCGGGCTGCCATCACCTCGCCCCTGCTCGAGGCCTCCATCGAAGGGGCCCGGGGCCTGGTGCTCAACATCGCCGGGGGTTCGGACCTGGGGCTCTTCGAGGTCAACGAGGCCGCAGAGATCATCCACGCGGTGGCCCACCCCGACGCCAACATCATCTTCGGTGCCGTCATCGACGACAACATGGGCGACGAGGTGCGGGTCACCGTGATCGCGGCCGGCTTCGAGCGCTGGGAAGAGGGTGCGCCGTCAGGCAAATCCAACGATCTGGCCTCGAGCATCTTTGCCACGCCAGAGCCGGTGGACATCTTCGCCGACGCCACCGGTTCCGACGAGGATCTCGACCTGGGCGACGACGATTTCGACGTCCCCTCCTTCCTCCGCTAGCGACGAGGTCGCCCGGAGGCTGCGCGCGGTCCGGGCGCGCATCGAAGAGGCCGGCGGCGATCCTTCCCAAGTGCGCGTCGTGGGCGTCACCAAGGGCTTCGGTCCCGAGGCCGTGACGGCCGCTCGCGCGGCCGGTCTGGTGGATATCGGCGAGAACTACGCGAGCGAGCTCGTGGCAAAGGCTGCGGCGCTCGAAGCCGACGCTTCGTCGTCCCCTTCTGTGCGGTGGCACTTCCTCGGCGCGATCCAGCGCAACAAGGTGGCGCGGCTCGCGCCGATCGTCGACATGTGGCAGAGCGTGTCCCGGGCCGAGGAGGGGGCGCGGATCGCCCGGTTCGCGCCGGGCGCGACCGTTCTCGTCGAGGTCGACACCACGGGCCTGGATGGGCGCAACGGCTGCGCCCCCGACGGTGTGCGTGCGCTGGTGCCTCGCCTGCGCGAGAGCGGACTCGATGTGCGAGGCCTCATGACGGTGGCCGCCCCGGACCCCGAAGCGGCGCAATCGGCGTTCGAAACCGTGCGCCGATTGGCCGACGAGCTCGGACTCGAGGAGCGTTCGATGGGCATGAGCGACGACCTGGACGTCGCCGTGCGGGCGGGGTCGACGATGGTGCGGATCGGCCGCGCGTTATTCGGTGGCCGGCCCACGAAGAGCGCCGGATGACGGGCAACGCTCAACGGGAGACTGACGTGACCATGAGCCGGAGCCTGAAGGTGCGTTTGGCCCCACCGCCTGGGCTCCTTCGCCCGCCGGTGCGCCCGAGCAGGCACTACGCTGTCCCCTGACAGGAGAAGGTATGTCACCCTCGTTCATGAAGAAGACCATGGTGTATCTCGGCCTGCTCGATGACGAGTACGACGAGTACGACGACCTCGAGGACCGTGCCCCGCGCGGGTTCTCGGCCGCCACGCGGGTTGAGCCACGGACACCGGAGTACGAGCACCAGCAGCAGCCGGAGGAGTTCAGCGGCGGCATGAGCAGGGTGCGCACGATCCCCCGGGAGTCGGCCGTGCCGAGCCAGTCGAGACCGGCGCCCAATAATGTGGCCCCCCGACCCAGCGCGGTGCGTGCGGTCCCGGTCGACTCCACCATTCAGCCGGTGGCTTCCGCTCCCTCGCGCGTCCACGTGGTCGCGCCGTCGCGCTTCGGTGACGCGAAGGAGATCGCAGACCGTCTCAAGGACAATCGTCCCGTCATCGTGAACCTGCAAATGGCCGACCGCGACTTGCAGCGCCGCATGATCGACTTCTGCAGCGGGGTCACCTACGCCCTCAGCGGCGAGATGGAGAAGGTCGCCGATCAGGTGTTCCTCTTGGCGCCCACCAACGTCAAGGTCTCCGACGAGGAGAGGCTGCGACTGGCTGAGCGCGGTTTCGGCCGGGACTAGACCCACTACCCTCGCTGGTTGGTGAACATCTTCCAACTGCTCGCGTGGCTCATCGAGGCCTACATCTGGCTGATCATGTTCCCCTACGCGATCTTGAGCTGGTTCCGGATCCAACCGGGAACCACATTGGCGCGGGTGCAGTACTTCCTCTTCCGGGCGACCGAGCCGGTCCTGCGCCCGGTGCGCAAGATCATCCGACCCATGGGCGGGTTGGACTGGTCCTTCCTCGTCGTCATCCTGGTCGCGCAGATCGTCCTGATCCCCGTCCTGCGGGCTTAGCGGGGGCGGGCTCGAGGCCCGGGCACAATGCCGAGAGTGATGCCTGGAACTGCGGAAGCGGATGGTTAGACTCGCCCCCCATGGACAATTCTCAGGCATCTGCATCGATCCTCGACACGCTTCGCACGGTGGAGTTCCGGCTCGGGTTGAAGGGCTACAACGTCGATGAGGTCGATGAGTACCTGGACAAGGCGGCCCAAGAGGCCGAGGGGCTCCAAGAGCACGTCCGCCAACTGAACGAGCGGCTGCGCCAGGCCAGCGAGCGCATCGCCCAGCTGGAACGTGAGCGCCGTGCCACCCCCGCTCCCGTCGAAGGCGAGGAGGCCCCCGCCGCCGCGGCCGATGCCGCCGCCCTTTCCGACGAGACCCTCCAGCGCACGCTGCTTCTCGCCCAGAAGTTCGTCGACCAGACCAAGCGCGAGAGCGAGGCCGAGGCCGCCTCGGTCGTGGCGCTCGCCGAAGAGAGGGCCCGGGCCGCCATCGCGGAAGCCGAGGCGAATGCGGCGCAGCTCCAGGCCGAGTCCCACCAGAAGCTGCGCGAAGAAGTGACGCGGCTGGAGGCCACCCGGACCGAGCTGGCCGCCGACGTCGAGACCATGGCCCGCCACCTCGACTCGGAGCGCAACCGTCTGCGTGGTGCGCTGAGCGAGATCCTCAAGTGGGTGGACGAAAACGTGCAGCCGGCCAACTCGCTCATGGGCGTGAAGCCGAAGGCGGCCGCTGCGGCCAAGCCGGGCGGCGGTGGCGACCCCATCGCCCCGGGTGGGCTGCCCGAGGCAGACGACGGCGCGCCGACGCTCAACCTTCACAACGCCTCCGTGACGGGCGCGCCTCGCCCTCTCTGATTTCTCCGCGGACGGGCGAGGGCGCTATTGCCCACCCCGTCGCGGTCCGCTATCGTCACCCGCTCCCCAGGGCGAGGTCGTTGCCGGGGTACGCGGCCACGGCGCGTGGTCCGAAGGAGGCACGATGACCCCAGCGAGCAAGGGCCCCCAGGCCAAGCGGCTGCCCCCGTCGCGCTCGACCACGACCTCGCGTTCCGGGAACAAATCCAAGGCCGCCAAGGTTGGGGTTACAGCGAGCAAGCGTCCCGTTCTCACAAAAAAGAAGGCAGCTCCCGTTGTGAAGAAGGTAGCCACCCCCACCAAGAGGGCCAGTTCAACCGCCAAGAAGGCCACGCCGGCGGCGGTGAAGAAGGCCGCGCCCACGGCCAAGAAATCGGCCGTCACGGCGAAGAAGGCTGCGCCGGCCAAGAAGGCCGCCCCCGCCAAGAAGGCCGCCCCCGCCAAGAAGGCCGCCCCGGCCAAGAAGGCCGCCCCGGCCAAGAAGACCGCCCCGGCCAAGAAGGCAGCGGCGCAAAAGCCTGCCGCCAAGAAGGCGGCCCCAGCCAGCAACGGGGCCGGAGGGGTGCCGACGCCGGCTCGCACCACCTTTACCCCCAAGCCCAGGCCCCCGGCGCCGGTTCGCCCGAAGACGGGCCCCTACGCGAAGGATGTCAAGTTCCTCGACGAGGTCCTTGAGCTCCTCGTGGCCGACCGTGCCATCTACCAGGAGCAGGCCACGTCGCTCCGGGCAGAGGCGGATTCGCTGGCCCTCGAACGCGAGCCAGGCGACGTCCAGTTCGACGAGGAGTCGGGCGAAGGAGGCACCGTCACCGTCGACCGGGAGCGCAACCTTGCCCTGTCCGGCCAGGCGGTGCTGGCGGTCGAAGAGATCGACGACGCCATGGTGCGGATCACGGACAAGACCTTTGGGTACTGCGAGCGCTGTTTCCAGCCCATTCCCAAGCCGCGGCTGCGTGCCCTGCCCTACGCCCGTCTCTGCGTGGCGTGCAAGAGCGGCGGCCTGTCGCGGCGCTAACCCGGCCGCGGGTACTGGCCTTCGCCATTGCGGTGGTCGTGGTCGTGGTGGACCGGGTGACCACGACCATCGCCGTCGACCACCTGCACGACGCCCGGCACCTTTGGGGGCCCCTTGGGCTCGCCCTCGCCTTCAATTCGGGCTTCGCCTTCAGCCTCTTCAGTGGGCGTGCCGTCATTGTCACCGTCCTGTTGTGCGTGGGCGTCGTCGTTCTCGGATGGCTCGTGGCCCAGGTGCGCACCGTGCCACTGGCCATCGGGGCCGGCCTCGTTCTGGGAGGGGCGGTCGGGAACCTCAGCGAGCGCATCATCGGTGGCCATGGCGGCCGCGTGCCCGACTTCATCACGCTCGACTACTGGCCCACGTTCAACTTCGCCGACGCGTGCGTCACGATCGGTGTTGTCATCGTCATCGCGGCCCTGCTGTTCAGCCGGCCGGGATTGACCGGGGACCCCGAACCTGAACGGCGGGTGAAGACGTGAGCAGCGACGGGGCACCCGGCGCGGGTGAAACGATGACGGTCGAGGTTCCGGTGACGCTCTCGGGAGTCCGGGTGGACCGAGGGGTCGCGATGGTGGCCGGCGTCTCGCGCACCGTGGCGGCCGAGCTGGTCGAATCAGGCCGCGTCCTGGTCGACGGGGCACCCGTGTCGTCTGGGCGCTTGCCCCTGCGCGAAGGGGCGCTTCTCACCGTCCAGCTGCCCGACGAAGGCGACTCCGGACCAGCCGCCGAACCCGGAGTGCTCTTTGGCATCGTGCACGCCGACGACAGTGTGGCAGTGGTTGACAAGCCGGCCGGACTGGTCGTGCACCCAGGGGCCGGCCACGTCGAAGGCACGCTGGTCGGTGGCCTCCTGTCGGCGTTTCCCGACCTGGCCGACCTGGTGGCGGCGGGCATCTGCAGTTCCGACCGGCCCGGAATCGTGCACCGACTCGACAAGGGCACCTCGGGGCTCTTGGCGGTCGCCCGGACCGCCGAGGCGTACGGGTCGTTGGTGGAGCAGCTGGCCACCCGCACCATGGAACGTCGGTACCTGGCCCTGGTCGCCGGTCTCGTCGACGACGACCGTGGGGAGGTCGACGCGCCGATCGGACGCTCCGTGCGGACACCGACCAAGATGGCGGTGACGGTCCGCGGCAAGCCGGCCCGCACGTCGTACCAGGTTGTCGAGCGCCGAGGGATCGACACGCTGGCGCCGACCACACTGCTCGAGCTCTCACTCCAAAGTGGTCGGACTCACCAGGTGCGCGTCCACATGGCCGCCATTGGGCACCCGGTCGTTGGGGACGCCCGGTACGGGACGCCCGACAAGCGTCTCGGATCCGGACGGTTCTTCCTCCACGCCTTCCGGCTGGCGTTCGATCACCCGGTGACTCGTCTGCGCAGCGAGTTCACCTCGTCGCTGCCCGAAGACCTCCGGGCCTATCTCACGTAAACCGCCCGAGCCGCAAGACCCGGTGACGGGTTCTGCCGCTCGGCCGGAGGGACGTCTCAGGCAGCTTTGTGCACTCCCAGCACGTCCTCGTCGCCGGACAGCGCGGCCAGTGCTTCTTCTTCCGCCCGACGCACCCGGCGAACGCCGACGCCGAGACGCTCGGCCGTCGACTGCAGCGATGCTGGACTGTCGCCGCCGAAACCGAATCGGAGGCGCAGGACGTCGCGCTGGAGGCCGGGCAACCGTTCGACTGCGTCGCGGACCCGGTCGTAGACCATCGTCTGTTCCACGTCGACGACAAAGTCGGACTCGTCGGGAGCAACCAGCTCGCCCAGCGTGGTCGTGGACTCGAGTGCCGCCGGCTGGTCGAGGGAAGCCGTCACCCGGGCAACGTCGTCGAGCGACTCGCGCTCGGCAGCAGTCATCCCCGTCGCCTCGTACAGCTCCTCCTCGGTGGGAGCCCGCCCCAGCGTGCTTGCGAGCTCAGCCTTGGTGAGCTCGAGGCGCTGGATCTGCTCGCCGACCTCGAGGGGGATGCGGATGGTTCGGCCGTGTTGCTGCACGGCGCGCTGCAGGGCCTGGCGAATCCACCAGGTTGCATAGGTCGAGAATCGGAAGCCGCGCTCCCAGTCGAACTTGTCGACGGCGCGCATCAGGCCGAACGTCCCCTCTTGGACGAGGTCGGCCATGTCCACACCGCGATCTTGGTAGCGGCGCGCCCAGTGGACCACGAGGCGCAGGTTGGCGGCCACCATTTGCTTGCGAGCGGCGTCATCGCCGGCCGCCACGCGCTTGGCCAATTCCACTTGCTGTTCGTGATCTGGCATTGGGAACTGGTCGAGGTCGCGCAACATCAACCCCAACGTGTCCGACGTGCTCACCGCGCTTTTCATGTTCGCTCCAGCCGTTTTTCGCTCGCTCTCAGTCGTGTACCCCGGGTCTACGGGGATCAACCTGTGACGTACAACCCGGACCAGGGTCGGATCATTCCATCGGGTTGTTCGGCCTCGGGCCCCCGGGTTTGCGTCTCCGGCCGGGCCGTGGTGATCTTCCCGAATGGCCGGCCGCCTGGTGCTCGTGCGCCACGGCGCGACGGAATGGACCAAGTCCGGCCAACACACCGGGCGCACCGATATTCCCCTCCTCGAGGAAGGGAAGGCCCAGGCCAGAGCGGTCGGCTCCTACCTGCGGAACCACGGCCTGGCCACGTTCGACTTGATCCTTACCAGCCCCCTGTGCCGGGCCTCGGCCACGTGCGGCCTGGCCGGGTTCGAGGGCGAGTTCGAGCCGGACCTCTTGGAGTGGGACTACGGGGACTACGAGGGGGTGGCCTCGCGGGATATCCGCCAGGGGCGTCCGGGCTGGACGCTCTGGGAGCAGGGCGTGCCGGGAGGGGAGCGGGCGGCAGACGTCGGGCGCCGGGTTGACCGGGTTATCGGGCGGGCCCGGAAGCAAGCGGGCGACACGCTCTGCGTGGCCCACGGGCACGTGTTGCGCGTGCTGGCGGCCCGTTGGCTCGGCCTTCCCCCGGTGGCCGGCCGCCTTTTTCTCCTCAGCGTCGGCGCCGCGTGTGTGCTGGGCTGGGATGGCGACTCCCCCGCCCTCGAGCTCTGGAACCTCGTTCCGGACCCGATCTGAACGTGGCCCTACGACACCCGCGCCGGGGCGGTGCGGCCGGGCGTGATTCAGACCGTGGCGGCCACGTTGCCCTGGGCCCGGTGGACCATGTCCGCCAGGCTGTAGGACTGAAGGTGGGTACGGATGACCTCGCCGACGTCGGCCCACACGGCCAGCAGGATGCACTGGCCCTCGTGGTCGCACGCCCCGTTCTCGTGCGGCTCACCAAAATCGCCGGCCGCGATCGGCCCGTCGACCGCGGAGACGATCTGGGCCAGCGAGATCTCTTCGGGTGGCCGCGCCAGCACGTAGCCACCGCCGACGCCACGCTTCGAGCGCACCAGGCCCGCGCCTTTCAGGGCCAGGAGGATCTGCTCGAGGTAGGGCTGGGGGAGGCCGGTGCGGATCGCGATGTCGCGCACCGACGTGGGCGTCTCGGCTCCGTGCAGGGCCAGCGACAGGAGCGCCCTACTGGCGTAATCACCCCGCGTCGAAACCCTCACAAGAGACAATGCTACCGGCCCGTCCAGCCGGAGAGGGGGTGTCGGGGTCGTAGGGTGGCGCGGTGAGCGACGGCGCGACGGCCCAGGCTGCGGTGGCAGATCCAAGTCGGGGCCCCACGTCGGGGTCCGGGGCCCCCGCACCACTCCTTCCAGCCTGGGACGGAGCGAGCCTGCACCGGGTGGTGCCTGGCCTGCTCGCGCACCTGGCCGACCCGGACCGATCGGTCCTGCCGTCATGGTTCCCCGAGCCCGTCCGAGAGGCCTCCCAGATCGTGCTGCTGATCATCGACGGGCTGGGCGCGGAGCAGCTCCGGGCGCGCACGGGCCTGGCTCCCACGTTGTCGTCGGGCTCAGGTGGGCCCATCACGACCGTCGCCCCCAGCACGACGGCCTGCGCCCTGACCACCCTCGTCACCGGCCGGGTTCCCGCGGAACACGGCGTGGTCGGGTACCGGTTGGCGCTCGACGGGAAGGTGATGAACGTCCTGCAGTGGTCGGTCGAGGGGGCCGACGCCCGCATGACGGTGCCGGCGCACGTCTTTCAGCCGTATTCCACGTTCCCCGGTGCGCTCGGGCTGGTCCCGGTGGTCACCCGGTACGACTACGGGCCCACAGGATTCACGGCGGCGCACCTCGGGCGGGTCGACCTCCGTCGCTGGTACACCCCAGCCGGTCTCGTCACGACCGTCCGGCACCTCGTGGCCACGGGCAGCCCCTTCGTGTACGCCTACTACGAAGGCATCGATAAGGTCGCCCACGCCGAGGGGCTGGGCGACTACTACGACGACGAGCTGCGCGCCGCCGACCGCCTGGTGGCCGACGTGCTCGAGGTGTTGCCGCCCGGCGCCGTGCTGGTGGTGACGGCCGATCATGGACAAGTCGACGTTGGCAACTCGGTCGAGGTGCTCGGTCCCGAGGTCATGGAGGACGTCACGTTGATCAGTGGCGAGGGACGGTTTCGCTGGTTGCACGCCCGGCCGGGCGCCACGGGTGCCGTGGCTGACGCCGCGATCGAACGGCACGGTGACGTGGCGTGGGTCCGCACCAAGGCCCAGGTGATCGAGGACGGCTGGCTGGGTGGTGTCCCGACGCCTGAGATCGCGGCGCGACTCGGCGATGTCGCCCTCATCCCCTTCGAGCCCACGGCGTTTCTCGACCCGGCCGACACCGGTGAGCTCCGCCTCAAGGCCCGGCATGGATCCTTGACGCCCGACGAGATGCTGGTTCCACTCCTCGGATGGCGAGCGGGGTGAGCGCGCCGGGTCCAATGGCAACATGGAGAGGACCACCGTCGCCGCGGGACGCGACGACCGACAGCGTGCGGGTACGAAGAGTGGAGAGTACGACGTGACTGACGACGCATTGGTAAACGACGTGTCGAGCAATGCACCGGCGGCCATTGCGCCGGACGAAGTGCTCGGCGGCGCGGGCGAGGAAGCGGAAGGAGATCAGAAGACCGAGTCGATCAACTCGCCGGGGAAGGTGTTGCGCATCGGCTCGATGGTCAAGCAGCTGCTCGACGAGGTGCGGGCGGCGCCGCTCGACGACAAGAGTCGGGCGCGGTTGCGCGAGATCTACGAACAGTCGATCCGCGACCTGTCAGAGGGCCTGTCGCCCGACCTGGTGACGGAGTTGGAGGCTCTCGCGCTGCCCTTCGACAGCGAAGCGCCGAGCGACGCCGAACTGCGCATCGCCCAGGCCCAACTGGTGGGGTGGCTCGAGGGCCTCTTCCACGGGATCCAAGCCACGTTGATGTCCCAGCAGATGGCGGCGCGGGCCCAGCTCGAGGAGATGCGCCAGCGCGGCCTGCCGTCGGCCGGCGACACCGGTGGGCGGACCGGGGCGTACCTCTGAGGTCGTCCGGCCGCCCGGTGCCGTCGCTGGACCGGAGCCTTTTTCCACCGGCGGTGCGACACCCGGGCTGGTCAGAAGGCGGCGCCAATTGGTCGTCGTGGGCTGGGCAGGCAGGGGGATAGATTGCGGGACCCAGGGGCGAATCACACAAGTGTAAGTTTGACGTAGCGAAAGGAGGGCCGGTGTCGGAGCGGTCGTTTACGCATCTGCACACCCACACCGAGTTCTCCATGCTGGACGGAGCGGCGCGTGTGGGTGACCTCGTGACCGCCGCCGCGGCCGACAGGCAGCCCGCGCTCGGCATCACGGACCACGGGAACATGTACGGAGTCCTGGATTTCTACAAGGCCTGCCGGGACCAGGGGATCGTCCCGATCATCGGCACCGAGGCCTACATGGCGGGCGAGTCGCGCCACGAGCGCCCGGTGCGCCGAGGGAGAGTCGACGACACCGGGGGCGACGTCGAGGGTGGGCAGAAGCTCTACTACCACTTGACCCTGTTGGCCGAGACCGTCGAGGGCTATCGCAACCTCATGAAGCTGTCCTCGGCGGCCTACCTCGAGGGCTACTACTACAAGCCCCGGCTCGACTGGGAGTTGCTCGAGCGCCATCATGCCGGCCTCATCGCCACGACCGGATGCCTGGGCGGGGTGGTCCTCCAGGCCTTACTGGCAGATGATCCGGCGGAGGCCGAACGGCGTGCGGCTCGGCTTCAGGACATCTTCGGCCGCGACAACCTCTTCGTCGAGCTGCAGGACCATGGCCTGGCTGCACAGCAACGGACCAACCCGCAGTTGATCGAGATCGCCCGACGCCTCAACGCGCCCCTGCTCGCAACGAACGACAGCCACTACACCCACCGCGACGACGCGGTGGCGCACGACGCGCTGCTCTGTGTCCAGACCGGCGCGCTGCTGGCGGACACGAACCGCTTCAAGTTCGACGGCACCGAGCATTACCTGAAGACGGCGTCGGAGATGCGCCATCTCTTCCGGGACGTGCCGGAGGCCTGTGACAACACCTTGCTCATTGCCGAGCGGGCGGACGTGCAGATCGAGCTCGGCAAACCGAGCCTGCCCGAATTCCCGGTACCTGACCGCTTCACCGGCGACACCTACGAGGCGCGGGCGCACGCCTACCTGCGCGACCTGACCATGGAGGGCGCGCGGCAGCGCTACGGGGACTCGCTGCCCGCCGAGGTGATGGAGCGGCTCGACTTCGAGCTCTCGGTCATCGGGGACATGGGCTTCCCCGCCTACTTCCTGGTCGTATGGGACCTCATCCGTTTCGCCCGGGAGAACGGTATCCGGGTGGGTCCGGGCCGGGGTTCGGCGGCCGGGTGCTGCGTCGCCTACTGCCTGCGTATCGTCGACCTCGACCCGATCCGCTACGACCTGCTCTTCGAACGCTTCTTGAACCCGGGCCGCAAGCAAATGCCCGACATCGACATGGACTTCGACGAGCGCTACCGGGCCGACGTCATGCGGTACGCGTCGGAGAAGTACGGCAACGACCGGGTCGCGCAGATCATCACGTTCTCGACGATCAAGGCGCGGGCGGCGGTGCGCGACGCGGCCCGGGTGCTCGGCAAGCCCTACATCGTGGGGGACAAGATCGCCAAGACGATGCCGCCGCTCATCATGGGCCGGGACACGCCGCTGCGGGCTTGCCTCACCAAGACGGAGGGGCACGAGGACGGTTACGCCAGCGCAGGCGAACTCCGCACCATGCACGAGACCGACCCCGAGGCCAAAGAGGTCATCGACGTCGCGCTCGGGCTCGAGGGACTGCGACGCCAGGATGGGATCCACGCCGCGGCCGTCGTCATCTCCCGGGACCCCCTCACCGACTACCTGCCGATCCAGCGCAAACCCGACGCCGGTGGCAACCCCGAGGACGCACCGATCGTCACCCAGTACGAAATGCACGGGGTCGAGGAGTTGGGCCTACTGAAGATGGATTTCCTCGGGTTGCGCAACCTCTCGGTGATCGAGCGGGCGCTCGACCGGATTGAGCAGGCGACGGGGGAGCGGCCCGATATCGACAACGTCGACCTGGCGGACGAGCCGACGCTCGAAATGCTGCGCCGGGCCGACTCGGTGGGTGTCTTCCAACTGGAGGGCGCGGCCATGCGCCAGACGCTGCGCGCGCTCGCCCCGACGAGTTTCGACGACGTGGCCGCCCTTGTCGCGCTGTACCGGCCGGGGCCGATGGCGGCCAACATGCACCGCGACTACCCGGAGCTCAAGAACGGGCGCAAGGAGCTCACCTACCTGCACCCCGACATCGAGCCCATCCTCAAGGACACCTACGGCCTCATGCTGTACCAAGAGTCCGTCATGCGGGTGGCGCAAAAGTTCGCCGGCTACTCCCTCGAGGAGGCCGACAACCTGCGCAAGGCGTGTGGCAAGAAGATCCGGGCCCTGATCGCCGCCGAGCGCGAGAAGTTCGTCGCCGGCTGCGTGTCCGAAGGCTACGGCGAGGACCTCGGCACGCAGCTCTTCGACATCATCGAGCCCTTTGCCGACTACGCCTTCAACAAGTCCCACTCCTACGGCTACGGGCTGGTCGCCTATCAGACGGCGTGGCTCAAGGCGCACCACCCGGTCGAGTACATGTCGGCGCTCCTGACCTCGGTGAAGGACAACAAGGACAAGACCGCCGTCTATCTGGCCGAGTGCCGCAACATGGGGATCGACGTCCTCGTCCCCGACGTCAACCGTTCGGTGGCCGAATTCGCCCCGGACATGAGCGACACGGAGGGCCGCCGCGCCATCGTGTTCGGCCTCGCCGCCGTCCGCAACGTCGGCGAGGGCCTCGTCGAGCGCATCGTGGTCGAGCGCAACGCCAACGGGCTCTTCACGGATTTTTTCGACTTCTGCCACCGCGTCGATCCTGTCGTCCTCAACAAGCGCACGATGGAGTCGCTCGCCAAGGGCGGCGCCTTCGACTCGCTCGGGCACCCGCGCCAGGGCCTCTGCCTCGTGCTCGAAGAGATCGTCGACCGCACCCTGGAGCGCCGGCGGGAGCAGGACCTGGGGATCACGTCGCTCTTCGCCGTGTTCGAGGAGGAGCAGGCGGACCCGGCGTGGGGTGGCGCCAAGGTTCCCATTCCCGATACCGAGTTCGACAAGGCCCAGCGGCTTGCCTTCGAGAAAGAGATGCTCGGCCTCTACGTGAGTGACCATCCGCTCATGGGCTACGAGGCTGCGCTGGCGCGGCACACCGACAGCACGCTGTCGGACATGCGCGAGGAGGACCCGGCGGCGGGGGACCGCTCACCGGTCCGCATGGTCGGGGGCGTGGTGACCGACCTCCGGCGCTCCTATACGAAGAAGGGCGACCTGATGGCCCGGTTCGTCCTCGAAGACCTGCAGGCTGCCATGGAGGTCTTCGTCTTCCCCAAGACCATGGCCGAATACGGCGCGCTGATCGAGAACGATGCCATCTTGGTGCTCAAGGGGCGACTGGACACCCGGGAGGAGGAGCCCAAGATCGTCTGCATGGAGGTTTCTCGGCCACTGCTGCACCGCGGTGAGGAGGACCTGCACATCAAGCTGCCGCTCGGCGTGTTGACCGACCGCCGCGTCGAGGGCCTCAAGGAGGTGCTGAGCGGGCATCCCGGGCCGTCGTCGGTGCTCCTCCACGTCGGCGAAAAGGTGCTCAAGCTGCCGCCGGAGTTCAACGTCGACTGCCGTAACGGCCTCGTTGGCGAGCTCAAGCGGCTGCTGGGTCAGAGTGCCGTGCTGTCGTGAACGGGCGTGACGCTTCCGTCAGAAATGGGCGCTGAACTGGGAGAAAACAACCTCCTGGTGGCCTCGAGGCCTCTCTGAGCCGCGCACCCGGTTGGGAAGGTACCAAGAGCAGCCAGTAGACTGAACCCATGCCGATCGTAGTGAGCACCAAGGATTGCACTGCGCTCAGCGACGCTGAGCTCGTGGAAATGGCGGACCTGTCCGCCAACCGCCCCCCCGGTTTCGACATCGGCTTCCTCTCCAAGGAGCGCGAGGCCTGGGTCCTGATCACCCAGGCCAGAGAGGGCAACAAACTCCGCGGCTATTCCTTCTGCACGCTCGAGCGCATTGGCGGCACGCCCTCGCTCCTGGTGGGCCTGGCCCTGGTCGACCGCACGTCGCGGGCCGAGGCCGCGCTGAAGTCGATCATGGCGGACCAGTATCGCCGGGCGCTGCTGGCGTTCCCCGACGAGGACGTGCTGCTCGGGACGCGGCTCATGTCGCCCGAGGGCTTCCGCGCCTTCTCGGGGCTCCAAGACGTCGTGCCCTTCCCCGACCACAAGTCGTCGGGTGAGGAGCGGGCCTGGGCCCGACGCCTGTCCAAGCGCTTCGGCTGCGAGAGCCGACTCGACGACCGCACCTTCGTGCTCAAGGGTGACGGCTCGGTCGCCGGCGGATTGGACTTCGTTGCCGCCAAGGTCAAGATCCCCGAGGGGGTCGACTCGCACTTCTCCGGCTTCGACCCCGACAAGGGCGACCGCCTGGTGACCTTCGGCTGGGCGATGGCCGAGGACCTGGCCGGGGGCAAGCTCGGGCGTTGAGCCTTCAGCCGCGGGGGAGCACCGCGGCGCACACCTTGTAGCAGTGGCCGTCGCGCGGTGGGCTGACCGTGACCAGGAGGTACTGCGGCTCGAAGCCGAGCGCATTGGACAGGCTCTTGCCGCTCAGACGATCGCGGCGGGCCGCGTCGAGCGCCCGGGCGGCCTGGCGGTCTTCCACCGGGAGCCAGACGTCGTCACGGTCCCACCCGAAGCGAACCCACGTGGAGCTGTCGGGTCGTCGCCGGATCAGCTGCGGACTGCGGGTTGGCTCGATGAGCGCGACCGACGGCCGGAAACCCCGGAACTCCCAGTAGGGCGCGGACGCGCCGGGAAAGCCGAGGAGCGGCCCATCGGGCGTGGCCACCATCCGCCGCAGGAGCTTGCGCACGTGGCGGCCCCGCAGCGTCCCGACGTGGCGCGGCAGGTCGGCCACCGTGGTCGCCTCGGGCTGCGCCAGGTCGTCGCGCTCGGGATCGTTGGCCAGGGTGACCTCGACGACGTCGAAGGCGCTGATGTCGGGATCGTGCCCCTCGGGCCAGGGCACGCGGACGCGCATCACCGTGCGGGTGGCCAGGTCGACGACCGTGGTGTCCTCGAGCGTCGAGGAGAGGACGAGAAGGTGCAGGGTCGACCCGCCGGCGGTGGGCACGCGCTCGCGGCGCCGGGCCGAGCGGCGGACCAGGCGCGACGTGTTGGTGCTGCTCGCGGAGCGCTCCGGCCCAGCCGCGACGGCCGGCGTCTCCTCGGTGATGTGGTCATCGGTGGCTGTGCCGCTCACTGCTTTCTCCTTGCCTCCGCGTGCGTGCTCGTGCCCGTCCGTCGTGTCGCCCTCGTGGCCCGTGAGCTGGTCTCGGGCGTCTTCGGTCATGCGACGAGAGCCTCCAGTTGGGCGGCCAGGGTAGCGGCATCCTCTGCCGGCGTGCGGCAGAAGCGAGCCTGGCAGACGTAGGCCTGACCCGGCTCGTCCGGCCGCCCGTCGAACAGCGGACCGTCGTCGGGTTCGCCCCACGCCGTCACGGCGGCGGGGAGCCAGCGCCGGCGCACCTCGGCCAGGAGGTCGGGCCGGTCCCCGGTCACCACGATCTCGTAGCGGCCGTTCCACATGGGCAGCGCCGCCACCAGGTCGGCCAGGGCGCCGGGGTGGCGGGCAAGGAGCGGGCGGGCCAGCGCGATGGTGCGCTCGGCCGCCTGGTCGAGCCCTGGGTCCTCGACCAGCGCGTTGGTGCGGAGGAGCGCGGTGAGCGCGATGGAATTCGTGGCCGGCAGCGCACCGTCGAGGAACTCCTTGGGCCGGACCACGAGGGCCTCGGCGTCGCTGCCGGTGGTGAAGAAGCCGCCGGCCTCGTCGTCCCAGAAGAGGTCGAGCAGCTGGTGGACCGCGGCGAGGGCGCGCTCGCGCCACAACGTGCGCCCCGTCCACTCGGACAACCGGAGGCAGGCCTCGGCCAACCAGGCGTGGTCGCTTGCCACCGCGAGGTGCCGCGCCCGCCCGCCCTGCCAGCTCCGCATCAGCCGCCCGTCGGCGTACATGGACTCCCAGAGGAAGGTGCCGATCTCCTCGGCGCGGCGGCCGTATTCGGTGTGCCCGGTCGCCGCGGCCACCTCGGCCAGGGTGGCCGCGGCCATGGCGTTCCATTCGGTCAGCACCTTCTCGTCCCGCGCCGGCTGGATCCGCTGGGCGCGCGCGGCCGCCAGGAGGATGCGGGCCTCTTCGATTCCGGCCGGCCGGTGCAGCGGCGCGCCCACCGGGCGAACGGGGATGGTGCGTCCCTCCCAGTTGCCGGCCTCGGTGAAGCCGTACCACTCGGCCGTGGGGGCGACGAGCTCGGGCGGCAGGATCTGCTTCAGCTCGCCGAGGGTGAAGGTGGCGTGTGCTCCTTCGACCCCGCCGGCGTCGGCGTCGAAGGAGGAGTAGAGCGCTCCCTCCGGCGTCGTGAGGTCGCGCAAGACCCAGTCCAACGTCTCGGTCACGACGCCCAGATCGTCGCTCCGGCCACCCTCCTGCCAGGCGTGCAGGTAGGCCCGGGCCAGGAGGGCCTGGTCCGTCAGCATCTTCTCGAAGTGCGGCACCAGCCAGCGCGCGTCGGTCGAGTAGCGGCAGAACCCGCCGACGATGTGGTCGTACATGCCGCCCGCTGCCATGGCGTCGAGGGTCCGACGGGCCATCTGGCCGGCCTCGTCCGCGCCGGGCCCGGCCGAGCGGGCGTGGCGGAGGCAGAGCTCGACGAGGGTCGGCCGGGGAAACTTGGGCGCGGGACCGAACCCGCCCCACTCCGGGTCGAACCCGGCGCGCAGCCCGCTGACAACGGCGGCGATGCGCTCAACGGCATCGAGGTCGGCGACTCCTTCGAGGAGCGTGCTGGCCCCCGGCAGCCTCGTGGTGGGTGCGGCGGCAGCAGGCTCCGTCGGCCGGGCCGCGGCGTCCTCGGCGCCCAAGGTCTCGGCCAGGCGGAGCTCCCGCTCGACGGCCGCCACCAGCGCGTCCGCCTGCGTGAGCACCTGCTCGCGTTCGGTGAGCCACGCCTGTCCCAACGCTTCGACGACGCGGCGGAACGGCGGCATGCCATGGCGCTCGACGGGTGGGAAGTAGGTGCCGGCGTAGAACGGCCGACCGTCGGGCGTGCAAAAGACCGACATGGGCCAGCCACCCGAACCGGTCAGGGCTTGGGTGGCCGCCATGTACACGGTGTCGAGGTCGGGGCGTTCCTCGCGGTCGACCTTGACCGAGATGAACCAACGGGCCAGATCCGCCGCGGTCGCAGCATCTTCGAAACTCTCGTGGGCCATGACGTGGCACCAGTGGCAGGAGGCGTAGCCGATGGACAAGAAGATGGGCTTGTCCTCCTCGCGGGCCCGGCGCAAGGCCTCGTCGCCCCAGGGAAACCATTCCACCGGGTTGTCGGCGTGCTGGCGGAGGTACGGGCTCGTCTCGTCGGCCAGGTGGTTCATCAGAGCGATGCTAGGGCGCGGCCGCGTCGGCCGGACCCTCGCCGGTGTCGATGCGATGGCCGTGCAAGGCTCGTGTGATGGAGCTTGAACTGAAGGGGAGAACCGCGCTCGTCACGGGCGGCAGCCGCGGCATCGGCTTGGCCGTGGCCGCCCGTTTCGCCGAGGCCGGCGCCAACGTCATGCTCGCGTCGCGGAAGGCCGACGACCTCGAGCAGGCGGCCGACGGCCTCGTGGCGGCCGGTGCCGAGGCCGAGAAGGTGGCCTGGCGCACCGCCCATGTCGGCCGCGCCGAAGATGCCATCTCCTGCGTCGCCGACACCGTCGCCCGGTTCGGCGGCCTCGACATCTTGGTGAACAACGCCGGCACCAACCCCTACTTCGGGCCCATGATCGACATCGACCTCGTGCGCGCGCAGAAGACCTTCGAGGTGAACCAACTCTCGGTTCTCGTGTGGACGGCAGCTGCGGTCAAGGCCGGACTTCGGGGCTCGGTCATCAACGTGGCCTCGGTCGGGGGACTCGGCGTCGAGCCGAACATCGGCTGGTACAACGTGACGAAGGCCGCCGTGCTGCATATCACGCGGCAGCTGTCTTTCGAGCTGGCGCCCGACGTGCGAGTCAATGCGCTGGCGCCGGGGTTGGTGAAGACCAAGCTGGCCGCCGCGCTGTGGGAGGGCTTGGGCGAGGAGCGGATCGCGGCGCACATTCCCTTGCGCCGTCTCGGTTTGCCCGACGACATCGCGACCGCCGCCTTGTTCCTGGCCTCGGAGGCGTCCTCGTGGGTGACGGGCCAGACATTCGTCGTTGACGGTGGCACGACGGCCCAACCCTCGGGTGGCGTGGGCTGACCTGGTCCGGCGCCCGACGTCCGGGGGGCCCTGTCACACCCGGCCCGCTCGTTTCGTCTCTGGAGGTGACTCCACTCAGACGGAAAGGATGGATGGTCCCATGGCCCATGTCCCCTTGCAGAACGAGGGCGGCGGTCTCGTCGCCCGCCTCGCCCGCTCCTGGACCCGTCGCCGTTTCGGACAGATGATCGAGCCCACCGCCGCGGCATCGCATCATGCCGGGGTCCTGGTCGCGATGGGCAGCTTGGAGACGGCGGTGCAGCTGGGCTGGAGGAAACTCGATCCCACGCTGCGCTGGCTCGCCGTCCAGGCCACGGGAATGCGCATCGGGTGCTCGTGGTGCGTCGACTACGGGTATTACGAGGGCATGCACGACGGCATCGACCCGGCCAAGGTGCGGGCGGTCGGGGAGTGGCGTTCGAGCGACCTCTTCGACGACCGCGAGCGGGCCGTCCTCGAGTACGCCGAGGTGGCGACCGGATGTCCCGGCGTGGTGCCCGATGCACTGGCCGATCGCCTGCACGCGCACCTGAGCGACGCGGAGTTCGTGGAGTTGGCGGCGTGGGTCGCGCTCGAGAACCTGCGATCCCGTTTCAACTCCGGCCTCGGCCTGCGCAGCCAGGGGTTCTCCGACTCCTGCGAGCTACCAATGCGATCGATTGGTTCTTTGACCGACGCGCGCACCGATGCCATTGCCTGACCTTGACGCTGACACGACGACGTTCGAGGAGTGGCGCTCGCTGCTGTTCGGGATCGCGTATCGCATGTTGGGGAGCGCAACCGACGCGGAGGACGTCGTACAGGAAGCGTGCATCCGGTGGCTGCGGCGGGGCGACCGAGCGGTCGAGTCGGTCCGGGCCTATCTCGTCACCGTGGTAACCAGGCTGTGCCTGGACCAACTGGATTCCGCCCGGGTCAAGCGCGAGACGTACGCCGGTCCGTGGTTGCCCGAGCCGGTGGTCGACGACGACGTCGCCGCGGTCGAGCGGGCGGACACGTTGTCGCTGGCCTTCCTGGTGCTCCTCGAGGAGCTGACGCCGCTCGAGCGGGCCACCTACCTCCTGCACGACATCTTCGGGTACTCCTTCGAAGAAGTGGCCGGCTCGCTGGGCCGCAGCCCCGCGGCGTGCCGGCAGCTCGGCTCGCGGGCGCGCCGCCATGTCGAGGAGCGGCGCCAACGCTTCGACGCCGATCTCGAGCACGGCCGTGAGCTCACCGATCGGTTCGTCGCGGCGTGCGCGACGGGAGATCTCTCGGGGCTCCTGTCGATGCTGTCGGACGACGTCGTGGTCTGGACCGACGGCGGCGGCAAGGTCCGGGCCGCCATGCGACCGGTCGTGGGCCCGTACCGCAGCTCGCGCTTCTTGGTGAACGTGGCCAAGAAGGTCTACGGCCTGCCGCAGGCGGTCGTGCTCAACGGGCAACCGGCCACCGTCTTCGTCGACGACGGCACCGTCGTGGCCGCGTTGGTGCTCGACATCCTCGACGGCGGGATCGTCGGCGTGCGCGTCGTCAGCAACCCCGAAAAGCTCGGGCGCCTGAGCGAGCGGCTGTTGGCTATGAGCTGACCCCGCGCCCGGACGGGCTCACGACAGGGCGCGCCGGCGGACCTTGCCCGAGGCCGTGCGGGGCAGGTCGTCGACGATCACGAGCTCTTTGGGCGCGGCCCACGGCGCGATGGCGTCGGCCACGACCCTCCTGAGGTCGTCGAGCGACGGGGCGTCGTCCGCCGGTACGACCCAGGCCACGACGCGTTCGCCCCACTCGGGATCCGAGCGCTTCCACACCGCCACCTCGGCCACGCCGGGATGGGCGCTCAGCACCCGCTCGACGACGTCGGGCCACACCTTCTCCGCCCCCGTCGTGATGACGTCGTCCATCCGGCCGGAGACGACCAGCGTGCCGCCCGCGTTCCAGTGCCCGGCGTCCCCGGTGGCGAACCAGGACCGGTCGCCGTCCGGGCCGGCCACCCGGCCCTCGGATCCGTCCCGGTAACAGCGGAAGAGCATGGGGGCGCGGATCAGGATCTCCCCCTCGGGCAGCGAGGCACCGCCCGCCTCGGCGACCGAGAACGAGCCATCGCCCCGGCGGATCGCGACCTCGACGCCGTCGAGCGGCCGGCCGTCGTAGACCACGCCCGACCCCGTCTCGGTCAGCCCGTAGGTCGCAACCACGTTGGGTGGGAGCGCGAGGGGCATTTTGCTGCCGCCCAGCAGGACGCAGGTGAACACGGCGGGGTCGAGGCGGCCGAGTGCGGTGGTGACGAGGGAGACATGGCTCACCCGTCCGGTGCGACCGGCCTCCTCGACCACCGCCGCGTCGAATCCGGGCATGACCTCCAGGGGCGTCGCCGTGACGACGGCCCGCGTCACGACGGCGAGACCGCCGATGTGGGCGAGCGGCAGGCAGGCGAGCCACCTGTGACGGCCCGGGTCCATGGCCAGCCGAGCGGAGGTGGCCCACGCCGAGGCCGACACTGCGTCGTGCGTGAGCACCACCCCCTTGGGCTGGCCGGACGTGCCCGATGTCGCGACGACGAGGGCGTCGCCGTCCTCGACGGGTAGACCGTCGGCCAGGGCATGCTGCTCGCCGTCCGAGCGGACGATCCGAGTCGGGCGCAGCGCCTCGAGCATCGTCTGGCGGGCGGACGCCGGGAGGCGCGGGTCGAGCGGAGCGGCGGCGTCCCCCGTATCCCAGATGGCCCGGAGCGCATCGACAAACCCCATCCCACCAGGGAGATCGAGGGCGACGAGCTCGGGCACCGGCCAGTAGCGTAGGTCGCCGTGCAGACCGCGGCGATCGGCCTATCCGTCTCGTGAGCCCGCCGGTCAAAGTTTGGGTCGCGGGCGCTCGGCCGCGCACGCTCCCCGCGGCGGTCGTGCCGGTGGCTGTCGGGACGGCGGTGGGCTACTGGTCCAGCGGCCACCT
>DASZLL010000152.1:0-28112 GCA_035552395.1 Acidimicrobiales bacterium
GATGATCGGCATGTAGATGGTCGCCCCGGGGATGTGGAAGATGTAGCCGTTGGGGCCGCCGAAGAAGAGCGTCACCACGATGGCCGACATCGTGATGGTGTTCATGAACTCGGCCAGGAAGAAGAGCCCGAAGCGGATGGAGGAATACTCGGTGTGGAACCCGCCCACCAGCTCCTGCTCGGCCTCGGTCAGGTCGAAGGGCGGGCGCGTCAGTTCGGCCGTGATGGCGATCATGAAGAAGATGAACGGGAAGATCCCGAGGCGGATGAGGTTCCAGTTCCAGAAGCCGTCGGACTGCGAGGCGATGATGGCCCGCGTCGAGAGCGAGTGGCTGACCAGCACGACCATGACGGTGGTCATACCGAGCGCCGCCTCGTAGGAGATCACCTGCGCCGAGGCGCGCACCGAGCCGAGCAGCGGATACTTCGACCCCGAAGACCAGCCGGCCAGCATGACGCCGTAGACGGCGATGCCCGACATGGCGAGCACGAGCAGGATCCCCATCGGCGGATCGGCCACCTGGAGCTCGAACGTGTGGCTGCCGATGGTGATGACCCCGCCGATCGGCACGACGGTGAACACCAGCACGGCCGGGACCACCGAGAGATACGGCGCCAGCTTGAACACGAACGCGTCCGCCCGGTCGGGCAGCAGGTCTTCCTTGAAGACCAGCTTGGTCCCGTCGGCCAGCGTCTGGAGCAGCCCCCACGGTCCGGCCCGGTTGGGCCCGATCCGGCTCTGCATGTCCGAGATCACCTTGCGCTCGAACCAGATCATCAGCGCCGTCGCCACCAGCAGTGCCACGAACGCGACGAGGCACTTGATGATGACGATCAGCCAGACCTCCCAGTTGAGGCCGATGTTGAACAACGGGTCGCCGCCGCCGTTGTCCGCGCCGTGCGTGAGCACGTTCGGTGCGTTGGCGACCGCGGCGTGCGCCGCGCTGGCGAAGAGGGTCCCGATCACACCGACTCCAGTCGGACGTCGGTCACCAGCTGGCGACTGTCGATGAGCGTGGCGGCCGCGTTGCCGGGGCTCTCGGCACTCGGGACGTTGAAGTCAATGGCGACGCACCCGCGCGGCACGCCGTCGTCGGCGGCGGCGCCCAGGACCAGCTCGCCGCGGGCCGAGCGAACCTTGACCCGGTCGCCGGTCACCGCGCCGAGGCGATCGAGGTCGTAGGGGTTGGCCCGCGCCACCAGCGCGGGGACGAGCGGCGTGAGCGACGGCGACCCGGTCATGGAGCTGCCCGCGTCGTAGAGGCGTCGGCCGGCCACCAAGCGGAGCGTGTAGTTGTCGGCCTTGGGAATGCGGAGCGGCTCGGCCCCGCCGGCATCGGCCACGGTGAGTAGGGGCGGCGGGCTCCCCAGGTCCTTGGTGTGGGCCAAGGCGTGCGGGACGCCGCCGGTGCCGACGCGAGGCGGCGCGCCCTGACGCTCGACGGACTCGACGCCGGGCAGCGCCACCGGGTCGATGGGCTCCACTTCGAACTCGGCGTGGCGCGCCGCGCCGACACCCAGCGGCACGACGAGGCCGTCGTGCGCGGCGCCCGAGATCATGACGTCCTCGGTCAGGCCGCGGTAGGCGGGCGCGGTCATGGCCACCTCGGCGGTGAGGTCGCCCAAGCTGGTCACCCCGAGGTCGCCGCCGAGCGCCGCGGCGACCTCGGTCGCGATCATCCAGTCCGGCCAGGCGAAGCCGGGCGCGCTGACCTTGGGGCCGAGTCGGGTGACGCGGCCCTCGAGGTTGGTCGTCGTGCCTGGGCGCTCATGCGCCACCGCGCACGGCAGCACGACGTCGGCGTAAGCATCGACCGACTGCGACGGGTGCCCGGTCACCGCGACGACGAAGTGGCCGGCCGACAGCGCCTGCTTCGCCGCGGTGTGGTCGGGGAAGTCGCTCAAGGGGTCCGAGCCCAACAAGATGAGGGCCGTGACCGGCGCCGCGTCGGCGTCGCCCGGCTGGCCAGAAGACTCCCCGGCCATGGCGGCGAGGATCTCGGCGGTGGAGCGACCGGGCGCGGCGGGGACCGACCCCCAGGCGGCGGTGAAGCGGGCGCGCCCGGCATCGAGGCCGACACGGCCGGGCAGGATGCCCGGCGCCAATCCCATGTCGAGCGCGCCGAAGACGTTGCCGCGCCGCAGCGCGGGGAGGAACTTGGCGTTCGGCAGCGCAGCCGCCAACGTGCGCAACGCCTCCGCCGTGACCTCGCCGGACTCGGCGTAGGAGGCCCGTCCGGCGACGATGACGACACCCTCGCCGCTGCGGTGCGCGGCCAGGAGCGCCCGCGCCGCACTGAGCGCGGCCGGGTCCAGCGCGCTGCCCTCGTGGTGTGCCCCGAGCGCGGTGACGGCGGCGTCGTCCCCCGTGAGCGCCTTGGCCACGAGCGGCGCGTCGCCGGGACGGGCGGACAGGACAGCTTTCGCGTGGGGGCTGAGCACGGTCGGGCTCGGTCCGATCTCGATGAGCGCCGTGCCGTGCGACACGACAGCCTCGCGCAGCCGGAGGAACAGCACCGGCAGCTCCTCGCGCAGGTCGCCGCACAACGTCACCAGCAGCGGCGCCGAGGCCGCCTCGTCGATCGTGGCCCGCGGCAGCCCCAGCACGAGGTCGGCGGGGAGGCCGTCGCCGAGCTGCGCGTCGACCGAGTCCGTCCCGATGATGCCCTTGGCCAGCTTGGCCCACGCGTAGGCCGACTCGTTGGTGAGGCGGGCGCCGCCGATGACGGCGACCGCGTCGGCACCGCCGGACTCCTTGGCGGCGGTGATGCCTGCGGCCGCCGCGGCGAGGGCCTCGCCCCAGCTGACCGGCACCAGCTCGCCGGCCTTGCGTACGCGCGGCTCGACCAGCCGGCCGTGTTCGAACCGACCCGTCTCGGCGGCCTCGCCGAGGAACTGCCCCCGGCTGACACCGAGGCTGACCACCTGCGACGCCGTGGCCGGCGCGACGTCGACCGCCTCGTCGGCGAGCTCGCTGCGCTCCGGGCCGGCGTCGACCTCGTCGCCGTTGACCGACTCGTAGGTGAAGCGGCCCTTGTCACACAACCAGCCGTGGTTGACCGGCTCGGTGTCGATGCCGAGCAGGCGCGTCAGGCGGTTCTGCGACGATTGCACGGCCACGCGGCAGCCCACGGCGCAGGTCGTGCAGGTGGACTCGACCTGATCGAGGTCCCAGGGGCGGGCGGTGAAGCGGTAGGGCGTCGCGGTGAGCGCACCAACCGGGCAAATCTGCACCGTGTTGCCGCTGAAGTACGACTCGAAGGGCTGGGTGGGGAATGTGGCTACCTCGACCGCCTCGCCCCGGCCGGCGAAGTCGATCTGTGCCTCGCCCGCCACCTCGTCGGCAAAGCGGGTGCAGCGCGCGCACTGGATGCAGCGCTCGCGATCAAGTAGCACGAGGTCCGAGATGGCGATCGGCTTCTCGAAGTGGCGCTTCTCCTCGATGAACCGGCTCTCCCCTGGCCCGTAGGCGAGCGTCTGGTCCTGGAGCGGGCACTCGCCACCCTTGTCACAGACCGGGCAGTCCAGCGGGTGGTTGGCCAGCAAGAACTCGAGGACACCGTCCTGCGCCTTGCGCACCCGCTCGTTGGCGGTGTCGACCACCATGCCCTCGGTGACCTCGACGAAGCAGGCCGGCGTCAGCGTCGCCCCGCGCGGCCCCGTGACGTCGACCAGGCACATGCGACACATGCCGACGGGCTCCATGCGCGGGTGGTAGCAAAACCGCGGGATGTAGGTGCCGGCGCGCTCGGCCGCCGCGATGATCAGCTCGCCCTTCTGGGCCGTCAGGGCGCGGCCGTCGAGCATGAAGCTCAGCTCGTCGCTGTTGTCCGTCTTCGGCTTCGACTGGGCGGTGTCAGTCAAAGGGGCACCCGCCTTCTTTGATGTGCACGAGGAACTCGTCGCGGAACATGCGGATGCCCGACGCGATGGACGATGGGATCGACGGGCCGAGGACGCAGATGGTCGTCTGCTGCGGCGGCCAGGCCACGCCGGGCGAGATGTTGTCGCAGAGGTCCATGAGGAGGTCCAGATCTTCCTCGCGCCCGTCGCCGTTCTCAATTCGATACATGATGCGCTCGAGCCAGCCCGAGCCCTCGCGACACGGTGTGCACTGCCCGCACGACTCGCGGGCGAAGAACTTGGTGATCCGCCACCCCGCCCGCACCATGCAGGTGGCCGAGTCCATGACGACGATGGAGCCGGAGCCGAGCATGGAGCCGGCGTCGCCCACCTCATCCTGGCCGAGCGGCAGGTCGACCTGTTCCGGGCCGAACCACGGCGCCGAGACGCCACCGGGGATGAAGGCCTTGAGGGTATTGGAGCCGCGGATGCCGCCGCCGAGCAGCGGGGCGTAAATGAGGTCGCGAAAGGTCGTCTTGACCATCTCGAGCTCGTAGTTGCCGGGCTTGCGCACGTGGCCGGCCAGCGCGAACAGCCGGGTCCCCGTCGAGCGGCCGCCACCGAGCGCGGCGAAGGCCGCGCCGCCGTTGTTCACGATCCAGGGGATGTTGGCCATCGTCTCGACGTTGTTGACCACGGTCGGCTCGCCGTAGAGGCCGATGGCGGCGGGGAAGTAGGGCGGCTTGATGCGCGGGAAGCCGCGCTTGCCCTCGAGCGACTCGAGCAGTGCCGTCTCCTCGCCGCAGATGTACGCACCAGCGCCGGGGTGGACGACGACGTCGAGCGAGAAGCCCGAGTCGAAGACGTTGGTGCCGGCCGCCCCGTGGGCATACGCGTCGTTCACGGCCTGCTGCAGGCGCTCGAGCCCGAGGGCGAACTCGCCGCGCAGGTAGATGAAGGCCTGGCTGACCTGCAGCGCATAGGCGGAGATCAGCACCCCCTCGAGGATCTGGTGCGGGTCACGCTCAATGAGCATGTGGTCCTTGAAGGTGGCCGGCTCTGATTCGTCCCCGTTGATCACGAGGTAGGTGAGCGGTGCCTTGGCGGGCAGCAACGACCACTTGCGCCCGGCCGGGAAGCCGGCGCCGCCCCGACCCAGCAGGCTGGCCGCATCGACCTCGGCCGCTACCGCCTCGGGCGTCATCGTGAGCGCCTTGCGCAGCCCGGCGTAGCCCCCGGTCGCCAGGTAGCGCTCCAGGGTGTGCGAGTCGTCGTAGCCCAGGCGCGCCGTGACGATCTTGGGTGCGTCCGTGATCGCCATCAGGCCTGCTTCTCGCCTGCGGCGCCTGCGGCGGCTGCGGTGGCGGCCACGCGGGCGGTTCGGGCCTCGGCCTCTTTGGCCCGCTCCGCCACGATGGCAGCGCGGTCGGCTTGCAGGCCCACGCTGCGCCGCACCCGCACCAGGGTCCCGTGTGCCGGCACGGTGTCGGCCAGACGACCGGCGCGCAGGTCGTCGAGCAGGGTGTCAAAGCTCTCGGGCGTTTGGCCCCCGACGTAGCGGTGGTTCACCTGCACGCACGGCGTCCGGTCGCAGTCGGCCAGGCACTCGGCCTCGTGGAGCGTGAAGACCCCGTCGATCGTCGTCCCGCCGGCGCGCACCCCCAGCGTGGACTCCGCGTGCTCGAGCAGCTCGAGCGCGCCGCCGAGCAGGCAGGCGATGTTCGTGCAGACCGACAGCACGTAGGTCCCGACGGGCTCGGTGTGCAACATGTCGTAGAAGGTGGCGGTGCCCCGCACCTCGGCTGCGGTGACGCCGCAAAGCTCGCCGATCTCCTCCATAGCCTCGGGGCACAACCAGCCGTCCTGCTCCTGGGCCAGATGACAGAGCGGGACGAGCGCCGAACGGCGCTGGGGGTAGAGCGCGACGAGCTCTTCGGCGCGCTGGCGGATGTCGGCGTTGAGATGGCTCACCGGTCCACCTCGCCCATGATCGGGTCCACCGAGGAGATGACGGCGACGGCGTCAGCCATCAGGCCGCCGCGCAGCAGCAGCGGCAGGGACTGGAGATTGACGAAGCTCGGGGCCCGGATGTGCATGCGGTAAGGCTTGGAGGTCCCATCGGACACCATGTAGCACCCGAGTTCGCCCCGGGGCGACTCGACCGCCACGTAGACCTCACCTTCGGGAACCCGGAAGCCCTCGGTGAAGATCTTGAAGTGATGGATGAGTGCCTCCATGCTTTCGTCGATGCGCGCCCGCGCCGGCGGGGTGACCTTGCGGTCCTGCACGCGGTAGTCGCCCGGCGGCATCATCTCGGCGATCTGGCGGACCATGCGAATCGACTCACGGATCTCGTTCAGCCGCACGGAGTAGCGGTCGAAGTTGTCGCCGTATGTCCCGACGATCACGTCGAAGTCGAGCTTGTCGTAGGCCAGGTACGGCATGGTGCGGCGCAGGTCCCAGGGCACGCCAGTCGAGCGCAGGATCGGACCGGTCACCGAGAGCGCGAGGGCCTCTTCGGCCGACATGTTGCCCACTCCCTCGGTCCGCTCCCTGAAGATGGGCTGGCCGGTCAGTAGCTCGTCGTACTCGAAGGAACGGGCGAGGATCGTGTCGCAAATGACCTCGATGTCGTCCTGCCATCCGTCGGGCAGGTCGGCCGCCACGCCGCCGGGGCGGATGAAGTTGTGGTTCATCCGCTGCCCCGTCGTCTTCTCGAAGAAGGCGAGCACCATCTCGCGCTCGCGGAAGCCGTAGATCATCATCGACGTGGACCCGAGGTCCATGCCGTTGGTCGCCATCCACAGGAGGTGCGACGACACCCGGTTGAGCTCGCACATGAGCATGCGGATCCAGGTCGCGCGCGGAGGCATCTCGACGCCCAGCAGCGCCTCGGTTGCGAGTGAGAAGACCAGCTCGTTGGCCAACGGGGAGAGGTAGTCCATCCGGGTGGTGTTGGTGCAGCCTTGGACGTAGGTGAGCTCCTCCCCCGTCTTCTCCATGCCGGTGTGCAGGTAGCCGATGACCGGCTTGGTGCGCAGCACCGTCTCCCCGTCGAGCTCGAGCATGAGCCGGAGCACCCCGTGGGTCGACGGGTGCTGCGGGCCCATGTTGATGATCATCGTCTGGTCGTCGCGTCGCTCGATATCGATGTCGCCGGGGTTGACGAAGCCGCCCTCGGGCAGGCGCAGCACGGCGCCGACCTCGCTACTGAGCTCCTCGGCGCCGGTCGTGCCGCGGGGCATCAACTCCTGGGCACCCTCCGACGTCTCGGCCAGGAAATAGCGATGCTCCTCGGCGTCGCGGTGGGCGCGCTCCGACGTCTCGAGGCCGAACTCCTCCGTCTCGTCCGCCGCGGCGTCGTGCTCGTCGTGCTCGTCGTGCTCGTCGTGCTCGTCGCTCATCGTGGCCCGGGGGCTTCCTTGAATTGCACCGGCACCCGGCCGACGCCGTAGTCCTTGCGCAGCGGGTGGCCCTCCCAGTCCTCCGGCATGAGGATGCGGGTGAGGTCGGGGTGGTCGGTGAAGATGATGCCGACCATGTCGTAGGCCTCGCGCTCCATGGCCTCGGTGCCTGGGTAGACGTCGAAGAGGCTATCGACCGCGGGGTCGGATTCGGGCACCTGGACGCGCACGCGCACGCGCTGGCGCATGGAGAGCGACAACAGGTTCACCACCACCTCGAAGCGCTCCGGTTGCACCCCTTCGGGCAGTGAGCGCCCCGGATGGGTCAGGTAGTCGACGGCGCAGAGGTCGGCGCACAGTTCGAAGCCGGCCTCCCGGAAGGCGGCGACCATGAGCTTGTAGGTGGCACGGCTGGGGAAGGCCAACTGGTCGACCAGCCGGTCGGGCAGTCGGGGCACCTCGGGCAGGACGTTCGAGGGGGTCGCCGCCGGTGCGGCGGTCGAGGACGCGTCGCTCACCGCGGTGTGGCCACCCGCACGGCGTCGGGGACGGTCGGCACCCAGCCGCCCGTCGCCTGCTCACCGGCGGGGATCGACGTCCCGGAGCGCCGAGTGATCTCGCCGGTGCGGATCTTCTCGTGCAGCGTCAGGATGGCGTGCAACAACGTCTCGGGCGAGGGGGGACAGCCGGGCGCGTAGACGTCGACGGGCACGATCTGGTCGACGCCCTGCACGATGGCGTAGTTGTTGAACATCCCGCCCGTCGAGGCGCACACGCCCATGGAGATCACCCACTTGGGCTCCATCATCTGGTCGTAGACCTGCCGCAGCACCGGCGCCATCTTCTGCGAGACGCGTCCGGCCACGATCATGAGGTCGGCCTGGCGGGGCGAGGCGCGGAACACCTCCATGCCGAGCCGGCTGATGTCGAAATCGGCGGCGCCTACCGCCATCATCTCGATGGCGCAGCAGGCCAACCCGAAGGTCGCTGGCCACACGCTGTTGCGCCGGGCCCACTTGACGAGGTCTTCGATCCGGCCGGTCAAGAAGTTGTGCTGAAGGTCCTCGAACCCCATCCTCAGGCCGCCTCGTCCGGGACGCGCGACGCGCTGATGCGCGAGATGGTCGACTCCGAGGTGCGGCTCGGCATGCCCGGCTGCAGCGTCTTCGGCGGACCCCAGGTCAACGCGCCGTTGGAGATGAGGTAGACGAACGACACGAACACCACGGCGGCGAAGACGATCACCTCGATGAGACCGAACGTCGCGATCTGGTGGAAGATGACGGCCCACGGGTAGAGGAACACGATCTCGATGTCGAAAATGATGAAGATCATCGACACGAGGTAGAATCGCACGGGAAATCGCTGGGGTGGTTCGACGTTGGGCACGATCCCGCACTCGTAGGGCGCGAGCTTGGCAGCGGAGGGCTTCTTCCTCGGCGCGAGCATGGCCGAAGACATCAGCGAGAACACCGTGAATGCGAGGCCGAGCAGCCCCAGGATCAGGATCGGGAGGTACTGGTCCACTGTGATCCGTTTCTACCATGCGACCCCAACGCCGGGCACATCCGCGATGCTGGTCAGAGACCCCGGCGCCGGACCTACGATTGCCTCGTGACGCCTCCCGACGCGACCCCGCCGCCAGACGCTCCGAAGAAGGCGGCGCGGGCGGCCAAGACCCCGGCCAAGAAGGCGAAGAAGCAGGCGACTGGGTCGAAGCCCGCCGCCCGCAAGGCAGCGCCGGCAAAGGCGGCCGGGTCGAAGTCGGCGGAAGCCCAGGCGCCGGCCAAGAAGTCGCCCACCCGCAGGGCGGCAACGGGCGGCACGGCAACCCCCGCAGCCGCCGAAGCCCGTGCACCGGCAAGGCCGCAGGCGGGCGCGGGCGATCGCGTCCACGACGTCGTCGTCGTCGGCGCCGGACCGGCCGGTTCCTCGTGCGCCTACTGGCTGGCCGACGCGGGCTGGGACGTCGTGGTCGTAGAGAAGAAGGTCTTCCCCCGCGAGAAGACCTGCGGGGACGGGCTGACGCCCCGCGCCGTCCGGCAGCTGGCCGACATGGGGCTCGAGGGCGCCCTGGCCGGATCGCACAAGTACACGGGGCTTCGGGCCTTCGGCTTCGGCAACTCCATCGAGATGCAGTGGCCCGAGCACCCGCACTTCCCGGCCTACGGCTATACCATCACCCGTCACGACCTCGACGGTCTGGTGGCGGGGCGGGCGGCCGAGGCCGGGGCGACCCTCCTGCAGGGAACCGAGGTCGTCGACGTGGTCCCCGACGACGCGGCCGCCCCGGCGTTGCCGCTGCCGGCGCTGGCGGGGGTCATGATCAAGGAGAAGGGGGCGACGGACGCCCGGATGATCAAGGCCCGCTACGTGGTGGTCGCCGACGGGTCGAACTCGCGGATCGGCCGCCTGCTCGGCACCACGCGCCGGCGCGACCTCCCGCTCGGAATGGCCTTGCGGGGGTACTACCGCTCCGACCGCCACGACGACCCGTTCATCGAGTCGCACCTCGACATCCGGGACACCGAGGGCAACGTTGTCCCCGGCTACGGCTGGATCTTCCCCATGGGCGACGGGCGGGTCAACGTCGGCGTCGGGCTCCTCTCCACCGAGCAGCGCTGGAAGGGCGTCAACACGAGCGCGCTCATGGACACCTTCGTCGACTACGCACCCAAGTCCTGGGGCCTCAGCCCCGAGACGAGCCTCGGCCCTCCGACCGGAGGCAAGCTCCCCATGGGGCTCTCGGTCGGCCCCCGTGTCGGGCCCAATGTGGTCATCGCCGGCGACGCGGGCGGGGTCATCAACCCGTTCAACGGAGAGGGCATCGCGTACGGCTACGAGACGGGGCGCCTGGCCGCCGCGACGCTCGGCCACGCCATGACCGGCGCCGGATCCCGGGCACTGACCGAGTACGACCGCGAGCTGACCGCCGCGTACGGCCCCTATTACAAGGTGGCGCGGGCGTTCGTGCACCTGATCTCGCACCCCGAGGCCATGCGCGTCTGCGTGAACCTCGGCATGCGGTCGGACCTGCTGATGAACCAGCTGCTCCGGATCATGGCCAACCTCATGCGCCCCGACGCGGCCGGCCCCGCCGAGATCGGGTACCGGGCCATGGAGCTGGTCTCGCGTTTCCTACCCGACCCCGACGTGTTGGAAAGCCCGGCCGCCTGAGTCGAGGGACGGCCGCTCCCGCACCCGTACGCGGGAGAACGAGGGGAGGGTCGGCGTGACTGTGGCCGGGTGGTGCGTGGTGTGGCGCGTTTCGCGCAGCGACGCCACTTCGCATTCGTCCCGTGAGTGCGAAGGAATTCCGCGTGGTCACTCCGAGGTGCTGCTCGGCTGAGCGGGTCCTCCCCAGCGTGTCGTGAGGGCAGCGCGCAGCGCCTCGGCCTCCGCCCGCAGCACGTCGTCCGGCACTTCGGGTGTCCGGTCCCGGTCGAAAGCCTCGGCCTCGAGTGGGCCGCCGGCTCGGGCGTCGTCGGCCGGACGAGGCACGAGGTGGATGTGCAGATGGGGCACGCCGTTACCCAGGCTGAGCCAGTTCATCTTGACCGGTCGGGTCCGGGCCGCCACCGCCCGGGCGACGTGGGCAACCTCGCCCCAGAAGCCCGCCGCCTCCCCGTCGGACAGCTCGGTCGGTTCGGCTACGTGCCGACCCTTCCAAATGACGTAGGCGTAGCCCGGGCGCACGGGATAGCGGCCCAGGTAGGCATCCGACCAGCGGCCCACGAAGATGCGCATCCCGAAGGGCGTCTCGTCGGCCCCCGGCTTGCACATTTGGCATCCCTCGCCCCGCGCCATCGCCTCGAAGTCGGGGGGCCATCGCGCTTCGTTCATGGCGACCCATTCTGCCAAGACGCCCGGCCGGCATCCCTGCCGCGGCGAGGCCTCAGGCTTCGAGCGAGGCGGCCACTTCCGCCGCCGCCTCGGCCGCCGCCTCGACCACCTGGGTCAACACTTCCTCACCGTGGGCGAGGCCTGGGAACAACACCTCGTAAGGTCCGGGCGCGAGCGCCACGCCGCGCCGCAACATGGCGTGGAAGAACAGGCCGTAGACGCCGTTCCCCGCCAGGGCGCGGGCCGCCACGTAGTCGGCCGGCAAGGCGACCGGGCCCGCCGCGCCCGGCGCCAAGAACAAACCCACGAGCGGCCCCACTGCGGGCGCCGCCACGGCCAGGCCGCCCGACGCGACCGCCGTCTCGAGGTCCTTGGCGAAGACGGCCACCCGGGCACCGAGCGCCTCGTAGTCGGCCGGCCCCACCTCACCGAGCACGGCGAGGCCGGCGGCCGTGGCCAGCGGGTTCCCCGACAACGTGCCCGCTTGGTAGACCGGACCCGCCGGGGCGAGGTCAGCCATCAGCGCGCGCGGTCCGGCGAACGCGCCCACCGGCAACCCGCCCCCGATCACCTTGCCGAAGCACCACAGGTCGGGGCGCACCCCCGTCCAGCCCGTGGCGCCGTCCACCCCGAGGCGAAAGCCGGAGATCACCTCGTCGAAGATCAACAACGCGCCGACGGCGTCGCACGCGGTGCGCAGGCCCTCGAGGAAGCCCGGTGCCGGCGCCACGAGGTTCATGTTCGCCGCCACCGGCTCGACGATCACGCAGGCGACACGCTCATCGAGCACCGGCACGGCGTTGTACGGCACCACCTCGGTGTCGGCCACGGCGCCGGCCGACACGCCCGCCGACCCCGGCAGGCCGAGCATGGCCACACCGCTCCCGCCACCGGCCAAGAGCCCGTCGGAGTGTCCGTGGTAGCAGCCGTCGAACTTCACGACCCGGTCGCGCCCGGTGATGCCGCGAGCCAGGCGCACTGCACTCATGGCCGCCTCGGTGCCCGAGGACACCAGGCGCACCTGTTCGCAGCCCGGCATGCGCGCGCAGATCGCCTCGGCAAGCAGAACCTCGCCGGGTGTCGGCGCGCCGAAGGTCGTGCCGCGTCGCGCCGCCGCCGAGACCGCCGAGGTGACCGCCGGGTGCGCGTGACCGAGCAGTACCGCGCCGTAGGACTGGACCAGATCGATATAGCGAGTCCCCTCGGCGTCAGTGACGTAGGCCCCCTCGGCCGAGACCACGGTGTACGGAGTGCCACCTACCGAGGCGAACGAACGCACGGGCGAATCGACGCCGCCCGGGATCACGCGCTCGGCGCGCGCGAACCACTCGTCGTTGGATGCCGGCGCGCCCGGCTCAGCCACCGAGCGCCTCGGCCACCTCGGCCGCGAAGTAGGTGAGGACGAAGTCGGCCCCCGCCCGCTTCACGACGGTGAGCTGCTCGAGAGCGACGGCCGGCCCGTCGATCCACCCGGCCGCCGCGGCGGCCTTGACCATCGCGAACTCGCCGCTCACGTGGTAGGCGGCCAGGGGGGCGTCGACCGTCCGTCGCGCCGCCGCCAGGATGTCGAGCGAGGTCATGGCCGGCTTGACCATCACCATGTCGGCGCCCTCGGCCACGTCGAGCGCGATCTCGGCCAACGCCTCGCGCCGGTTGTGCGGGTCCTGCTGGTAGGACCGGCGGTCCCCGCCCCCGGCGATGGTGACGTCGACCGCGTCGCGGAAGGGTCCGTACAGCGCGGACGCGTACTTGGACGCGTAGGCGAGGATCGCCACCTGGTCGTGCCCGCTCCCGTCGAGCGCGGCACGGATGGCCGCCACCTGCCCGTCCATCATCCCGCTCGGCGCCACGACGTCGGCGCCCGCGTCGGCCTGCGCCACCGCGATGCGCTGGTACAGCTCGAGCGTCGCGTCGTTCAGCACCTCACCGTCGGGACCCAGCACGCCGCAGTGCCCGTGGTCGGTGTACTCGTCCAGGCACAGGTCCGCCATCACGACCAGCTCTTCGCCCACGGCGTCGTGCACGGCGCGCAAGGCGACCTGGACGATGCCCCCGGGATCCCAGGCGCCGCTGCCCGTTGCGTCCTTGCGGGCCGGAACGCCGAAGAGGATCAGCCCGGGGACGCCGAGGGAGACCAGCCGCTTCGCCTCGACGACGAGCGAGTCGACGGTGTGCTGCACCTCCCCGGGCATGGAGGCGATGGGGGTCGGCGCGTCCGTTCCCTCGCGCACGAACAGCGGCGCGACGAGGTCGTCGACGCCGAGGCGGGTCTCGGCGACGAGTCGGCGCAGCGCGGGGGTGCGCCGCAACCGGCGCAGTCGCCGCACGGGGAAGCCTGGTGTCGGGGTGATCGCGTCGGCGTCGGCCTCGGCCATGCCGACCAGACTACGAGCCGGCCGCCGTGCCGGATTCCGGAGGCGCCGGCCGCTCGGCGGGCGCGTAGTGATCGGACAGCTCGGCCACGATGCCCTCGGCCGAGGCGCCCCACGCCTCGGCCACGCCTGTCATTCCCGCCGCCCGCGCCGCCTCGGCGGTCGTCGCCCCGATGCAGACGACGTGTGCGGGCACCGACACCGCCACCCCTTCGGGCGTGCGCAAGCGGAGAAACGCATCCACCGACGACGCCGCGGTGAGCACGAGCGCGTCGGCCTGCGCCACCCGCGCCAGGAGCGCCGGATCGGGTGCGGCAGCCGCCACCGTGCGGTACGCCTCCACCCGCCGTACGTCCCAGCCCTTGCGCCCCAATCCCGCATCGATGGTGGCGGGCGCGATATCGGCACTGGGAAACAGCACGCCCCGTGCGTCGTCAACCGGCGCCGCCGGGAATGCCTCGACCAACCCACGCGCGCTGTGCTCGGCCGGGAGGAGGTCCGGCTCGACGCCCGCCCGGCGCAACGCGTCGGCCGTGGCGCGACCCACCGCGGCGACGCTCGTGCCGCCCAGGTCCCGTGCGTCGCGTAGTTCGGCCATGAAGCGCTCCGCCGCGTTCACCGATGTGAACACGACCCAGCGGTAGGTCGTGACTGCGGCGGCCGATGCCCGGAGCGCGACGCCGCCATCGGCGGGATCGACCTGGCGGGTGAGCGGCAGCTCGATCGTGGTCGCGCCCGCCCACTCGAGCCCGTCGACCAACGCGGCCGCCCTCGGCCCGGTGCGGGTGCACACGACGGTGCGGCCCGACAGCGCTGGCGTCGCCGCGGTCGCCGACGGGTCCGCCGCGAGGGCGACCACCGGGCCCACCACGATCACGGCGGGCGAAGCCAGGTCGACGCCCGCCAGTCCGCTGAGCGTGGTGTGCACCACTTGTTGGGTCGACGTGGTCGCCCGGGCGACGACCGCGGCCGGCGTCTCCGGAGCCCGCCCGCCCGCGATCAAGGCGTCGGCGATGGCGGCGCGCGTCGCCATGCCCATCAGAATGACGAGGGTGCCCCCGGCCCGGGCGAGGGCCTCCCAGTCCGGTGCCCCCGCCTTGGCCCCCGGCGCGCCGCCGACTCGGCCGGTCACGACCGTGACCGAGGAGGCGATCCCGCGATGGGTCACCGGGATGCCGGCGACCGCCGGCGCCGCGAAGGCAGACGTCACCCCGGGCACCACCTCGAACGCGATGCCGGCGCGCGCCAGCGCCTCGACCTCCTCGCCGCCACGGCCGAAGACGAACGGATCGCCGCCCTTGAGGCGGACCACCACCTCGGCGCGACGGCCGTGCTCGACGAGCAGCTGCGCGATCTCCTCTTGGCGCTCGTCCTGGTTCCGGGGCCGGTCCCCCGCGTCGGGACGCTTGCCGACGTCGATCAACTCCGCCGTGTCCGCCGCCAGGTCGAGGATGGCCGGGCTGACCAGACGGTCGTAGAGCACCACGTTGGCCCGGGCCAGGAGCATGGCGCCGCGCCTCGTGAGGAGGCCCGGATCGCCGGGTCCCGCGCCGACCAGGTACACCGTCACTCGCGGCCGGCCCAGTCGAAGCCCTCGATCGCGGCGCCGCCGCCTTCAAAGAGCGCCTGGGCCACCGCGGCACCGAGCGCCTCGGGGTCCTCGCCCTGGCGGCAGAGCCGGATCAGGGTGTGGCCGTCCGCGCTCGCCACGAGCCCCGAGACCTGCAGCGTCGACGCGCCCGAACCCGAACCGGAGCCCGGGGACGCCGGCTCGGCGTAGGCGCCCACCGGCACCGCGCAACTCCCGCCGAGGGCGGCCAGCACGGCTCGCTCGGCGCGCACGGCGCGGTGGGTGGCGACGTCGTCGATGGCGGCCAGCACGCCACGGGTCCGCTCGTCGTCCGCCCGGCACTGCACGGCGATCGCGCCCTGGCCCGCCTGGGGCAGCACGTCCATGGGGTCGAGCACGTCGGTCACCTGGTCGAGCCATTCCAGGCGCTCCATGGCCGCCATGGCCACGACGACCGCGGTGACCCCGTCGGCGCCGGCGGCCGCCACCCGCCGGGCCATGTTGCCGCGCAGGTCGCGGAACACGAGGTCCGGCCGCAGGTAGGCGAGTTGGGCCCGGCGCCGGGCCGAGCCGGTCGCAATCAGGGCGCCCGCCGGGAGCTCGGCCAGCCGGCGGCCGACCAAGGCGTCACGCGGGTCGGCCCGCGCCGGCACCGCGCCGAGGACGAGCGACGCCGGCATGACCGAGGGCATGTCCTTGGCCGAGTGCACCGCGGCGTCGGCGCGACCGTCGGCGACCGCGGCCTCCACCTCGGCGACGAACACGCCTTGCCCGCCGATCTGGTCGAGCGGCGCCGACGCGTTCCGGTCGCCGCGCGTGCGCACGACCATCGGCTCCACCTCGAGGCCCCGATGCGCGGCCCGCAGGAGGGCCGCCACCGTCTCGGTCTGGCGGCGCGCCAGCGGCGAGCCCCGGGTGGCCAGGCGCAGGGTGCGGACGGTGCCGACGGCGTCGGCAGTCCGGGGGGATCCCATCGGCGTGCGCCTAGAGGTCGAAGAGGATGCGCAACGCCTCGACCAGGCGCTCGCCGCGGGGCGTCCCGGCCGTCTCCTTGAGCAGCATGGTCGGCTCGTGGAGCATCTTGGCCAGGGCGGCGCGCGTCGCCTGGTCCACGTGGTCCCACTCCTCTTCGCTGAGATCGGCCAGTTGGGCCCGGCGTCGCTCGAGCTCGGCCACGCGCAACGACTCGAGGCGCGCCCGCAGCGAGGAGACGACGGGGGCGGCACCGCGCTGGCGGCTGGCGGTGCGGTAGCGCTCGACCTCGGAGGCGACGATGGCGCGGGCGGCAACCGCCTCCTCCTGACGGTCCCCGAGGGCCTGCGCCACCAACGCACCGAGCGCGTCCATGTCGAGCAGCGACACGCCGTCGAGCGCGGCAACGGCCGGGTCGACGTTGCGCGGCACGCCCAGGTCGATCACCCGTAACGGCGTCGAGACCGCGGCGAAGTCCTCGAGCTCCAGGACGTGGGACTCGGCCGCCACGGCCGTCAGCACCACGTCGGCGTCGGCCAGCTCCGCCGCCACTCGCTCGAGCGCGGTGGCGCGCACCTCGAACGGGGCGCCCGCGGCGTCACGCGCCACCTGATCCGCCCGCTGCGGCGACCGGTTCACCACGACGACTCGCCGCGGTGCCTGCCCCGTCCCGAGGTCGGACAGCGCGCGGAAGACACCGAGACCCATCTCGCCTGCGCCGACCACGACCACGCGCGCGTCGCGCAGCCCGGCACCGTCCACACCCCGCGCCACGGTGACCGCGGCGTAGGCGAACGACGTCGTGCCCTGGCTGATGCCGGTCTCGGTGCGGACGCGCTTGCCCGTCTGCAACGCGTGGCGGAACAGCGCCGAGAGGACCGGGCCGCAGGTGCCCTCCTCCTGGGCTCGCTCGAAGGCGCGTCGCACCTGGCCGACCACCTCGGTCTCGCCGGTCACGACCGACTCGAGCCCGGACGTGACGGAGAACAGGTGCGAGGTGACGTCGTCGTCGAAACGGACCACGGCGTGGAGCGACAGCTCCTCGACCGAGACGCCAGACCCCTCGGAGAGGACGTCGTAGATCTCGGCCACCGCATCGTGGAAGCGGTCGACCACCGCGTAGACCTCGGTCCGCAGGCAGGTCGAGAGCACGACGGCCTCCTGCACGTTGCGCCGGTGGCTCAGGGCGCTCAGGGTCTTGTGCAGGTCCGCGTCGGCGATCGCCGTGGCCTCGAGCAGAGGCAGCGGGGCTTGTGTGTGCTGCAGCCCTATGACGACGACGGACACTCGTGGATCCTCCTGGGTCGGACCTTAATTGTGCCGGTCAGGCGGCCCGGCGTGCCAGTCGTCGAACCAGAGGGTTCAGACCAGGTCCTGAGGGGACGACATCCCGACCGCCCGGATGAGCGGAACTCGTTCGTCCCCGCGGCCGCCGGCCCGCAGCGACGCGTCCTGACGCGCCCGGTAAAAGCCGAGCACCTGGAGCTCAATGGAAAGGTCGACGTAGCGGATGTGCACGTGCGACGGGACGTGGAGCACCCGGGGCGCGAAGTTGAGGAGCGAGGTCACGCCGGCCCGCACGAGCAGGTCGGCGACCCCTTGGGCCGCCCAGCCGGGCGTCGTGATGACCCCGATGTCGGGACACTCGGCCGGCCGGAGCGTCGCGATCTCGTCCATGTGGCGCACCTTGATGCCCCGAATCTCCTCGCCCACGACCACCGGGTCCACGTCGAAGAGCGAGGTGACCTGGCAGCTGCCCGAGGCGAAGCCAGCGGAGTTGGTCAGGGCGCGACCGAGATTGCCGATGCCGACGACGGCGACCGACCAGTTCTCGTCGAGGCCCAGCGCCCGATCGATCTGGGCGATCAGGAAGCCGGGGTCGTAGCCCGAGCCGCGAGTCCCGAAGGAGCCCAGCAGCGACAGGTCCTTGCGTACCTTGGCCGCGTTGACCCGGGCCAACTCGGCCAGCTGTTCGGAGGAGACGGTGCGCGTCCCGGCTCGGACGAGCTCGGTCAAGATGCGCTGGTACACCGGCAGCCGCAGGACAGTGGCCTCGGGGATCCGCTTGGTTGCCGCCGGCGCGGGGACGTCGGGTGCCAGGGGTCTCGGCGTTGCGCTCTGTTCCTCGCTCACTGCAGTCGGATGGTACCGAGGAGGGTTGCAACAACACCAAACCGCGAGGATCTCGAACGGCCCTACCAGGCGAGGATCAACAGCTCACCGGCGGCGACGTTGAGCCAGTGCGCCGCCGAGGCCTCCCCGGCCACGACGGCGAGATGCCCGTTGGCGTCCACCAGCAAGCCCAACTCCCCTTGCTTCAGGTCGCTGAACGCCGCGACCCAGCGCAATTGCACCCCGTCGGGGACCAGCGCATGAGGCAGGCCGTCGAGGTACTCACGACCCGATTCGACGCGGGCCGCCAGCTCGATCGTCCCCGACGTCGGGATCCCGGCCACCCGCGCATCGGCCACGGTCGCCGCCAGCTGCAGGTTGCCAAAGTGGTCGACCCAGGTCACCTCGGCCCGCAGGCTGCATCGGCCGTCGTGCAGTCGGCCCTGCTCGACGACGCCGCCGACCAGCCGCACCAACGATTCGGGATCGATCGCCGCGCCGAGACCGGACAGCGGGGTGCCCAGGCAGAGGCTGGCCGCCGCCGGCGCGAAGAGGTCGCGGCCGTCGAAGGTGCCGCCACGGTCGGGGGGCACGGGGTCGCGGCGCAACTCGACCGCGGACGCGATCGGCGCTTCGGCCACCGCCTCCGCTCCCGCCACCAACAAGCCGTTGTCCGGCCCGACGAAGGACATCCTTCCGCCCGCCGGCGGCGGCAGCGCGACCTCGAGGCCAATGCCGCGTCGCACCGTGCCGACACCGGGGTCGACGACGCCGAGCACGACGCCCGCACCCAAATGCGGGACAGCCCGTACGAGCGTGTGGCTCCCGGCGCGCACGTCGAAGGGCGGGATGTGGTGGGTCAGGTCGATCACGGTCGTGCCCGGCGCCTGCGCCGCGATCACGGCGTGGACCACCCCGACGAACTCGTCCGCGATCCCGAAGTCGGAGAGGAAGAACACTGTGCCCGGCGCCCGGCCCGGCGCCCGGCCCGACGCCCGGCCCGGCGCCCGGCCCGGCTCGGGTGAGGGGCTCGGTGGGGACATGGCCGCGCGCGGGCTCAGCGCTGCAGGTTGCGGGAGCGTTCGGTGGCCGCCGCCACCGCCTCCATGAAGGCCGAGCGCACGGCGCGCGTCTCGAGGGCCCGCACGCCGGCAGCGGTCGTGCCCGCCGGAGAGGTGACGTCGGACCGCAGCGACGCCGGGTCGCGCCCGGTCTGAGCGAGCAGCGCCGCGGAGCCCCCCATCGTCTGGATGACCAGCGTGCGACTGACGTCGGGCGGCAGGCCCATCTGCACGCCCCCCTCGATGAGCGCCTCGGCCACGAGGAAGAAGTAGGCGGGGCCCGAGCCCGAGAGGCCGGTCACCGCATCGAGCATGCGCTCGGGCAGGCGGACCACGACGCCGAGGGCGCCCAACAAACCTTCCGCCCACCCCAGGTCCAACGAGGTGGCGAACGACCCGCCCGACATGGCGGCCACGCCGGCGCCGATCAGCGCGGGCGTGTTCGGCATGGAGCGGATGACGGCCGGCTCGCCCCCGAGCGCGGACTCCAGGCGCTGACAGGGCACGCCGGCCACGATGGACAGCAACCGGGTGACGCCGGTCGCGCCGAGCAGTCGGCACGCCCCGTCCGCCTGGTCGGGCTTCACCGCCAGCACGGCGCCGCCCCCATCCTCTCCGGCGTCGAGGAGGCCCGCCTCCGGCGCCGCCACGGTCTGCAGGCCGGGATACAGCTCCTCGAGCTCCTTGCGTCGTTCGGGCACGGGTTCGACGACGGTCACCGCCGCCGGTGTGGAGAGGCCGCGGCTGAGGACCCCGCCCAGGAGGGCGGCGCCCATCTTCCCGCCGCCGACGATCAGCAGGTTCGACACGCGCACGACGTTACTGAGCGCGGCTCGGCGCCGCGGCCAACCGCGCCGCCGGCAGCAAACGCCAAGGACGCCGAGACGCTAAGGGCGGCGGGGCCGGCGCCGGTAGGTCGAGGGATGCCCCATGGTCATGGCCGTCGGGAAGTGGTCGTCGGTGTAGACGACTGACGCCCCGGCAATCCGGTCGAGCTCGTCGTCGTCGATCAAGCGGGCGGGCACCCGGCCCACCAGGTACACGGCGTCCTCGGGCCCGAGCGCGAACCACATGCCCATCAGCGCGGTGTTGCGCCGGAGCAGGTAGGCGTACACGTCTTCCTTGTTCGCCTCGGGCGCCGGCATGAACTGCGCCTCGTGCCACAGCGTGCGCTGCCGCAGCGTGAGCCAGACGGTGATGAAGTCCTTCTCGTCACCCTTGAAGCGGAGATACCACTGGAACGACGCGGTGCGATCGGTCACCTCCTGGCGCTCGGCCGCCACCAGCGGCCCGCCCGCCTCGAGTTCCCGCTTGGCCCAGGCGTCGATGCAGGCGACCGCCGCCGCCATCTCGTCGTCGGCGGGCAGGTCGATGAGCGGCACGCGGCGGCAGCCGGGTCAGCCCGTCAAGCCGCTCAACTGCACTCGACGAGCCGGCCGGCGGCCAGCTCGTCGTGCAGCTCCACCAGCGAAGCCGCCGCGGCACGCCACGTGTAGCGCCGGGCCCGCAGGACCGACGCCGTCGAGAGGCGCTCGGACGCCAGCGGCTCGTCGAAGACCCGGCGCACGGCGGCAGCGTAGGCGGCCGGTTCGTGCTCTTCGACCAGGAACCCGGTGTGGCCGTGGTCGACGAGGGTGGTGAGCCCGCCGACGGCCGAGGCCACCACCGGCGTCCCGCACGCGGCCGCCTCCAACGCGACGAGGCCGAAGGACTCGGAGCGGCTGGGCACCAGGCAGACGTCGGCGGCGCGGTAGTACGACGACAACAACTCGTGGGGCTGCGGCTCGATGAAGTGCACGAGCTCGCGCACCCCCCGGGCGTCGGCCACGTCGTGGAGGCCCTGCAGCGACTTCTCCCCGTGCGGCCCGCTCGGCCCACCGACCACGACGAGTCGGTACGGCTCGCCGCCGGCGTTGCGCAGCTCGGCCAGCGTCTCGATCGCGACGTCCGCGCACTTGAGCGGCTGGATCCGCCCCACGAACAGCAGCAGGCGCCCGTCGAGCGGCAGCCCGAGAGCGCGCCGCGCCTGGGGCCGGTGGCCCGGACCGAAGAATGCGTGGTCGACCCCCGGCGGCACGATGCGGATGCGGCCCGGCTCGCCGCCGTAGAGCGAGGCGATCTGGTCGGCCTCGACGGTGCACGACGCCAGCACGGCGTCGGAACACTCGATGATGGACGCCTCGGCCTCGGCACGCCGGTGCGGCATGTCGGCCTCGACCTCTTCGGGCATCGACTCGGCCTTGACGCGGTCGAGCGTGTGGAAGGTGCAGACGAGCGGCAGGTTCAACTCGTGCTTGATCACATGGCCCGACAGCCCGGACAGCCAGTAGTTGGCGTGGACCGACGTATAGGGCAGGCCACCGCCCTCGGTGCCGCCGGGCCCGGTGGAGGCGGCCATGCGACCGAGCACATTGGCCGTGAATTCCTCGACCACGGCGGGCAGCGACTCCTTGGGCACGCACTCGAGCGGGCCGGCCGGCACGTGGTGCACCCGGAGGCCGGGCTCGACCTCGACGATCGGCGGCAGGTCGGCCGACCAGGCCCGGGTGAACACGTCGCAGGCGACGCCGTTGCGCGCGAGCGCGGCCGTCAGCTCACGGACGTAGACGTTCATGCCACCGCCGTCGCCCGTGCCCGGCTGCGCCAAGGGGGAGGTGTGCAAGGAAAGAACCGCGAGTCGCCGCATGCCGGAGGCGATCCTACCGGCGGTGGACCAAACGCCACCGGACACCTGGTCGGACGCGGCGCGCCCGACGCTCGTTGCTCAGGCGGTCGCGACGTGCCCCGGGGTGGTGAAGGGCGTACGCGGGGGCACGGTGTCCGCGTCCGGTTCGGCCTCGCTCGAGGTGCCCGGGCCAGCGCCCGAGGCGGAGCCGGGGCGAGGCGACTCGTCGTCGTGCTCGCGGCGGAACGAGAGGTAGATGCGCACGAGCGCCTGCTTGTGCTCCTCGCTGATGGTCTGGTCGGCCATGATGGCGCGGGTCAGATCGGGGGCGCCCGTGGGTGCCTCGAGGATGCCCGCCTGCACATAGAGGGTCTCCGCGGAGATGCGCAGCGCCTTGGCGATCTGCTGGAGGATCTCGGCCGAGGGTCGACGCAGCCCGCGCTCGATCTGGCTCAGATAGGGGTTGGAGATCCCGGCCAGCTCCGAGAGCCGGCGCAGCGACAGCCGGGCCGTACCTCGCTGCTCACGGATGAAGGACCCCAGCTCGTGCCAGCGGTCTTTGGGGTCCGTGCTCACTCTTGCAAGCGTACCGCCGTGCCGGCGCGTCCAGGGGTTGCCGCCGCACCGGCGTGCGGAGGGGCGGGGTCGGCCGTCGAACGGAGCAAACACGTCTCGCGACCTGCTCGCATGGCGGTTGATCCCCGGTTGGAATCGGGCAAGGTTCGGGTATGGTCCTGCACGCAGCACCCTTCCGTCCGTACGACACGACACCCACACGACAGAGGAGACCGCCATGGCCGAGTACACCCTCCCCGACCTGCCCTACGACTACGCCGCGCTCGAGCCCCACGTGTCGGCCCAGATCATGGAGCTGCACCACGACAAGCACCACGCCGCCTACGTCACCGGCGCCAACCAGACGCTCGAGAAGCTGGCCGCCGCCCGGGACAAGGACGACTTCGGCGCCATCGTCGGGCTCGAGAAGACGCTGGCCTTCCACATCTCGGGCCACGTCCTGCACTCCATCTTCTGGAAGAACCAGAGCCCCGACGGCGGCGACAAGCCCGACGGCGCGCTCGGTTCGGCGATCGACGAGAACTTCGGTTCCTTCGACAAGTTCAAGGCGCATTTCACCCAGGCGACTTCCACGATTCAGGGCTCGGGCTGGGGCGTGCTCGCCTACGAGCCCCTCGCCGGGCGGCTCATCGTCGAGCAGGTCTACGACCACCAGGGCAACATCGGCCAGAGCTCCGTCCCGCTGTTGGTGTTCGACGCCTGGGAGCACGCCTTCTACCTGCAGTACAAGAATGTGAAGGCCGACTTCTTCGCCGCCCTGTGGAACGTCGTCAATTGGTCCGACGTGGCGGCCCGCCTGGACTCGGCCAAGGGCTTCAAGCTCGAGGGCTGAAACCCGCCGGGCTCGGGCCCGCGGGTGGTCGGCTCAGTCGAGCGAGAGGTGCTGCTCGCAAAAGCGGCGGGTCGGGTCGCGCTCGAGATCGGCATCGAGAACGGGCGACCCGCAGGTGACACAGGCCCCGTAGGCACCGGCGCTCAACCGCTCGAGCGCCTGGTCGACACCGTCGAGGACGGAGGACGCGCGGGCCAATTCAGACTCGTAGCGCTCCTCCACGGGGGCAGGGTACCAACGTCTCGACCCCCCGGCGCCGTTTAAAAGTGGTGCTGGGCGGGCAGATCTAGCGCAACCGCCATGCAAAGCCCGACGATCCCAGGGTACGAGACCGGCGCGGCGACCCAGGGTGGTGGGCCGGCGGACGGCACTGCCACCGCCACCCGGCGTTTCCCCGCCAGCGGCCTGTCGGTCAGGCGGGCCCGCCAGTTCCTCCTCGAGCAACTCGGTGCCGGTTGCCATGAAGGCAGCGACCTCCTGGCCCTGATGCTCTCCGAGCTGGCCACCAATTCGGTGCAGCACGCCGACACGGAGTTCGACGTCGAGATCGCCGTGACCGAGGAGGTCGGTGGGCGCTGGGTCCGGGTCAGCGTGAGCGACGAGGCCCCGGGCTTTCCCACCCCGCAGGAGCCGGCGCCGGACGCACCGCACGGGCGCGGCCTGCGCATCGTCGAGTCGCTCGCTGATGCCTGGGGGATCGAGGTGCGGCGCGACAGGCCGGGCAAGACGGTGTGGTTCACGTCGTGGCTCGCGTCGGGGGGCGGCGCCGGCTCCGCCTCTGCCTCTCTGCAGGGTCGGGAACCGGGTCAATCGGGTCGAGAAGGGCAAGCCGCGGCCGCCGGGTCGTGGCCGGTCCGCGGGGTGCGCGCCGTGCTCGACGGGCTGCATGACGCCGTCGTCGCCAGCGACGAGCACGGCGTGATCCGCTACGCCAACGTCGCGGCCGAAGAGCTCATGGGCTGGCCGCACGGCTCGCTGCGCGGGCGCCCGGCCCTCGACCTCGTGCCCGACTCGATGGCCGAGCCGCTGCGCCAGGGGTTCGGGACCTTCATGCGAGCGCGGGCAGAGGATCTCGCTGGGCGGCGCCTGCCGGCCGTCATCAAGCGGGCCGACGGCTCCGAAGTGCACACCGAGGTCGTCCTGTCGACGTTCGAGCACCCGCTGGCCGGCCACGTCGTCGTCGGGATCTTCCGCCGCCGCGACGATCGCAAGCTGCAGCGGTGGTCCGAGCTGACGAGCGAGCTCCTCGAGCTCCTGGCCGATGCACCGATCGACAACCCCCCCGCCGAGCGGCTCCTCTCCACCCTCGGCCGCCGTCTGGACTGGGACGTCACCACACTGTGGACCTTGAGCGGCCGGGGCGCTCTGGTGTGCCGCCACGTGTGGACGCGCTCGGGCGGCGTGGCCCAGACGTTCGCCGAGGAGAGGGCGGCCGACCCGACCAGCGGGAGCGACGGACTGCCGCGCTGGGTCATGGAACACGGCGAGCCGGTCTGGGTGACGGACCTGGCGCACGACAAGCGGTTCGCCGGCGACGCGCTCGTGCGGCACGGGCTGCAGAGCGCGTACGCGTTCCCGATCCGCTACCGCGGCGTATGCGTCGGGATCGTCAAGATGCTAAGCACCCGCCCACGCGAGCACGACCTCTCGGTGGTCGAGCTCATGGACGCCGTCGGCGGGCACCTGGGCGAACTGCTGCACGCGTCGGCCCAGGCGGCCGAACGCGAGCAGCTGGTGGACGAGCTCCTCGAGGAGCGGCGGCGCAACGAGTTCCTCCTCTTGGCCGCGCAGGTGCTTTCCGAGGTCTTCGACTACCGCGACATGGTCAAGCGGTTGGCGCAGGTCGCGGTCCCCGTGCTGGCCGACCTGTGCCTAATCGACCTCACCGAGGAGGACGGGCAGATCCGCCGCATGGCGGCGTGGCACGCCGATCCCGCGAAGCGCTCGCTCACCGACGAGCTGCGCACGATGTACCCGCCCGACCCCGAGGGCCCGCACCCGATGGTCGAGGTCATGCGCGACGGGCGCTCCCGCTGGAGCGACTCCATGAGCGACGAGTTCCTGCGCGAGACGAGCCGCGACGACCGCCACTACGAGATCTTGCAGCTGCTCGGGTTCACCTCGTTCATGACGGTGCCGCTCGGCAGCGGGGGCGACCAGGTGATGGGCACGGTCACGCTGGTCTCGGCGGGATCGGGCCGGCGCTTCTCGGAGAAGGACCTCGGCCTGGCCGAGCAGCTGGCGACCCAGGTGAGCTCGGTCGTGGGCCGCGCCCGCGCCTACGACCGCGAGCGGCGGATCTCGCACGAGCTGCAGCGCAACCTGTTGCCCGACGCCATCCCCGAGCTCCCTGGCTGGGACGTGGCCGCCCGTTACCTGCCGGCCGCGGTGGGCTTCGAGGTGGGCGGCGACTGGTACGACGTCGTGCCGGTGAGCGACCGCCTGGTAGCGCTCGTGGTCGGCGACGTCGAGGGCCACGATCTCGAGGCAGCCCGGATCATGAGCCGGCTACGCCACACGCTGGGGCTTCTGGTCCTGGAGGAACAGGCTCCGGGCAAGGCGCTCGAGCGCCTCAACCGGGTCGCCCTCTCCGGGGTCGAGCCCCGGCTGGCCACGGCACTCGTCGGGGTGCTCGACACCGTCAGCGGTCTCATCACGTTCTCCTCGGCCGGGCACCCCTCGCCGGTGCGGATCGAGCGCGGGCGTGCAGTCGAGCTGGTGGTGCCACCCGGACCGCCGCTCGGCGTCCTCCGCTGCCACTACAAGGACCACGGGTACCAGCTGGACGAGGGCTGCCTGGTCATGTTCACCGACGGCCTGGTCGAGCGGCGCGGGGCCTACCTGGACGACCGGCTCGCGCTCTTGGAGTCCTCGTTGCGGGCGGCCCCGAACATGGAGCCCGACACGGTGGCGGAATTCGTGATCGACGCCATGACGGCGGACGAGCGGAGCCCCGACGACATCGTCGTGCTGGCGGCGCGCCGGGTGCCCGACGGGCTTGGGGGCGGGGCCTGACCCTGCGGGAGCCGCCTGCTTCCTAGTGTGACGGCGTGACATCCGAAGAACCGCTCGCCGCCTTGGTGGGGGCACACGCCCCTGTACCCTGCGTCGACGGGCGCGCGCGGCCCTACCGCGATCTCGACTGTGCGGCGTCGACGCCCGCGCTCGAGACGGTGGCGCAACGGGTCACGGAGTTCCTGCCGTGGTACTCGAGCGTCCACCGCGGCGCCGGTTACAAGTCCCGGCGTGCCACCGCCGCCTACGAAGCGGCGCGCGACAGCGCGCACCGCTTCGCCCGCCGTCCGGCCGGCGGCGACGACGTGGTCGTGCTCGTTCGCAACACGACCGAGGCCATCAACCACCTGGCCTACCGCCTCGGGCTCAGTCCGGCCGACGTCGTCGTGACGACCGTGGTCGAGCACCACGCCAACATCCTGCCGTGGGCGCGCGTGGCCACGCGCCGTTGGGTCGAGTGCGACCGGGACGGCACGTTCGGCGTCGACGACGTCGTCCGGGCGCTCGACGACGGGCGCGAGCCCGCGCTGTTGGCGCTGACGGGCGCCTCGAACGTGACGGGGTGGCTGCCGCCGATCGAAGAGATCTGCGCCGCGGCGCGCCAGCGCGGGATCCCCGTCCTGCTCGACGCGGCACAGCTGGCGCCGCACCGGCCGCTGCCCGCCGGCCCCGACTTCATCGCCTTCAGCGGGCACAAGCTCTACGCACCCTTCGGGGCGGGCGCGCTCATTGGGCCGCGGGCGACCTTCGAGACCGGCGATCCCTTCCTGGCGGGTGGGGGGGCGGTCGACCTGGTCGACCTCGACGAGGTCATCTGGACCGAGCCGCCCGAACGCGAGGAGGCAGGCTCGCCCAACGTTGTCGGCGCGGTCGCCTTCGGGGCCGCCATGGACGAGCTGGAGCGGATCGGCTGGGACGCGGTGCGAGCGCACGAGGCGGCGCTGTGCGACCGGCTCCACGTTGGGCTGCGGGCGATCCCGGGGGTCCGGGTGCTCGGGCCGCCGCTCGACGGGCCGCATGCGGGCGAGGACCGGCTCGCGGTCGCCGCCTTCACGGTCGACGGCATGCACCACGCGCTGGTGGCGGCGCGCCTCAGCGCCGAATTCGGCGTGGGCGTCCGGCACGGCTGCTTCTGCGCCCACCCTTACCTGATCCGCCTCCTCGGCGTCGGCCAAGCGGGCCTGGACCGGGCTCGGGCGGCCGTGCGCCGAGGCGATCGCAGCGGAATCCCGGGCGCGGTGCGCGCCAGCTGCGGCCTCGGGACGTCGAGCGACGACGTCGACGCGCTGCTCGACGCGCTGGGCGCGCTCGCCGCCGGCCTGCCGGCCCCCGTCGACTATGTGCAGGACCCGGTGACCGCGGACTACTGGCCCGAGGGCGAGGCGCGCGGCTGGGCCTCGGCCGACCGGCCCGCGGGCGCGGCGTGCGCGCGCGGGTGAGCCTGGTGGGAGGGGTGCGTCGGTGGGCGGGGCGCCCGGGCGGCGTCGTCGCGCTCGGGGCGCTGGCTTGCGCGCTGGCGTTCGCCGCGTGCGGGAGTCCCGTCGGCAGCACGTCCGTCCGCGACGTGGCCTGGGTGACCACGGGCGCCTCGGTCACGCTGCCGGGCATGGACGTGACGCCGGTGGACCTGGCCACGCGCCACATCGGGGCAAGGGTCCCGGTCGGCAGCCTGCCCGCGGCGTTGGCCTTCACGCCGGGTGACCACGGGCTCCTCGTGGTCACGCAGGGGGACGACGCGCTGCACGAGATCGTCCCGGCCACCCACGACGTGATCCACACGGTGACGGTGGGCGTGGAGCCCGACGCCGTGGCATTCGCGCCCGGGGGGACGCACGGACAGGGCATCGC
>DASZLL010000153.1:0-3591 GCA_035552395.1 Acidimicrobiales bacterium
GGCTCTCGGTCGGTGAGGGGGGCCAGCAACGGCACGGCGCGCCGGACCTCTTCGTCGCCTGGCAGGGTCACGGCGACCACCGAGGTCCCGAGGTTGGCCTTGAGCTGAGCCGGGGTGCCCTGAGCGATCACGTTGCCGTGATCGACCACAACGATGTCGCGGGCCAGGCGGTCGGCCTCCTCGAGGTACTGAGTGGTCAAGAGGACGGTCGTCCCTTCCGCTGTGAGCCCTTCGATGACGGCCCAGAGGTCCTGACGCCCCGAGGGATCCAAGCCGGTCGTCGGTTCGTCGAGGAAGAGCACCGGCGGGCTGGCGACGAGCGCGGCGGCCAGGTCGAGGCGCCGCCGCATACCGCCCGAGTAGGTCTTTAGCGGACGGTCCGCTGCGTCGTGCAACGCGAAGGAGTCGAGCAGGTGCGCCGCCTGGTCGGCGGCCACCTTGCGACTGAGGTGCGAGAGCCGCCCGATCATGCGCAGGTTCTCGCGTCCGGTGAGGTTCTCGTCGACCGTGGCGTATTGGCCGGCCAGCCCGATGATCCGCCGGATTACGTCCGCCTCCTTGACCACGTCGTGGCCGAGGATCGTGGCCGTCCCCGAGTCGGGCTCGAGGATGGTCGAGAGGATCCGCACCGCGGTGGTCTTGCCCGCACCGTTGGGTCCGAGCAGGCCGAGCACGGTGCCCGTCTCGATCTGCAGCGACACGCCGTCGAGGGCGCGCACGTTGCCGCGGGGGAAGACCTTGACGAGGTCGTGTGCCTCGACGGCAACCGAAGATTTGGGAGAATAAGCCATCAGCAAAGAAACTTAGTGCTAAAGTAACTTACGTGTCAAGACAATGGTCGAGGATGGAGCTCGGGCAGCAGCTGCGCAACGAGATCATGGGCTACTTCGGCGCGGCGAGCGACTTCGACGAGCGGGTGGCCAAGAAGCTGAAGCTGAGCAGGACCGACATGCGCTGTCTCGACCTTATTGGCCGCCTCGGGCCCATCACCGCGGGCCGGCTCGCAGAAGAGAGTGGGCTGACCACTGGCGCGGTCACCTTCATCCTCGACCGACTCGAAGAGGCCGGCATGGTGCACCGCCGGCGAGACACGGAGGATCGTCGACGGGTCTGGGTCGAGATCGAACCCGAGGCGCAGGAGCGTCTCCAGGAGGTCCAACAGCCGATCGCCGATCAGATGCGTGAGGTGGCGCAGCACTTCAAGGCCGACGAGCTCGCCATCGTGCGGGACTACATGCGCCAGGCGAAGGAAGTGTTCCAGCGGCAGGTGTACGGCGTCGTCCCGGGCGACGAGGAGTCGACGGAGGGCTCGTGGAAGGGAAAGTAGGCTGAGGTTCCCGTCCCAGATCGGGACGAGTGCGACCGCCCCTGTCCGCGCTCGCCACGCGGTGTGCCCGACCAGGGCAAGGAGACCCGAATGCCGTACGTCTTCGACTTCGACCACACGCACCCACGCCCGCCGATGGAGCTCAAGGATCTTCTGGGCGGCAAGGGCGCCAACCTGGCCGAAATGACGTCGGTACTCAAGCTCCCGGTCCCCCCGGGCTTCACCATCTCGACCGACGCCTGCCGGGCCTACATGACGGGCGGCTGGCCCAAGAGCCTCGACGCCGAGGTGGCAGCGGCCCGAGCCCGTCTCGAGAAGTCGATGGGCAAGGAGATCGGCGACGCCGCCGACCCACTGCTCGTGTCCGTGCGCTCAGGGGCGAAGTTCTCCATGCCCGGGATGATGGACACGGTCCTCAACCTCGGCCTCAACGACGACTCGGTGGAGGGCCTGGCCAAGCAGACGGGGGACGAGCGTTTCGCGTTCGACTCCTACCGCCGCTTTATCGCCATGTACGCCCGCATTGTGCTGGAGCTGCCCGGAGAGGAGTTCGACTCGCTCTTCGACGCGGCGAAGGAGTTGGCCGGCACCGAGTCGGACGCCAAGGTGCCGGTGGAGCTATTGCGCTATCTCGTCGAGTCGTACCAGCAGATCGTCGAGCGCCACACCGGCAAGCCCTTCCCGCAGAAGCCGGTCGACCAGTTGCGCGGCGCCATCGAGGCGGTGTTCCGGAGCTGGAACGGGCCGCGGGCCATCGCCTATCGCGACCGGGAGCACATCGCGCACGACCTGGGCACCGCCGTCAACGTGCAGGCCATGGTCTTCGGCAACCGCGACGACAACTCGGGCACGGGCGTCGGCTTCACCCGCGACCCGGCGACCGGCGCCAAGGGCGCCTACGGCGACTTCCTCGTCAACGCGCAAGGTGAGGACGTGGTGGCGGGCATTCGCAACACCGAGCCCATCTCGGAGCTGAAGAAGCAGTTCCCCAAGGTCCACGCGGAGCTGCTCAAGATCTTCGGGCGGCTCGAGGCGCACTACCAGGACATGTGCGACACCGAGTTCACCATCGACCAGGGGAAGCTGTGGATGCTCCAGACCCGGGTCGGCAAGCGGACAGGAGCCGCCGCGCTCAGGATGGCCGTCGACATGGTGCGTCCGAGCGACCTCGGCATCTCCAAGGCCGAGGCGGTCTCGCGCCTGACTGAGGACCACCTCGACTCGGTGCTCCACCCGCAGTTCGCCGGGTCGGGCTATCCGGTGTGGGCGAAGGGACTCGGGGCCAGCCCCGGTGCCGCGGTGGGGCGCATCTACTTCACCGCCGACGACGCGGCCGCCGCTGCAGCGCGGGGCGAAGAGGTGGTGCTCGTCCGCAACGAGACGTCGCCCGAGGACGTGCACGGCATGCTGGCGTCCGAGGGCATCCTCACCGCGCGCGGCGGCCTGGTCAGCCACGCGGCTGTCGTCGCGCGCGGCTGGGGCAAGCCCGCCGTCGTTGGCGCAGAGGTCCTGCGCCTGGGCGACCGCCAGGTGAGCGCCGGTGGCACCACGCTCGTCGAGGGCGATTGGGTGTCGCTCGACGGTGCGGCCGGAATCGTGGTCGCCGGCCAAGTGCCGCTCACCGCGGCCTCACCGCCCGCCGCGTTCGAGACCGTGCTGTCGTGGGCCGACGACATCCGCAAGGGGCATCTCAACGTCCGAGCCAATGCCGACACGGGCGACGACGCTTCGAATGCGCGCAAACTCGGCGCGGAGGGCATCGGGCTGTGCCGGACCGAGCACATGTTCCTGGGCGAGGACCGCCTTCCCGTGGTGCGGCGCATGATCCTTGCCGAGACGCCGGCCGAGGAGGCCGACGCGCTCGAGGAGCTGCGGCTCGTCCAGCGCGAGGACTTCCTCGCGATCCTCGCCGCCATGGACGGGCTGCCCGTGACCGTGCGCCTGCTCGACCCGCCCCTGCACGAGTTCCTGCCTTCCACGGAGGAGCTGGCACACAAGGACGCCACCGTCGGCCTCAACCCCGAAGAGCGGCGCCTCTACGAGGCGGCACTGGCTTGGCGCGAGTCCAACCCGATGCTGGGCACCCGTGGCGTCCGCCTCGGGGTGATCAAGCCAGGGCTTTACGCCATGCAGGTGCGTGCCCTGATGGAGGCGGCCCGCCAGCGGGTGGCCGACGGCGGGCATCCGATCGTCGAGATCATGATCCCGCTGACGGTGACCCGCGAGGAGCTGGCGCTCGCCCGAGGTTGGGTGGAGGACGCCGT
>DASZLL010000154.1:0-30320 GCA_035552395.1 Acidimicrobiales bacterium
TTCGGGCTGCTCATCATCTTGCTGTTCCTGCCCGGTGGGCTCGCCGCCGGCGTCCAGAGCATCCGCGACCGGTTGTTGAAGCTGGTGGCCAAACGACGCGACATCCTCGTGCCGAGCCTGATCGCCGACAAGCGCGTCGAGCTGGTCGACCACGCGCCAGAGGAGACGGACCTGCTCGAGCACGCGCTGGGCGAGGAGAGCGGTGACCGCGTCGCCGCCGCGTTGGAGCACGAGTTCGAGCCGGCCGCAAGCGCCAGGGACGAGGACACGGACGAGGTGCCGGCGGTGCCCGCGGTGCCCGCGGTGGCCCAGGGGGCGAGCGGGGCCAACGGTGCGGTCGGGGTGGGCGCCCCGGGCGCCCCGGGCGGCGCGGGCGGGGGCAACGGCTCGATGCCGGACACGCCCATCGCGCTCTCCTGCGAGAAGGTCGAGGTTTCCTACGGCCCGGTCCAGATCCTCTTCGGCATCGACCTCGACGTGCACGAGGGCGAGATCGTCGCCCTCCTCGGCACGAACGGCGCGGGCAAGTCGACGTTGCTCAAGGGCGCCAGCGGCCTGGTGAAGGTCGGCGGCGGCTCGGTCCGCCTGGGCGGCGTCAGCATCGGCGGGGACCAGGCCGAGTCGATCGCCCGCCAGGGCCTCTCGCTCATGCCCGGCGGCCGCGGCATTTTCCCGACCCTCAGCGTCGACGAGAACCTGCGCCTCGGGACGTGGATGGTGCGCAAGGACCACAGCGCCTCCTCCGAGGCCAAAGACCGCGTGCTCGACCTGTTCCCGATCCTTCGCCAGCGCGCCCACCAGCAGGCGGGCAACCTCTCGGGTGGCGAGCAGCAAATGCTCTCGCTGTCGATGGCGCTGATGGTGACGCCCAAGGTCCTCATGATCGACGAGCTCTCGCTGGGCCTGGCACCGACCGTGGTCACCCAGTTGCTGGCGGTGGTCAAGCAGCTCCACGAGTCGGGCACCACGATCGTGGTGGTCGAGCAGTCGGTGAACGTCGCCCTGGAACTGGCCGAGCGGGCCGTCTTCCTCGAGAAGGGCGAGGTGCGTTTCAGTGGCCGCACGGTCGACCTGCTCGAGCGGCCCGACATCCTGCGCTCGGTCTTCATCGCGGGCGCCGGCTCGGTCGAAGGGACGGTCGTGACGCCCGACGCCGGGCCGAGCGACCACCACGAGCAGACGAGTGCGGCGTCGGCGTTGCTCGTGGCCAGCCCGAAAAAGCGCATCCCGCCGTCGGCCGAGGCGCCCGCCATCTTGGAGTGCAACGGCGTGCGCAAGAGCTTCGGCGGCATCGCAGCGATTCAGGACATCAGCCTCAGCCTGCGCGACGGCGAGATCCTCGGGCTGATCGGCCACAACGGCGCCGGCAAGACCACCTTCTTCGACTGCGTGTCCGGCTTCTTGTCCCTCGACGGCGGCCGCATCCGGCTCGGGGGCGTCGACATCGACAGCTGGCCCGGTTACCTGCGGGCCGCGGCGGGGATCGGCCGCACGTTCCAAGAGGCCCGCCTCTACCCGTCGCTCACGGTGATCGAGACGATCGAGGTCGCGCTCGAGCGCCACCTGCAGTCGCGCGACATGGTGGCGGCGGGGCTGCGTCTGCCCGCGTCGCTCGACTCGGAGGCGGACGCGTCAGTGAAGGCGAATGAGCTCGTCGAGCTGATGGGCCTGCACGCGTTCCGAGAGAAGCTGGTAGGCGAGCTCTCCACGGGCACCCGGCGCATCGTCGAGTTGGCGTGCGTGCTGGGTCAGGAGCCAGGCGTCCTGCTGCTGGACGAGCCATCGGGCGGCGTGGCCCAGCGTGAGACCGAAGCCATGGCGCCGCTGTTGATTCGCGTGCAGCAGCACACCGGCTGCTCCATCCTGGTGGTCGAGCACGACATGCCGCTGTTGACGGCGATCTGCGACCGCATGATCGCGCTCGAGCTGGGCGAGGTCATTGCCGAGGGAACGCCGGCCGAGGTGCTCGAGCACCCGGCCGTGATCGAGTCCTACCTCGGCACCGACGAGTCGACCATCCGGCGGTCGGGCGTCAAGGTCTGAGCCGGCTGTTGGGCCGGCCGGGCGCCCGGCTCGCGCCCCTTGCTGTTGTGCATACGGCTACCTCCTAATAGTTATTAGGGCGGGCTGGAGCGGGCCCGGACGAAAAATAAGGAGAAGCCCGTATGCAGTCGGAAGACTGGCGCGCCTGCTCGGAGCGGAAACCGTTTCTTGACGCCCTGAAGGCGCAACCCGTCGCAGACGATCCCGAGCACTTCGCCGACGCCGGACCTTGCGGCGCCCCCTGGGAGCCCGCAAGAGTCGTCGTCGTGGACACTCCGGTGACGGGCGCGTGCGATCCCCGCTTCGCCCTCGTGCGCGAGGAGTTCGAGCGCAACTTCTCGGAGCGTGACGAGGTCGGTGCTGCGGTGTGCGTGATCGTCGACGGGGTCACCGTCGTCGACCTGGCCGGCGGGTGGGCGGACCAGCAGGCTCGGGCGCCGTGGAAGCTCGACACGCTGGTCGACTTCTACTCCGTCGGCAAGGCGTTCCTCGCACTCTGCGCGCTGCAGCTCGTCGACGCCGGACTCGTCGGGCTCGACGATCCGGTCGCCCGCGTCTGGCCCGAGTTCGCCGCCGCCGGCAAGGGTGCGGCCACGCTGCGCCATGCGCTGTGCCACCGGGCGGCGGTCCCCGCCCTCCGCCGGCCGCTCACCAACGAAGACCTTTGGCACTGGGACCGCATGACAGCGGCACTGGCGGCCACCGAGCCCTGGTGGGAGCCGGGCACCCGTCACGCCTATCACACCAATACCTACGGGCATCTCATCGGCGAGGTGATCCGGCGGGTCAGCGGCGAGACCGTGGCGCAACGCCTGGCCGCGCTGAGTGGGCCGCTCGGCGCCGACGTCCATGTCGGCGTGCCGGCGGGGGCGAGCACGCGCTGCGCGTCGGTGATCTTCGCCGCGCCGGAACGGGTGGGCGCACTCGACGCGCACCTATTGGACCGGCTCGAGGGCGATCAGCTGATGGAGATGCTCAGCTACTTCAACCCGCCGGGTTACTCGTCGATGGGCGTCGTGAACACACCTGAATGGCGCGCCGCAGAGGTGCCGTCGACCAACGGGCACGGGACGGCCCGTGGTGTCGCGCTCGTGTACGGCGCGTTGCTCGAACCCGGCCTTCTTTTGTCGGCCGATCTCTTGGCTGAAGCGGTATCGCCTCAGTCTGAGGGCTTCTGCCCGATCCTGCACGAAGAAGTCACGTTCGGACTGGGGTTCAAGCCGACGGTGCCGCGGCGACCCTTTGGCCCCAACCCTCACAGCTTCGGTCACTTCGGCACCGGGGGTGCGGTCGGTTTCGCTGACCCGGACGCCGGCGTCGCGTTTGGTTACGTCATGAATCATGTCATCCCCCGTTGGCAGAGCACGCGCAATCGCGCCTTGATCGACGCGGTGTACGCCGCCCTCTGACGCCTTCAACCGGCGTGAGCGACGACGAGCCAACCGCGCGTTCCACGCATATGGCGCGTCGATGAATTGACCGGAGGACCCCGCATAACGCGACGGGAGGTCGGGTATAGGGAGTGCGGACCGCGACGGGACGGGTGACACAGCGGCCGTGCGCGTCGGACGTTTGTAGCACACGTTCGAGCTCCAAACTCACACGGAACGTCCTCGCGTCGCGGGCTCACACCGTTCGGACCACACGAGGGTTCGGCGCCTACGCCAATCACGACAGAGGACGACGACCATGGACATAGACGTCATCGGATCGCGCTACCGCCTCGGTAGCGTCGTGACTTGCACCCCGGAGTCGACGACCTGGCAGGCCCGCGATACGTGGCTCGACGAGCGCGTCTTGGTGGTGCTCCCAGAACCCGGGTTCGAGGGTCACTTCGCCGCCCTGGCGGGCGCGCTGATGGATCGCGCGTCCGCGCATTTCGTCGATGTCTATGACGCCGGCACGGCGCTCGACGACTTCGTGGTGGTCGGCGTGCCGACGGCGACCTTCTCGGACGTGCGAGCGCCGCGCGAAGAGGAGGACGTGCTGGTCGCGGGCCAGGCGCTCGGCGACGCGCTCGAGGCGCTACACGAACGCGGCGTCGTCCACGGCGACCTCCACCCGGGTTCCATCACCGTGGCGGAGTCGGGCGAGGCGGCGCTGTCCCCATGGCCGTTGGCGCATCGGCCCCAGAATTGGAGCGGGCCGGGAGGCTTCGGTAGCGATCCCGACCTGGGACGCAACGCCGCGGCCGAAGACGACGTCCGGGCGCTCGGCGCCGTGCTCCTCGCTGCGCTGGCGGGACCTCCGGTGCTCTCGAGCGCGCAGATCGAGAACCTGGAGCGCGAGCTGGCCGGGCGCGCGCCCAGCGCGGTCGCCATTGCCGATCGCGCGCTGACCCCACCGGCCCGAGGCGGGTACCACGAGGTAGCGGAGTTGCGAGACGACTGCGCCGCCGCGCTGTCCGGCCATCTCGTGGCTGCGGGTGCGGCTCCGGACTTGGCCCCGTCGCCGCTCGTGCGGGGCGCCGGCGCCGGCGCCGCCGTCGCCCGCCGCGACACGGAGTTGTCCGAAGGCCGGCGCGCCGCCGTGGTGGTGGCCGTCGCGGGAGCGGCGGTACTCGCTGGGCTGGGGCTCTCGGGTGCCCTCGGCGCGAGCGCCCGGCTCAATGTCCACCCCGTGACCGCGCACGCGTCGGGCGGATCCCGTCCCACCGCGCCGGCGGCGGTGGCGACGGCGTCGCCGAGTCGCCCCACCGCGCCGGCTCGGCTGGCCGACCACCCAGCGTCCGCTCTGTCCAGCGTGGCCTCGGCCGCTCACGGAGTCTCGGCGCCCGGCGCAGCACCGACGCCGACGACCGCCCCGCGCCCGCCGGCGACCACCACGACCGCGCCGCCGAGCACCACGACGTCGAGCCCACCGACGACACCGACAACGACGACGAGTTCCACCACGACCAGCACGTCGTCGACGACCACCACGACCGAGCCCGCCTCCACGACGACGTCGTTGCCCGCGTCAGGCGGGACAAGCCTGGTGCAGGCGGGCCCGGATGCCCACTGGTACGGCTCCGGCGATTTTGGGCAACTAGGGGGGCGCTGACCGATGCTCGTCGCCGTCGTCCTGCTCGTGGTCTCGTTGTGTCTCTTCTCCGTCGCCATGGCGACGTTGTGGTGGATGCTCCACGCCTGGCGCACGCCCGAGGTCTTCCGCTCGCTGGGGTTCGGGCACGCGGTCGCCGGCCGCGCCGAGTCTCCGCTGAGCTTCTCCCTGATTGTGCCCGCCCGGCACGAAGAAGCGGTGCTCGGTGCCACCCTGGACCGGCTGGCTGAACTGGACTACTCGGCCTTCGAGATCCTGGCCGTCGTCGGGCACGACGACCCGGGCACCCAGGAGGTGGCGGACGAGGCGGCGCGACACCACGGTGGGCGGATCCGTGTCGTGGTCGACCACTCGTGGCCGAAGAACAAGCCAACGGCTCTGAACACGGCGCTGGCCGAGTGCCGCGGCGACGTGGTGGGCGTCTTCGACGCCGAGGACGAGGTGCACCCGCGCATCCTGCGCCAGGTGGCGGGCTCGTTCGACCGCAGCGGCGCCCACGTCGTGCAGGGCGGCGTGCAGCTGGTCAACTTCCAGTCGAGCTGGTACGCGCTGCGCAATTGCCTCGAGTACTTCTTCTGGTTCCGCTCGCGGTTGCACCTGCACGCGGAGCGGCGTTTCATCCCCCTCGGCGGCAACACGGTGTTCGTGCGGACAGATCTCCTCCTTGCAGTCGGGGGCTGGGACCCGCAGTGCCTGGCCGAGGACTGCGAACTCGGGGTGCGACTGTCCAGCCTCGGCGCACGCGTCGACGTGGCCTACGACCCCTTGCTGGTCACGCGTGAGGAGACCCCGGGGACGCTGCGCGGCCTGCTCAAGCAGCGCACCCGGTGGAACCAGGGCTTCCTCCAGGTGATGCGCAAGGGCGAGTGGCGGCGCCTGCCCACGCGGGGGCAGCGGGCGCTGGCGCGGTACACGCTGGCCATGCCGTTCCTCCAGGCGTTCACCGGTCTGGTCATCCCCATCTCGATCTATTCGATCCTTGCCCTCAAAATCCCCGTCGCCCTGGCGCTCGTCTCCTTCCTCCCGGTCATCCCGACCCTGGCGGCCCTGGCGTTCGAGCTCGTCGGCCTGCGCGAGTTCGGTCGTGTCTTCTACGTCAAGCCGCGCGCCTACGACTACGTGCGCCTGGTCCTCGGCCTCTTCCCCTACCAGCTGTTCCTCGCCGGCGCGGCGGTGCGGGCAGTCGTGCGCGAGATGCTCGGCCTCCGCGGTTGGGAGAAGACGGCCCACACCGGCGCGCACCGTACGGCGGACGCACCGGCGTCGAGTGCGCCGCCGGCCGAGCCCGTGCCCGGGCCCACTGGGCCCGAGCCCGTGCCCGCCTTCACCATGGCGGCGGCCGAGCGCCGGTGACCCAAGCCCCCGACCTCCCAAGGCTGGACCCACCGCTCGAGCGGCCGCTAGATCGGCCGCTGGAGCGGCCGCTCGAGCTGCCACCGCGGCCGCTCGGTGCTCCGCCGCGACGCGTCCCCTCCGTCGACGACCTCATCAGCGGTCGGGCGCGCCCGGTGTCGGTCCGGTCCCCGCTGCACCAACGGTCGGTGCGCTACGCCCGCAGCTGGATACATCGGCACCGCATCAGCCTGGTCCTGCTCACCGCATTGCTCGTCGTGGTGGGCATCGTGCACGGAGTCGGTCTGTCGCGCATGCCGCTCCCGGTCGACGACGAGGGGACCTACATGGCCCAGGCGTGGGCCGTGCAGGTCCACCACGCGCTCACGCCCTACACGTACTGGTACGACCACCCTCCGGTCGGCTGGATCCAGCTCGCCGGCTGGACCTTCGTTACCCACGCCTTCTCGAGCTTGAGCATTGCGGTGGTGGCCGGCCGCCGCATCATGCTGCTCTACGCAGTGGTGGATGCTGCGCTCCTCTACCTGATCGCCCGTCGGCTCCGCCTGTCGCGCCTGTGGGCTTCGGTGGGCGTGCTCGCCTTCGCGCTCAGCCCGCTCGCCGTCGACTACCAGCGCATGGTGTACCTGGACAACCTGGCCATGCCCTGGACGCTCGCGGCGTTCGCGCTGGCGCTCACCCCGCGACGCCGTTTGTGGACGTTTGGCGCGAGCGGTGCGTGCTTCGCGGTGGCGGTGCTGAGCAAGGAGACGATGCTCTTGTTCGCGCCGCCGCTGATCTACCAGGTCTGGCAGCGGGCCCATCGCAGCACCCGCGCCTTCTGCGTGACCGCCACGGCGTCGGTGTTCGCCCTGGTGGTCGCGATCTACCCGTTGCTCGCGGTACTCAAAGGGGAGTTGGTGCCCGGGCCGGGTCACGTCAGCCTCTCGAGTGCCATCGCCTTCCAGCTGAGCGGCCGTCAGGGCACGGGTAACCCGTTCAACCCTTCGAGCCAGGCGCATTCGCTCGTCGCGGGCTGGCTCCACCTCGACCCGTGGCTGCCGCTGGCCGGCCTGCTCTGCCTGCCGGTGGGCCTCTCCGTGCGCCGGTATCGGCCCATCGCGGTGGCGGAGGCGATCGCGCTGCTCGACGTCCTGCGCGGCGGGTACTTGCCCGTGCCCTTCGTCATCGGGTTGCTGCCGTTCGCCGCCCTTCTCGTCGCGGCCACCGGCTCGACCTTGAGTGGCCTGGTGCGCTGGGAGAGCGACCGCCGCCCATGGGCGGTCGTCAAGGCCGGGACCCTGCTCGGCGGGGCCGCGGCCCTGCTGGTCTTCGTCGTGCCGGCATGGGCCGCCGGGCTGCAGACCCAGATGGCGACGAACCAGGTGGCGCCGACGGCCCAGGCGGAAGGCTGGGTGGAGCACCACGTGCCGCACAGCGACCGGCTGCTCGTCGACGACACGGTCTGGGTCGACCTGGTCGACCACGGGTTCAACCGGCCGTACGGCGTCGTGTGGTTCTACAAGTTGGGGTACGTCAACAACCTCGATCCGTCGGTGAAACGGACTCTCGGGGGTGGCTGGCGCAGCTTCCAGTACGTGATCGAGACGCCGTCGATGCGCGCTGCGCTCGCCGGATCGGGATCCCAGGTGCTGCCACAGGTCGCGCAAGCCGTGGGCCATTCGACGACGGTGGCGTCGTTCGGTCGCGGCGTCGACACGATCGACGTCCGCCGCATCACCGTCACGCCCGCCACGACAACCGCCACCACGATCGCCACCTCCGCCCACCGTCCCAACCAGAGCAAACAGAACAAACAGAGCAAACAGACCAGCCAGACCAACCAGCGCTAAGGAAGAGACCCATGTCCGTTGAGGAGACCCCCACCCCGACCCCGCGGTTCGCCACCGTCGTGCGCGGGTACGACCGCATGCAGGTCGACGACTACGTCGAGCACCTGCACCGCTGGATCGAGCAGGCCGACTACCGCGCCCAGCAGTGTGAGGTGGCGGCGACGCGCGCCAACTCCGAAGCAGACCAGCTGCGCCGCCGGCTGGCCTCGGTGGACGCGGGCACGCTCACCGCGACGCCCGAGTCGATGAAGGCGTTGGGCGATCGCGTGGGCAGCATCATGCAGTCCTCCTTCCAGGTGGCCAAGGAGCAACACCGCCGCGCCGAGGACGAGGTGCGGGCGAGGACGGCCGCGGCGGAGGAGGCGGCGACGCAGGTCATCGCGGAGGCGACCCAACGCGCCGAAGATCTCTCGCGGGCGGCCGAGGACCTCTTCGTGCAGGCACAGGAGGCGCTGGCCAAGGCCGGCACGGCGGCGGCCCAGAAGGTGGACGAGGCGAAGGCACGAGGCCAGAGCGAGGGCGAGGAGCTGCTCGAGCGCGCCCGTAACGAAGCGCGCGAACTGGCGCGCCGCACGGCGGGGGAGGAGCAGGCCCGGCGCGAGCAGTTGCAACTCCTCGAGGAGCATCGCGGGCGCGTCATGGAGGACATCGGCGTGCTCCATGAGCGCCTCGGCCGAATAGGCGAGGGCCTCTCGCCGCCCGCGGCCCCGCCCCCGCGGCAGCCGAAGGAGCAGCGCGCCCGCAGGGCGGAGCCGGAGCAGGCGGCAACACTCGAACACCACGAAGCCCGTCATGAGGCGCGGCCCGAAGCGCGCAACGACGACACCCTGGTCCTCGAGCCGCCCGCCGATGCCAAACCGACGCGGCGCAAGGTGGCGTCGTCGGCCCGCTGAGCCCGACCCGGCCCGTGCTCTAACGTTCGCCGGACGCGGCCGCCGAGCACCGGCGGCGGGAGCCAGGGGGCGAGATGGCCAACGCAGCAGCGGCGGAGCCGAGCCGACGAGTCGAGATGTCGTTTGACGGCCCGACCCAGCAGCGCCGCGGGACCGTCCTCGTGCGGCTCATCCTGGCCATCCCGCAGTTCATCGTCCTGTTCCTCCTCGAGATCGCCTTGTTCTTCGTGGCGGTCATCGGCTGGTTCGCGGCCCTGTTCATGGGGCGCCTCCCCACGTGGGCCCACCAGTTCAACAGCGGGTTTGTGAGTTGGTCGGCGCGGGTGAGCGCGTACCTCTTTCTGCTCACCGACGAGTACCCGCCCTTCGAATTCGACACCTGGTCGTACCCGGTTCGTCCGTTCCTGCCGCCGCCGGGGAAGTTGAACCGCCTGGCGGTGTTCTTCCGCCTCGTCCTGTGCATCCCCGCCTTCGTCTTCCAGATGATCGTCTCCTATGGGCTGTCGCTTCCCCTCCTCCTGATCACCTGGCTCATCTTGGTGTTCACCGGCCGCATGCCCCCCCAGCTCTACTGGGCCTACGCCGCGCTCCTTCGTTACGAGACGCGCGTGTACGCGTACATGCTCCTCGTCACCCCCGAGTACCCCTGGGGCATGTTCGGCGACGGCTTCGCTGCGCCAACCCCGTCTCCATCCGCACAGCCCGCTCCCGCTCCTTTCGCCGAGTCTCCTGGGGGGGCGGCCGCCCCGGTTCCGCCGCCGGCCCCACCGGCGTGGCCCCCGCCTCCTCCGCCCTCCTGGGGGCAGGGCGGTACGCCGCCACCGCTCCCGCGGTACCCCGACTCCACGGCACCCGATGAGCGCGCTGGACCCGGTCCGAGCAGGCTCGTGTTGTCGAGTGGGTCGAGGGGCTGGTTGATCTTCGCGATCGTGTGGGGCGCGCTCGTGCTCGGTGTTCAGGTTCCGCTGCAGGTCAAGACGTTCACCTTCAACGTGAACACGAGAACCGCGCAGTACAACACCGTGCTCGATGACTACAACGAGTCGCAAGCCGTGGTTGCACTGGCCGAGCGTTGCACGACGATCGCGTGTCTGCACACCGCGAACACCGCCGTGGCGACCTCGGTCGACCAGTTCGACTCGAATCTGGTTGCGTTGAACCTGTCGCCGCTGGCGCAGGCTCGGGCGACCCCCGTTCTCAACGACCTGTCGCAGCTCTCGACGGCCTTCACCGCGTTGGCCAACAGCCCGAACCTCCAGGCCTACCGATCGAGGGTGCAGACGAGCCAGGTGAGCACATTGCTCCTTTCTTTGCACAACGACACGAGCAACCTGTTGAATGCGCTGAGGACCAACATCTTCTGAGGGTTCCGCCCGCCCGAGCACCGTGGAATGATGCGGCGCGGTGACCGACGTGGCCGCACGAGCTCGATGATGCAGTCGTTCGACGAACTGGTGGCCGAGGGCGCCGCCGTGCCGCTCGAGGGCTGGGACTTCTCGTGGTTCGAGGGCCGGGCCACCGAGGAACGTCCGCCCTGGGGTTACGCGCGCTTAGTGGGGGAGCGGATGGGCGCGGTTGCCTCGGCCCTGGACGTCGAGACGGGAGGGGGCGAGGTCCTGGCGACCGTTCCTCGCCCGCCTGCGCTCCTCGTGGCGACCGAGTCCTGGCCGCCCAACGTCCGCGTCGCCCGGGACCGTCTACGCCCGCGAGGCGCCCACGTCGTGGCGGTCGCCGACGCACCGACGCTGCCCTTCGTCGCCGACGCCTTCGAGCTCGTCGTGAGCCGGCACCCCGTCGTCGTCCTGTGGGACGAGATCGCCCGGGTGCTGCGTCCCGGCGGCACTTACCTGGCGCAGCAGATCGGAGCGGGCACCAACCGCCAGCTCACCGAATTCATGATGGGTCCCCAACCGGTCAACCAGAGCCGGGGCCCGGAGCGCGCGCGGGCGCGGGCCGAGGCCGCCGGTCTCGAAGTCGTCGACCTGCGGGCCTGCGCGCTGCGCGTGGCGTTCTTCGACGTCGGTGCGGTGGTGCACTTCCTGAGAAAGGTGCACTGGACCGTCCCCGATTTCACCCCCGAGAAGTACGAGGACCGACTGCGGCGACTGCACGAGCACATCGAGGGCCAGGGCGTCTTCGTCTCGACGGCGCAGCGGCTGCTGGTCGAGGCCCGCAAGCCGGCCTGACGCCGCGGCCGACGCCCGGACGACCCGGACGACCCGGACGACCCGGACGACCCGGACCAGCCTCAGCTGGCCTGGCTCACCGTGCTCATGTTGTAGTCGGGGATGCGCAGCGGCGGCATGATCGTCCGGTTCAAGTACTCGCCGAACTCGCGCCCGAGCGAGCGCACCGGCGTCCCGACCTCGGTGGCCCGGACGAGGAGGTCCACCGGGCTCTCGTTGAAGCGGAAGTTGTTGGCCGCGCCGACGACCTGCCCGTCCTCAATCACATAGACCCCGTCGCGGGTGAGCCCGGTCATCAGCAGCGTCGCCGGATCGACCGGGCGGATGTACCACAGGCAGGTGAGTAACAGGCCGCGCTCGGTGCGCGCCACCATGTCGTCGACGGAGCCGCCGTCGTGGTCGCCGCAGCGCAGGATCAGGTTGTCGATGTAGGGCGCCATCGGCGCCCCTGACTTGGCGGCGCCGGCCCGGTGGTAGCGCAGGTGGGCCAGGACGCCGTCGCGCAGCCAGTCGGTGCGCGCGCACGGGAGCCCGTTGTCGAATACGGAGACCTCGGAGCTGGAGTTCCCGGTGGCGACGAAGGGCGTGCACCCGACGCCCGCCTCGCCCGGGTCGCTGGAGAGCGTGAAGGGAAGGGACGTGATCATCTCGCCGACCCGCGTCCCGCCGCCCTCCTTGGAGAACACGGTCCGGCCGTCCTCGGTGTCCTGGCCGCCGAGGGCGTCGAAGTCGATCATGGCCATCATGTCGCCCACGCCCGCGGGCGGGAGGATGACTTCGTAGCGGCCGGCCTCGAGGGCAATCTGCTTCTTGGCCCAGTCGAGGCGGCGCCAGATCTCCTGCTCCATCTCGTCGAACGAGGGGTCGATGCTCGGCACGCCGACCCAGGCCGAGCCGCTCCCGTCGGCCGTCCGCCCGACCAGGTTGACCGCCCCGGTCGGCTGGACGTGCGAGAGCCGCAACCCGGTCGAGCTGCCCAGATACAAGGTGGCGACGTCGATCTCGGCGAACCCAGCGAGGACGGCGTCGCGGGCGCGGGCGCGCTCAAAGGCGCCCGACAGGGAGGAGAGGACCCCGGCGAGCGCCGACGCATCGGTCTCCTCGGGATCACGGTCGAAGGGCCGGGCGCTCTCCGTGCTCTCGGCGGGATCGACGAGCGCGAAGGCGTCCTCGGCGGGCGGGGACTGCTGCGCGTCCGCCAGGGCGTCGGCGACCATGGCGGTGACGCCGTCGGTCCCGACCACCCCGGCCCGGCTGGCCGTGGCCACCGCATCGCCGGCGACGACCACGACGCTGACCTCGCGGGAGCGTTGGACGCCGTTGGTCGTCGTCGTGTTGAGGGCGAAGCGCACATCGGCGTGGCTGCCTTCGTCCACGAGGACGATGCAGCCGTCCGCCCCGGCCTTCGAGGCCGCGGCGAGCCCGGCCTCGACCACGTCTTGGGCGGGGATCACGCGGCGGCTCCGGCGGAGCGGGAGGCCGGCATCGTCAGCGTCCCGACTCGGCCCGGGCGTTGAGGACGTTGACGCCGCGCACGAGCACCGCGGGGCAGCCGTGGGAGACGGGCGCCACCTGTCCGGGCTGGCCCTTGCCACAGTTGAACGCGCCGCCCAGGACCCAGGTCGACGCGCCCCCGACCGCCTCCATGGCGCCCCAGAAGTCGGTCGTGGTCGCCTGGTAGGCGACGTCCTTCAATTGGCCGGCCAGCTTCCCGTTCTCAATCCGGTAGAAGCGCTGCCCGGTGAACTGGAAGTTGTAGCGCTGCATGTCGATCGACCAGCTCTTGTCGCCCACGACGTAGATGCCGCGCTCGACGCCGGCGATGAGGTCCTCCGTGGTCGGGCCGTCGTCGCCCGCGTGCGCCAGCGACACGTTGGCCATGCGCTGGATCGGCACGTGCATCGGCGAGTCGGCGAAGGCGCACCCGTTGGAGCGCGCAAAGCCCATGGACGCGGCGATCGACCGGTCGAGCTGGTAGCCCACGAGGATGCCGTCGCGCACGAGGTCGAACGACTGGCCTTCGACCCCCTCGTCGTCGATGCCGATGGTGGCGAGGCCGTGCTCGATGGTGCGGTCCCCCGTGATGTGCATGACCGGGGAGCCGTAGCGCAGGCGGTCGAGCTGGTCGAAGGTGGCGAAGGACGTGCCCGCGTAGGCGGCCTCGTAGCCGACCGCCCGGTCGAGCTCGGTGGCGTGGCCGATCGACTCGTGGATGGTCAGCCACAGGTTGGAGGGGTCGACGACGAGGTCGTAGGTGCCGGCCTCGACTGAGGGTGCCGCCAGCTTCTCGGCCAACAGTTCGGGGATGCGGTCCACCTCGCCGTCCCAATCCCAATTTCCGGCCGAGGTCGGACCCGTCAGGTACTCCCAACCCCGGCCGACGGGCGGGGCGATCGTGCGCATGGTCTCGAAGCCGGACTCGGAGAGCGCCAAGGCCTCGAGCTGACACTGGAGGCGCACACGCTGCTGGGTGGCGCGGGTGCCGTTGAGGTCGGCCAGGTAGGTCTGCTCGGAGACGGCGAGCAGCGACGCGCTGGTGTGCGCGGCGACCTCGTGCTCGCCGAGGCGGCGGCTCCACTCGGCGAGGAGGGCGATCTTGTCGGACGCCGGGACGGTAGAGGGATCGACTTCGAACTCGCTCGTCCACGTCACCTCACCGTGCGACGGCTCGGGCGCCAGCTCGACCCGGCCGCCGCCGGCCTGGCGGGTGACGCGGGCCATCTCGCGCGCCTGGGCCACGAGGTGGGCGGCTTCTTCGGGCCGGACGTCGACCGAGGCGGCGAAGCCGACGGCGCCGTCGTGCACGACGCGCACGCCCATGCCGAAGTCGGTGCCGTCCGCGGTGGTCTCGGGCTGGGCATCGTGCAGCCGCACGACCTGGCTGCGGACGCGCTCGATGCGCAGCTCGGCGGCCTGGCACCCCGCGGCCGCGCTCAGCGCGGCGTCGGCCAGTGCGGTGAGCTCGTCGGCGGGGAGCGGGCTCATGTCGGGGGCGGCACGGCCGTGGGCCCTCGGGGAGGGGTCGGTTGGCGCACCGGGAGGCCGGCCGCCAAATAGATGGCGTCGATGAGCTCCATGGTCCGGATCGCGTCGGCCGCGGTGGTCGGGAACGAGGCGCCGTCCTCGACGGCGGAGGCGAACGCCTCGAGCTGGTAGTCGTAGGTCGCCTTGCGGCCGAAGCGCTCGCGGCGGGTGCCGAGGTCCGTCGTCACCTTCATGCGGTGGAAGTGCTGGGGGGCGAACGGGTTGAAGACCGAGATCTTGCCGTTGTCGCCGGTCACGTCGAGGTGCATGCGGAGGACGGAGGAAGAGAACATCGAGCAGCCGACGTGGGCGCGGCCGCCGTCGGGCAACGAGAAGTGTGCGTCCATGGCGCGGTCGACGCCGGGGGACGAGAGCTTGGCCGAGGCGCTGATGACGCGGGGCGCCGGCGCCAGGAGGCGCAGCAGGCTCACCGGGTAGCAGCCCATGTCCATGGTGGCGCCGCCGGCCAGGGCAAGTTGGTAGCGGATGTCGCCCTTCTTCCAGATCGGCGCCGAGAAGGTGACGTCGATATCGGTGATGTTGCCGAGCTCGCCCGAGCGGACGATCTCCACGAGGCGGCGGGCCAGCGGGTGGTACTGGTAGTGAAAGGCCTCCATGATGACCAAACCTGGGTTGCCGTTGGCGGCGGCGGCCACCTGCCGGGCCTCGTCGGCGTTGGCCGTGAAGGGCTTCTCGCACAGGACGTGCTTGCCCGCCTTGACCGCCTCGATCGTCCAGTAGCCGTGCAGGCCGTTCGGGAGCGGGTTGTAGACGGCGTCGATGTCGGGGTCGGCGAGGATGTCGTCGTAGCCTTGGAGGACCCGGGGAATGCCGTGCTTGCGGGCGAACTCCTCGGCCCTGGTGCGGTCCCGGGCGGCCACCGCGGTGACCACCGCGCGGCCCGTCCTGCTGGCAGGCTTAAGAAGAGCAGTAGGGGCGATATTGGCCGCCCCAAGGATCCCGATCCTCAGCACGTGGTGGTCACCTGGGGTTACCTGGGCCGGGCGGGGACTGAGGCCGCGAGTGCGGCCGTGAGTGAGGCGAGACATGCACGGGCGTTCCAACAAGGTGGGATGGAGGTGGAAAGCGGAGTGCCGGCGGTAGGTTGCGGCCAAGCATGAGCACGGACGCTAACGCACGCGCGCCCCGACCGAGTCTTGGGCATATCCCGGGGCTCGACGGCATCCGCGCGCTCTCGGTGTTGGCCATCATCGCCTTCCACACCGGGCTGAACTCGGTGCCCGGCGGCTACTACGGCGTCGACGCCTTCTTCGTGCTGTCGGGCTTCCTCATCACGTCGCTGTTGGTCAAGGAGTGGCAGGGCACGGGCTCGATCCGCCTGCGCCGCTTCTGGGCCGGACGAGCGCGACGGCTGCTGCCCGCGGTGTTCCTGCTGGTGGCGGTGATGGGGATCGTGATGGCGGTCGAGCCGCGGCTGCTGCAGACCCCGCACATCTTGAGCGACGCGCTCTCGACGGTGTTCTACGTCTCGAACTGGTTCTCGATCCATAGCGGCGTCACCTACTTTTCCTTGAACTCCCAATCCCAACCCTCGCCGCTGTTGCACACGTGGTCGCTGGCGATCGAGGAGCAGTTCTATCTGTTGTGGCCGCTGGTGGTCCTCGCCGTGCTGAAGCTGGGGCGGGGACGGCTGTACCAGTGGCGCTGGGGCGGTGGCTCGCTTGGCGCTGGTGGCGCGCGTGGCGCGCGTGGCGCCGGTGGTCGGGCCGGGCACGCCGCTCGGAGCGAGGCGCGTCCTCTTGGTCGGGGGCGTGGCGCTCGGGAGGAGCGCTCGATCGAGGTCTTGGGCGGCGGTGAGATGGTGCTCAAGCCGGCGCCGGCGCCGGCCAGCCTCGACCCCGAATGGGAACGCCGGCGCCGCCTGCAGGTCCTGTTCGCGGTAGCGAGCCTCGGCTCCTTGGCGTCCGCGATCTGGATGGTGTTCCTGGCGCCAAACGGCTACACGACGCGCGCGTACTACGGCACGGACTGCCGGGCCCAGGCGTTGCTGGTCGGTGCCGCGATCTCGATCGGGCTCACGCTGTGGCGCGAGGGGAGCCATCGCCCGTGGTTCACGCGCTCGGCCGGCCTGCTGGGCGTCCTCGGTGTGGCGGGCACGGCGGTGTTGTGGATGACGGCGTCGGAGTCGTCGACATTCGCGTTCAGCGGTGGCTTCCTGGTCGCCAGCATCGCGGCCGGCGGGGTCGTGTTGGCGTGCGCGGTGGCGCCGCGCTCACTGGCGGTGCGGTTGCTGGAGCTGCCGCCGCTCCCGCAATGGGGCCGGATCTCCTACGGGATGTACCTGTGGTATTGGCCCGTCCTGTTGGTCATGACGGGCCAGCGGCTGCACTGGGGCGTCTATCCGTTGTTCCTGGCGCGCGTCGGCATCACCGTGGCCATCGCCGCGCTCAGCTACGACCTGGTCGAGATGCCGATCCGACGCGGCGTGCTCAGGAACTGGCGTTCGTGGGTGGCAGCGCCGGTGGGGGCGGGGGTGGCGATCATGGCGGTCTTCGTCAGCACGCTCGTGCCGGTCGGGGCGACGGAGCTGGCGGGGTCGCCGATCAGCATCCAGTCGCCGGTGACGACGACCACGGCGCCGCCGCCGACGACGACGCAGCCGGCGGCGCCCGGGCAGTCGACCACGACGGTGCCACCCACGACCACCACAACGGCCCCGCCGCCTCCGACCTACCTGTCGCTGCCGTTGCCGCCCCCGACCACCAAGGCGAACAAGCCGATCAAGGTGCTCATCGTCGGCGACTCCATCGCCGGGACGCTGGGGGTTGGTCTGGCCCAGTTGGCGAGCGAGGGCCATTACAAGGTGCAGTTCGCCAACGAGGGTGATCCCGGCTGCTCGGTCTCGATGCAGGCTCAGATCAAGGCGTTGTGGTACACGCTGCCCCCGGGCCCACCGTGCAGCAGCACCGACCCCGACGCCTTGTTCACCACGTGGCGCAAGTGGGTGAACGCCTACAACCCCGACGTCGTCTTGTACGTGGCGCGGGGCGAGACGTTCGACCAGCAGATCGGCGGCAAGTGGCAAAACCTGGGACAGGCCTCCTTCGACAACTACGTGGCGGGCCGGTACCGCGAGGGGGTGAGCGTCCTTGGTTCGAAGGGCGCCACGGTCGTGCTGATGACCTCGCCGTACTACGACAGCGGCGCCTCCCCTTCGGGTGGCCCGTGGCCCGAGGACGTGCCCGGGCGGGTGCAGATCGACAACTCGACGATCCGCCAGGTGGCGTCGACGTCGTCGACCGGGGCGGCCGGCACGGCGACGGACGGCAAGGTCTACGTCTTCGACCTCAACACGGTGGTCGACCCGGCGAACAAGTACGCCGCCAGCGTCGGGCAGATCAACATCCGCTGCGGTGACGGGGTGCACTTCTCGCAGTCGGGCGGCATTTACGTCGGGTTGCGGCTAATGCCCGACCTCGTGACCCTCGGGCAGGCGCACGCCTCCGCCTCTCCGGGTGGCGCGTGGCCCGGGACGATGCCACCATCGACCCCGTCATGGTTCCCGAGCCTGCCCTGCCAGTAGATCCCCTTCCGGGGGCTGGGGCTGGGGCGGGGGCTGGGGCTTCGGCGGCTGCCGTGCGCCGGGCGACGGCGAGCGACGTCGATGGCATGGCGGCCCAGCTGGCCAAGACGTTTTGGGACGATCCGATCACGAGCCACATCTTCAAGGGGGAGCGCCGCCGCGACGCCGGGCTGCGCGCCTTCTTCGCCACCCAGATGCGGGCCGATTACCTCCCCTTCGGCGGGTGCTACACGACCGACGGGTACGCCGGGTCGGCCATCTGGGCCCCAGCGGGCAAGCCGTTGTTGACGGGCCTGACCGCGATCATGACGATGGTGCCGGTCCTGCCCTACGTGTGGAACCGGCTGCCCACGACGCTGCGGATCTTGAACCTGATGGAGTCGATGCACCCGCACGAGGCGCATTGGTATCTGGCCACGCTCGGTACGGCCGTCGAGCTCCAGGGAAAGGGCGTGGGCAGTGCGCTCATGCAGCCGGTGCTGACACACTGCGACGCGGCGGGTCTGCCCTGTTACCTGGAGTCGTCGAAGGAACGCAACGTGCCCTTCTACCGGCGCCACGGCTTCGAGGTCGTGCGCGAAGTCCGGCTGCCCGACGACGGTCCTTCGATCTGGACCATGTGGAGGAAGCCCCAGCCGGTGGGGTGAGCGGCGCGGCCTCGATTCTTTGAGGACGGCCGCGTCTGGAGCCGTGGGGCCGCCCTGCTCCGGGATGTGCGTGTGCGCACCCGGCACTCGAAGGAGGTCGGTGGGTCGCGCTGAGTGCATTGGCGCTCTTGTTGAAGAAACTTCAGAATCTCGAACGAATTCGTTCACGTCGTGAACGAATTCGTTCAACCTTCTCTAGAAGCTTGCACAGCAGCTCCAATACAGGCGCGGGTCAGGCATATTCGGTACGCGGCTGAGTGGGGCGATGCGGCAACCCTTAGGTCGGATGGATGCCCTCGGGCATGGCGAGCGCGTCGTTCACCACGACACCGAGCACGTCGACCACGGCGCGCACCGGGGCCGATGGAAGGCCCCGGCGCCGCTGGGCCACACCGACGTGCCGGCGGGGGAGGCCGTCGACCGGCAACACGGGAAAGCGGCCGCGTAGGTGGCCGGGCACCGCGGTCGCGGGCAGAATGGCCGGCCCGTAACCGTCGAAGGCCAACGCGGCAATGAGGCGGACGCCGTCGAGCTCCATGACCGGACGCAGCGTGAGGCGCGCCGGCACGGTGGCACTGTCGATCTCGGCTCGCAAGGCCGTGCCCGGGGCGGGGAGGAGCAGCTTGAGCTCGGAGAGCTGGTCCAAATGGACGGAGGACTCGCCGCCTAGCGGGTGCTCGGGCGGCAGGACGAGGACCAGATCCTCGTCGAAGAGCTGGGCGGCCATGATCTCGTCGCCGCTGAGGGGAAAGGTCACGACGGCGAGGTCGAGCTGACCCGAAGCCAGTTGCTGCTCGAGCTGCATGCTCGAGCCTTCGGCGACGTTCAGATGGATGTGAGGGTGACGGTCCCGCAGCAGGTCGAAGAGCTGGGGCACCAGCCACCGCCCGGTCGTGCCGATCATGCCCAGACGCACGGTGCCCACCACCTCAGCTCGGAGGGCGGTGACGTCGGCGACCAGGGCGTCGAGCTCGTTCATGATCCGGCGTGCCCGTTCGACCACGACCTCGCCTTCTTCGGTGACCCGGCCCGAGGCCCGGTCGACCAGCTGGACGTCGAGCTCGCCTTCGAGACGGGCCACGTGGGCCGAGACGTTGGACTGGACAGTGCCGATGGAGGCGGCGGCGGCCGAGAAGCTGCCGGTGTCGGCGATACCCAGGAGTGCTTGCAGGTGTTTTAGCTCCACGGGCTGCTCCTTAAGGAAATGCTTGCCGGAGTTCTGTTACCCATCAGTATAACTGATACTAGGTATCTCTCAAAACTGCTTGACTGATTGCCGAGGTACCTACAAAATGGAACTCAGACCGCAGGGGTCGGATGCCCCCCCTCCTAACCCTGATGAGTCTTGAGAAGGGATCGCCTTCCCCCCCGGCGATCCCTTCTCCTAATTTCCGGGCCATTCGATGTGACGTCCCCGCCTGTTTTTGGCCCGTCCTCAGCGAGCCAGGTCACTGCTGCGCAAGAGAGCAGTTGTTTTAGGCTGACCCCGTGGCCCAGAGTGCTGTCTTCATCGACCTCGACCGGACCCTCTTGTGTCACGCTTCGGGGCAGGTACTGAACGAGGCCCTGGTGGCGGAGGGGGTGCTGCCTGAAGGGCGGTCTCTCCCGGGCGACAAGATTCTCTACGCCATCAACGACCGCCTCGGAGAAAACCTCTTTTCCATGGGTCTGGTTCGGGCGGCCGCCCGGGTCGCGCGGGGCTGGAACCAGGAGCAGGTGCAGGCGGCCGGCCGCCGGGCGGTCGCCGCCCTGAGCGAGCTGGTGGCGCCCTTCGCTCCCCAGCGCCTGGCCGCGTTCCGCGCGGACGGGCACCGCCTCGTCCTCTCAACCACGACGCCGGTCGACATGATCGCCCCATTTGCCGAGGCGTTCGGCTTCGACGACCTGATCGCCACGGTCTACGAGACGAAAGACGGCCGCTACACCGGCCGCCTCTACGAGGGGTTCGTCTGGGGCACCGGCAAGCTGAAGGCGGTGCGCGAATGGGCAGACGAGCACCGCGTCGACCTGGCCGACTGTCACGCCTGCAGTGACAGCGTCTTCGACGTGCCGTTGCTCTCGAGCGTCGGCACCCCGCACGCAGTGAACCCGGACCCTTCGCTCACGGTGATCGCGACGGCACGCCGTTGGTCAATAGAGCACTGGGACCGCCCGCCGGGCGTCCCGAGCGTCGTCGGCCTCGAGCCGTATCACATGCTGCGCCCATTCGTCCGCCAGCTGTCGTTCCCCTATGCGCGTTTCGATATCGCCGGCGTCGAGCACGTACCCGCACGCGGCTCAGTGCTCTTGGCGGCGAACCACCGCAGCTATTTCGATGTCGCCGCGCTCGCCCTCGTGGCGCGCGCCATCGGCCGGCCGGTGCGCTTCCTTGCCAAGAAGGAAGTGTTCGACGCGCCTGTCGTCGGGCAGATCGCCCGCGCCATCGGGGGCATCCCGGTCGACCGGGGTAGCGGAAGCGGTCAACCCTTGCGCGAGGCCGAGGCCGCGCTCAAGGCCGGTGAAGTCGTGATCGTGTTGCCACAGGGCACCATTCCGCGCGGGCTCGACTTCTTCGACCCGGAGCTGCACGGCAAGACCGGCACGGCGCGCCTGGCGGCATCGACCGGCGCGCCCGTCGTCCCCGTCGGCCTGTGGGGCACGGAGAACGTCTGGCCGCGCTCGTCGCGGGTGCCGGACTTCACCCTGGTGCGCAACCCGCCCAAGGTCAAGGTGCGGGTGGGCAAGCCGTTGCCGCTCTCGCTTACCGACGCCCACGCCGACACCGAAGCGATCATGGAGGCCATCAGTGCGCTGCTGCCCGCGGAGTCGCGGGTGCGCCACGAACCCACGCCCGAGGAACTGGCGCGGACCAAGCCTCCTAAGTGAGGACGCGCATCGCCCGCACGACCACGCGCGCGGTCAATGCCGCCTCGCGCCGACTCGGGCGCGGCCAGGGGACCGTCGCCGGCGGGCGGGCGGGGTTGCGCGTCGACCCGAAGTTGCTCGAGCACCTCAGCGCCGGTCGGCAGGTGGCGTTGGTGACGGGGACCAACGGCAAGACGACGACGACCCGATTGCTCACGGTGGCGCTGGGTGCGGCCGGCGACGAGGTGGTGAGCAACGAGACCGGTTCGAACATGCCGCCCGGTCACGTTGCGGCCCTCGTCGGCACCGATGCGCCGCGCGCCGTTCTCGAGGTGGACGAGGTCTATCTCCCGCGCGTCCTGAGCGCGACGGGTGCGAGCGTGGTCGTCCTGTTGAACCTCTCGCGCGACCAGCTCGACCGCACGAACGAGGTGCGGATGGTGGCCGGCCGTTGGCGCGCCGCACTGGCGGCGGCACCGCGTACCCACGTGGTGGCGAACGCCGACGACCCCCTCGTCGTGTGGGGGGCCGGCGCGGCATCCGACGTGCACTGGGTCGGAGCGGGCATGCGCTGGCAACACGATGCCGTCGGGTGCCCCTCATGTGAGGGGCGCATCGAGTTCGGTCAGAGGTCGTGGTCTTGCCGGGACTGCGAGTTCGCCCGGCCCACGGTGGAGGTCGAGCTGGTGGCAGAGGCCGGTGGCGTCCCGACCGCGGTGTGGGCAGACGGGCGGCGTCACGAGGTCCGGCTTGCGCTCCCAGGACGGTTCAACCAGGCCAACGCACTGCTGGCCGCTGTCGCGGCGGAGGTCTGTGGCATCGATGCCGGCCAGGCACTCGACGCCATGGCGGAGGTCAAGGACGTCGCCGGGCGTTTCACGGTGCGCGCGTTCGGCGGGAAGGACGCGCGGCTGATGCTGGCGAAGAACCCCGCCGGCTGGGACGAATTGCTCGACCTGGTCGCCGGAGGGACCACGCCGCTCGTGGTGAGCATCAACGCGCGGGTGGCCGACGGCGCCGACCCGAGCTGGCTGTGGGACGTCCCCTTCGAGCGGGTCGCCGGGCGCACGGTGGTGGCCACCGGCGACCGCTACCGCGACCTGTCGGTGCGCCTGCGCTACGCCGGCGTGGCGCACACGACCGAAGAGGACCCCGCGCGCGCGGTGGCCACGGCCGCCGCAGGCGACGCGGACGTACTCGTCGACGTGATCGGCAACTACACCGCCTTCCACGACCTGCTCGGGGCGCCGACATGAGCGCCGCGCTCCGTGTCGCGGTCGTCTTCCCGGACTTGCTCGGTACCTACGGGGACGGGGGTAACGGCTTGATCCTGGCCCGGCGCGCCGAGTGGCGCGGCTACGACGTCGAGTTGCTGCAGGCGGCCTCGGATGCGCGAGTGCCCGAGGCTGACATCTACTGCCTCGGCGGGGGCGAAGACGGTCCTCAGGTGCGCGCCGCCCGCACGCTCGTCGAGGACGGCACGTTGGCGGCTCGGGCGGCGGCCGGCGCCGTGGTGCTGGCGGTCTGCGCTGGCTTCCAGGTCGTCGGGCGTAGCTTTCCCGGCGCCACCGGCGAGGTGCACGAAGGCGTGGGGTTGCTCGACATCGAAACGGTAAAGGGCTCGGGCCCGCGTGCGGTGGGCGAGGTAGTGACCGAGCCGGTGGGCCTGGCGGACCTCCCGACCCTCACCGGCTTCGAGAACCACGGCGGCGTCACCGCCCTTGCCGACGGTGCGGTCGCGCTCGGCCGGGTCACCACCGGCGTCGGCAACGGAGACGGCAGCGGAGACGGCAGCGGCGACGGCAGCGAGGGCGCAGTGCAAGGTCGCGTGGTGGGGACCTACCTCCACGGGCCGGTGTTGGCGCGCAACCCGGCGCTGGCCGATCTGCTGCTGTCGTGGGCGCTCGACGACGTGGCGCTGGCGCCGCTGGACGACCGCGCCGCGGAGAGCCTGCGCGAGGAGCGGCTCGGGGCCTCGCGCCCCCGGCGACGGCGCCAGCGCCGGCGCCAGAGATAATCGGAGGAGGGGTCATGCGGACCGTGCTGAACGTACTGTGGTTCGTGCTCTCGGGCCTGTGGCTGGCCATCGGCTACGCCGTCGTGGGCCTCGTGTTGTGTCTCTTGATCATCACGATCCCCTTCGGCATCGCCTGCTTCCGGCTGGCCTCCTTCGTGCTCTGGCCCTTCGGCCGCGCCGTCGTGCGCAAGCCGGACGCCGGCGCGCCGTCGGCGATCGCAAACGTGATCTGGTTCGTGGTCGCCGGCCTCTGGATGGCCCTCGCGCACGTGATGCTGGGCCTCCTCTTGTGCCTCACGATCATCGGGATCCCGCTCGGCCTCGGGAATCTCAAGCTGGCCGCCGTGGCCATCGCCCCGCTCGGCAAAGAAATCGTGTCGGCGAATGACCCGCGTGCGCAGGCGGGCGCGATCGTCTTCTAGAGCGCTGGCCTAGTTGCCCACATCGAGGCTGGTGAGGTCACGAGCCACGACGATGATGCCGTCGAAATGGGCCTGCGCTCGCTCCGCCCACTCGTGCTCCGCCTCTGGCCGTGGTGCCGGAACGAGGTGGGTGAGGACCAAGGTGCCGATTCCACCGCGGGCGGCCGTGCGCGCGGCGTCCTCGACGGTCGAGTGATAATCGAAGACGTCGTTGAGCCGAGGGATGTTGAGCGGCTCGAGCAGGTCGCGCCGGATCACCGTGTGCACGAGCATGTCAGCCCCGGCGCACAGGTCGTCGAGTCCGGGACACGGCACGGTGTCGCCGGCGATGACGACGGAGGCGCCACCGTCGTCGATCCGGTACCCGAGCGTCGGGCGCACCGGCGCGTGGTCGGTCGGTGCGGCGGTGACGCGCACTGCCCCGTCGACGAGCAGCTCGCCCTGCTCGCTCTCGGTGACGTCGGCCGAGGGCGGCCAGGTGAGGTCGTCGTGGTGGGTCATGCGGTAGCGAATGTCGGGTTCGAGCATGGCTTCGGTCGCCTGCACGAGGCCGGCGGTGCCCGCCGGTCCGAAAATGGAGAGCGGGCTCGGTTGGAAGGACATGATCCAGCGCGTCGTGACCACGTCGTTGAGGTCGGTGATGTGGTCGCTGTGCAGATGAGTGAGGAACACGGCGCGCAGGGCGGACGCGCTCGCACCGACCGCAGCGGCTCGCATGAGGACGGCCCGCCCGCAGTCGAAGAGGAGGTCGCCCGCGGACGTTCGCACGAGCGTGGAGGCGCCGGCCCGTTCGGGGTCGGGGAAAGGAACGCCACTGCCAAGGATGATCGTCTGCACGGGTCTCTGGTCTTACCAGACGTGGGGTACGAGCCGCTTGGTGCGATCGCGGTAGTCGGCGTAGGCGAGCAATTGGCGCTCGAGCAGTTCCTCCTCGGCGCCGATGCGGTGCAGGTACGCCGGGACGAGGAGCGCGGCGAGGGTGCCGACGACGACGGCGCTGCCTGAGGAGAGGGCGAACCCGCACCAGATCAGGAGCGAGCCGAGATACCCGGGATGGCGAACGTGCCTGTATGGCCCACGGTCGGTCACGGTCTGCAGGTTGCTGACGCGTAGCGTCCGGGTGTACGCGTGGGACAGGGTCTGCATGGACCAGACGCGCAGGACGAGACCAAGCAAGAGGACGGCGAGACCAAGTGGCGCGGCCAGGGCGGGGAGCGAACGAACCGGCAGGCGTCGCAGGAGCGGCGCGCTCAACAGCGCGAGCGCGTACGCGACGATGAGGCCGCGGGTGCTGGAGTCGTCGTCGGTCGACGCGTGGAGGTCGTAGGCCGAACCCGGCTGCCGGACGAGCGCCTCGAGGGCAAGGAACCCGGTCACCCCGGCGAAACCGGTGAGGAACCACCGACGGCCGCGCCGCGGTCCGATCATTGTCCGGTCGGAGTTCACATGGGCTGCCTCGAGCCGCCTCAGCCGCCCGCCAGGTCGAGACGGAACCGAGGCTCGTGACGGCCTCGCAGTCCCAAGTCGTCGACGACGAGGAGCGCGCCGTCGAGCCCGGGCGCATCGGCGTCGCCCGAAGCCACGCTGACGACAAAGAGACGGTCGAGCGCGGGACCGCCGAAAGTCACATCGGTGGGGTTCGCCGCGGGCACGGCGAGCGTGCGATCGAGCCCCGCCGAAGTGAAGCGCGCCAGCTGGCCGCCGCCAACGAGGGCGCACCAGAGGCCGCCGTCCTCGTCGAGAGTGGCGCCGTCCGGCATGCCCTCGAGCGCGGTGACGTCGCCGAACACCGAGCGGACGCCCACGGTGCCCTGATCTGGGTCGTAGGGATAGGAGTAGTACTGCGCGGAGGTGTCGCCGATGATCAGCGTCATCGACCCTCCGAGCACGCCGACGGTCGGGCCGTTGGTGTTGGAGATGTCCGGATCGAGCAGGCGCCACCCGTGGCCCGACGAGTACCACCACGACGACCCGGCCCCGTGCTCGAGGTTGAGCGTGCCCGTGATGAGATTGCCCGAGAGGTCAGCGCAGGCATCGTTGGCCCGCTGCCCAAGACCCTCCGGATAGGCGGTGATCAGCGACGTGGTGCCGGCATCGGGATCAACGCGGTGGAGGCCGTCGTTGAGGCACGCGACGAGGGTGCCATCCTCCGTAGGCACGATGCCTGCCGGCATCGAGGGGAGCCGGAGCCTATGGAGCTCGGTGTCCTCGCCGATGAGCCAGTGCAGTGTCTGCGCGGCGCAGTCGACGAAGTAGAGGCGATCGCTGCGCTCGTCCCAGACGAGGGACTCGCCCCATCCAAGCGTGAAGTCGCCCACCCGCTCGATACGCACTCGCCCAACGTAGCGAAGGGCCATGTCCGTCAGAGCGTGAGCGCAACGGCGGTTTCCGATCCTGCGTCACGCCGTTACAGCGTTGTACGCCCCCCATGAACGACGATGCGATCGGCAAGAGCGAAGGGGGTCGCTCGGCGATAACGCGCACGAATTCTGAACGCGATGTTGGTCCAAACGTTCGTTCATCAACTCGCGCAGTGCAAAAGTTTTTTGTCAAAGCTTGAACGCCCGGGTCGAACATCGCGGCGGGACAACGATCGCGACCGTTTCTCCTGAGTGTGGCGGGTCGTCGTGGCCGTACGACGACGCGTCGCGCCGTTCATAACGGGAACGTCACGCGATCAATTTCGGAAACGAAGGTTGCTTTCTTCACGCGATATTTATTACCATCGCCCCACAAGCGAGACGTAAGTCTCCTAAGTCACGCCTTTCGCGGGAGACCCTGGCGGGTTTAATGGGTTGGGGCGTGCAGAAAGGGCGGGGCTGTGCGCGGTCTTATCCGACGTCTGTCCGTATCTATTGTCGCGGCCGGAACCATGTCCGGCTTTCTCCTCATGGGGGCGCCCGGAGTGGCGCCCGCGGGAGCTGCGCCGCCGCAGACGAGCGGTGACGATGTTGGGGTCTACCAAACCGGTTGGACGTGGACGTACAACCAGACGTACACGATCGACTCGCCAGCACCCCCAGGCGGCAACCCCGAATTCTTCACGCTCGCAGAGTCGGTCCATTACACGGTCGCGGGTGTCGTGTCGCACACGAACTACGTGTGCCCCGCTTCGTACACCGGCGGCGTCTGCACCTCCGCTACAGCCGGCGCCACCGCGTCCGGGACGTACAACACCTACCAGCTGAACTTCACCGGGACCGTGACCAGCGGATCGGGGAATGCCGACGGCCAGAGCCTGAGCGTCAACACGGGCTCGTCCAGCATGTCGGGAACCGAATGGGTCGAGGTGGGGAACCTCGCCACGGTCGAGGTCGACCAGACGCAGAACATCAGTGGCACGGCGGCGGGGCTGGTCACGGTCACGTTGCAGCTGATCAACGACGAGGTGTACACGCCGGCCCAGGTGGTGCAGGACTTCCGTCTGCACAGCGGGGACACCTGGCTCGAGAACACCGACGTCTACGACAACGGCCAGGTGATGTACAACGCCGGGTCCTTCGGTAACGGGACCGACCCGATCGACAGCTTCGGGCCGATCGACACCACCGCGACCGACGTCAGCACGACGGCGAGCCCACCGATCGCGAGCAACACCCCGGTGGACCAGATCAGCTACAACGACACGGCCAACACGACATCGGAGACCCGTACCTGGTCGAACACGTTCCACAATGTGGCGACCGACAGCTACTTGCAGGGCGTGCCCCTCGGGTCCTCGTGCACGTCGAGCGCGACGGCGTCGTGCGTCGCCACGTCGATGGCCCTCGTCTCCTCCAGTACGCCCAGCCCGGCCCTCACGGTAAGCGAATCGATCGGCGGACTCACGAACGGCGTCGCGTGCGGTGGTGAGACGGTGCCGGTGTCCGGTGCCCTCAGCACCGGCTCGTCCGGTGTCTCGGTGCACGCCACGCTCGACCAGTCGACGGTGACCCCGAGCGCGGGCATCTCGCAGTCGACGACTACCGGAACCGGCGGAACCTACACGGTGAACTTCACGGCGCCCGTCGTAGCCGACGGCTTGCAGAAGCCAGGCGTGAACGGAAGTTGGCCGATCGAGGTCAGCGCGGGCGGTGCGTCCAACAACGTGACGCTCGAGGTCGGGCCGCAGGACTGCAGCGCCACGACCTATACGGGGGCAACGTCGGGCCTGATCGGCTCCGCCCAAACAGTCTCCGCACAGGTGATCGACATCGGCACGGGCCAACCCGTCTCCGGCGCGGTCGTGACCTTCTCCCTCAACGGCACCACCGTCAACGCCACGACAGGATCGAACGGTGTGGCCACGACCGCCATGACGATCGCCGGGCCGGTCGGCACATCGACCATCAGTGCGAGCGCTGCGGCCACGCCGACAGAAACCGCCAGCTCCGCGAGCAGCCCGTTCACGGTCCAACTCGACCCGACCGCGACCAGCCTCACGGCCTCGGAGCCCGACGCCTCGCTGGGTGACCCCGTGACGTTTACGGCGCACGTGAGCGCGACCGGCCCCACGTCGGGTGCGATCACTGGCACCGTGACCTTCTCGGTCGACGGCTCCCAGTTGGGCAGCCCTGTCAACGTGAACGCCGGCGGGAACGCCACGAGCATCGCCGACAACACCATGACGCTGGGCAACCACGTCGTCACCGCCGTGTACAGCGGAGCAGCGACCTACGGCACGTCGACAGGGACGATCCCGGCCTACCGGGTGCACCCGCCGCTGACGCCGACGTCGACGACGCTGCAGCTCTCGCCGAACCCCTCGGTGTTCGGCCAGACTGTCAGCTTGCAGGCGACGGTGGTCGCTACCCCGGGTACGCCAGACGGTGCCGTGTCCTTCTTCGACGGGTCGACGTTGCTCGGCACCGCCACCCTCAACGGGGGCAGCCCGGACACCGCCGGCATCACGGTGAGCTCCTTCTCGGTCGGCAATCAGGCGCTGACAGCCTCGTACGCCGGTGACGACGAGCAGTTCGATTCCTCGAACTCACCGCCCATCAACCTCAACGTGCTGCCGTCGCAGACCACGACGACCATCACTTCGGAGGCGAACCCGACGGTGGCGGGGCAAGGCACCACCTTCGACATCACCGTGGGACCGCAGGCGCCCGGTGCGGGCATCCCGACGGGCTCGGTGCAGGTGAGCGTGAACGGCGCGCCGCTCGGTGGCCCGATCGCCCTCTCGGGTGGTACGGCCAGCGTGAACGACGCACTCGGCGCCGGGACGTACACGGTGTCGGCGATCTACTCGGGCGACGGGAACTTCGCGACGAGCTCCGGATCGACGACTCAGATCGTGGCGCTGGACGCGACCACGACGTCGCTGCTGAGCAACCCGAATCCGTCCATCCAAGACCAGGTGGTCACGTTCACGGCCACGGTGTCGCCCAACGCCCCCGGCGGTGGCAACCCGACCGGCCTCGTCACGTTCAGCACCGACGGTGGCGCCACGACGCTTGGTTCCGCCAACCTGAGCCAGACGGTCAGCGGCGCGCAGGCCTCCATCCAGCTGGCCAACCTGCCGCTCGGTGACACGTTCGTCACCGCTACCTATGGCGGCGACACCAACTTCACCGGGAGCGCATCACAGGCCCTCGACCAGTCGGTGCAGCCCGCCCCACCCGTCGTTGACACGACGACACTGCTCACGACCTCGCAGCAACCTTCGGTCTACGGGCAGTCCGTCTCCTTCACGGCGACCGTGAACCAGGCCAGCGGGCCGAACGTTCCTCAGGGGACGGTGCAGTTCTCGGTCGACGGCGCGAACATCGGGGCGCCGGTGCTGCTCGACGCAAACGGTGTGGCCAACAGCGGGGCGATCTCGTCGCTGGCCGCCGGCGGTCACGCCGTCATCGCGGCCTACAGCGGCAACGAGACCGCGGGCGAGTTCGGCTTCAACCCGAGCGGTGCCGTGCTGACCCAACGGGTCCAGCAGGCGGCGACGGCGGCGAGCGGATCGCCATCGGCCAACCCCGACCCGTTCGGCCAGGCAGAGACCTTCAGCATCCAGGTGGCCGCCGTGGCACCCGGCGCAGGGACACCGAGCGGCTTGGTGCAGTTCAGCCTGGACGGCTCGACCCTCGGGACCCCGGTGACGCTCGACGCCAACGGTGACGCCAGCGTCGGACCCGTCAACGGCTTGGCGCCGGGCGCCCACACCGTGTCCTTCGTCGCCGAGGGTGACGCGAACTTCCTCGGGTCCAACGGGTCGTTCAGCTTCACTGTCTCCAAGATCCCGACCCAGACGGGGCTCCTGCTCTCCCCGAACCCGGTCGTGTTCGGTCAGCCCGAGACGATGACGGCAACCGTGACGCACACCACCGGATCGGGCACGCCCTCCGGAACCGTGACGTTCAGCGACGGGTCGACCACGCTGGCGATCATCGCGGTGACAGGAGGCGGTGGCTCCGCCACGGCGAGCTTCACGACGACGACCTTGTCGGCGGGCCCGCACGTCATCACGGCGACCTTCTCGGGTGACACCAACTTCG
>DASZLL010000155.1:0-1635 GCA_035552395.1 Acidimicrobiales bacterium
ATAGCTGGTCGACATCTCGCTCCTTTTTGCAGGTTCCAGGGGGTGTCAGTCCTCACCCGCGTAACACTGGCGTCCATCTGTCGGCGCTTGTCGAGTTGGGGTGCAGTGGATGCATGGGGTCGGCTGGTGGTGCGAGGAGGAATTGGTATATAGATACGCGCGGTACGTAACCATATAGGCGACGGGGCCGATTCGTCCAACCGTCGGGCTTCTGAACACGAGGCGTTCACGATCGAGGGCGAGCTCGGCCGACTGCTGGACTGGCACGCGTACGCCCTGTGGTTGGCCGACGAGGAGTGACCCGGTTCGTCTCGACGGCGGGGCCGGATGATCGTCGCGTCACGCGCGGCGACCACGGTCGCGAACGCGCGTCCGGCGTAGCCCTTGTCGCCGATCAGCGTCACCGGCCCGTGGCGCCGGACGCGGTCCAACAGCACCAGGCCGACTTCGCGCTCATCACGCTTCGGGGAGCACAGCTCCAACGCTCTGGGGGTGCCGTCGGGGGCGAAGATCGCGTGCAGGCGCATCCCCCAGAAAAACCGCGAATGGCTTGGGCAGTACCCGTAGTCAGCCACATCAGCGATCGCTCCGACCAGGCTGGAGGACCCGGCTCGCTTGACCGTCTCGCGGCTGCGGGCGCACTCCACAGGCGTCGAGTCGATCAACAGCAGGTCGTCTTCGGACCCTGGGGATTGGCTGGCGAACATGCCCATCAGCCACTCCAGCGTTTCGGCCAGCCGCCGGCGGCGTTTGAAGTAGCCCGACTGTTGGGGCAGGTGCGATAGCCGAAATGACAGCGGAGCGCGGGTATGTGCGCCGCGAGTGGCGCTACCTCAGTCGCGATCACGGCAACAACCGGGATCAGCCGCCGGCGTTCCCGATTCATTGTCTCGGGCCGCGCAACGGGCCGCGCAATGGCCGTGCTGTTCGGCGACGCCGATCACGTCGGCCACGCAATTCGCGCCCAGTTCCATAGCCACAACTCGGCGGCGTTCCTCTCGAAGAGCGACCTCACGCATGGCTTAGCGTCGAAGGCTTCATCACATCTGTGCTTCCCACGTACGCCTCACCACCGACCGACCCAGTGGCGTGGGACTGGTGGACCTACCGCGGTGGACGAATCCCGACCGCATCGCCTGTCGTCGGCCCCCGGGGCACGCTGGCTGTGCGCTTCGATGAGGACGCAATCAATGCGAACTGAGCACTCCCGTGGCGTGCATCTGGCGGCCGGTGCAACCGGCGAGTCCGAAAGCCAGCTTGAACGACGGCTCGCCGACGCGAGCATTGCGGTATCCGTCGATCCAAGATCGATCCTGGCGAGCTTGGCTGGCCGCCGGTCGTGCTCACAGGCCTCGACTCGATCCGAGCGCCACGACGCGCAGGGCCTCTGGCCCGACCGGCTGATCGACGCTGCCACCGGCGATACGGTCGTTGGGCTCCAAGATATCGTCCCCGACGGCCCGTGCCTGCGGTGCTTGATCCCGGCACCCATCGCAGAGGAGTCCGCCGCGCACGCCGTCGCTCAAGAACTCGGCCTGCCGGTCGCGTTAGTGATGCGCGGGTGACGTACAGCTCGACGAGCGGCACCTCAGCGGCCTCACGGCCACGCAACGAACCCGACTAGCACCGTTCGTC
>DASZLL010000156.1:0-2074 GCA_035552395.1 Acidimicrobiales bacterium
GACGCTTCCGGCGGAACGTTCCCGGGAGACCCGCTAAGCCGTGCTCGCCTCGATGATCGGCTTGCGGGTCGGGGCCTGGCTTCCGCCCAGGGGCTCGGCCGTGACCAGGATCTCGCGCACGCCGTGCAGCGATCCGGGCACCGCGACGGTGCCGTTGCCGCGGGTGTTGACGCTGAAGAGCGCGTCGGTCGGACGCGGGGCGGCGCCCGAACCCAGCTCCCAGACCTCGTAGACACGCCCGGCCGGCGGGGCCGGGAAGTGGCTGACGTTGAGCGTCCCGTGCTGGCCCGTGACGTCGAGCGCCGCGCGCGCGCCCGGAGCCACCCCGGGCTGGAGGACCTGGGCGCGGATCGTGCGCGTGCCCGGCGTCGAGCCGCCGAGCAGGGTCGAGCCCACAATCACCCCGCACAGCACTCCGACCGCCAGCGTCGCCGCCACCGCGATCCGCGGCGCCGGCCAGCGCGCGCCGCCGAGCCAACCCGTTCGGGCACGCGACCTCGGGGCCGGGCGGTCGGCCTCGGGCCCGGCCGCCTGGAGCAGCTCGGCCTCGGCCCGCACGATGCTGCGGATCCGCTGCCCGAGCTCGGGCGGAGCCGCGACCGTAGGTACCGCGGTGCCGAGTCCGTTGGCGGCCGCCGCGAGCTGGTGGACGTCGCGCTGGCACTGTGCGCAGCTCGAGAGATGGAGCTCGAAGGAATCGGCCTCGTCCTCGGGCAGGGAGCCGAGTAGGTAGGCACCAGCGGTGTCACCTTTCCCGCAGTACTTCGGTCCCAGGGCGCTCATATGGTCACTCCGGAGATCTCTATCCGCAGGCGGAGCTTCTCCAGCCCGAGTCGCATCCGTCCCTTAACGGTGCCGACCGGGATGGTGAGCATATCGGCAATCTCAGTGTGCGTAAAACCGGCGAAATAGGCGAGCTCGATCACGCGGCGCTGGTCCGCGGGCAGGTCGTCGAGGAGGGTGCGCACGGTGCCCGCGTCCTGGCGGCGGCCGACCTCCTCGTCGGTGCGGTCGGGTGACATCAGGCGCTCGGCCAGCCCCTCGTCCCCGGCGCGGCGGGAGTCGTGCCGGACAGCCCGCCGCAGGGCGTCGATGGAGCGGTTATGGACAATGCCGAGGATCCAGTTGCGGACGCTGCCGCGGCTGGCTTCGTAGCGCTGGCCGTTGCGCCACAGCGCCAGAAACGCGTCCTGCGCGACCTCCTCGGCCGCCGTCCGCGAGCCGCTGATGCGGTAGGCGAGGGAGAAGGCGGCATCGGCGTGGCGCTCGTAGATGAGGTCGAAGGCGTCGGCGTCGGCGCGGGCGATGCGAACCATCAGCTCCTCGTCGGCCAGGCCGCGCAGGCGATGCTCGCCGAGCGTGGCCAGGCGTCCCATGCGGCTCATGCTCGGCGGCATCTTGTGTCAGTGTCCTCGGTGCGGGTCTCGAGGTGACTCTACGCGGGCTCGCCGGCCGCGACCGGCACCGCGGCGGGCGCCAGCGGGGCGGGCGCCTCGGCGGGGCCCGAGGCGACGGCCGGGATCTGGGCCGGCTCCTCGGCGGGCGAGATACCGCTGATCGAGTCCTTGAACTCACGCAGGCCATTACCGAGCGCCTTACCCGCCCCGGGGAGGCGCTTGGGTCCGAGCACAACCAGCGCTACGACCAACACGATGAGCAGATGCATCGGACTGAGGATTCCCGTCGGCATGGCGTTCTCTCCGTTTCCAGTGAGCAGATTTGTGCTCTCCCTACGTGCCGAAACCCCGGTCCGGATCACCCGAGACAGGCGCTGATCCGTCCCGTCCGGCACCCCGTACTGAACGATCAATCCCGGCGCCGAGGCGGCGACCCGGGGCATCTACTGTCGCCCACGCCGCAGGCGTCCAGGCGCCTGACCGGAGGTTTGCTGATGCCCTCAGACCCTAGAGAGCAAGAAGAGCTGGCCCCGCAACCGCGGGGAATCGTCGAGGAGCTCGTCCGCGATGACGTGGGCCGCAAGAAGTTCCTCAAGGCCGTCGGCGGCGCCGGCGCCGCGAGCTTCGGCGCCTTCGTCTTGGCCGCGTGCGGCTCGAGCTCGAGCACGACCTCGACG
>DASZLL010000157.1:0-3274 GCA_035552395.1 Acidimicrobiales bacterium
CGAGATAGGCGACGCCGTGATCGGATCGAAGGTGACCTGGCGACCGTCCCTATCAACCGCCGTGCATTGATACGCCGACGGGCACGACACCGCCGTCAGCACGCCACCGCCTGGGTCGATGTTCGTCGGGCCGATCATGACCGAGCCCGTCGGGTTGAACGTCACCGCGTGCCCGGAATCGTCGAGGACCGTGCACTGTGCGGTCGACGGGCACGCCACCGCGGTCATCACGCCACTGATGCTGTCGACCCTGTTCGGGCCGGCGATCACCGACCCGCTCGCTGGGTTGAACGTGACCTGTTGCCCGAGGTCGTCGATGAGAGTGCACTGAGCCGTCGACGGACACGCCACCGCGACCGGCTGCGGGTGCCGATAGGCGTCAACGCTTGTCGGCCCCGAGATGAGCGTTCCCGCGAGAGGGTTGACCGTCACCTCACCGCCGGCGGGGTCGACGGCTGTGCATTGGTCGCTCGATGGGCACGCCACTCCCACGAGAGCGTTGCCGGCGCTGTCAAGACCTCTTGGGCCCGAAGTTGCCGATCCCGTCGTTGGGTCGAAGGTGGCCTGATTGCCGGCGGCGTCGACCATCACGCACTCATCGATCGCCGGGCAGGCGACTTCAGACCAGGTTGCGGCGGCAGCGATGAGGGATGGGCCCGTTATCACCGCTCCCGTGGCCGGGTGAAAAGTCACCTGTACGCCGCCTGGCCCCACCGCGGTGCACGCGTCCGTCGAGATGCACGCCACTTGCGTCAGACCGATCCCGCCGCTGGTGGCGAAGGAGCCGGCCAGGTCCGTCGGCCCGCTGACAACGCCGCCCGTTGGGTCGAAGGACGCCTGATGACCGTTGTCGTCCACGACCGTGCATAGGCTCACGGATGGACATGCCACCCCGTTCAGCCGCCCGGACGAGTCGACGACTGTGGGCAAGGTGATCACCGCGCCCGTCGAGGGGTCGAAGGTCACCTGCGACCCGTACGAGTCAGTGGCGGTGCACTGGACTGTCGATGGGCATGCCAGCGCGGTCATGCCCGGGGAGGCGGGGTCGATCGGGGTTGGCCCCGTCATGATGGCTCCGGTCGTCGGATCGAAGGTAGTTTCGCTGTCAAAGTTGTCCAAAGCCGTGCACTGGGTCGTTGACGAGCATGCCAGCGCGCTCACGCCGCCGCGGCCGGGATCCACCAGCGTCGGGCCGGCGATGATCGTTCCCAATACGGGGTTGAACGTCACCTCAGCCCCGGCCGGGTTGACGATTGTGCATTGGACTGTCGACACGCAGACCAGGCCGTTGAGCGTGTACGCTGCCCCGAAAATCGTGTTGGCATCGACAGTGGTAGGCCCGCTGATCAGCCCTCCCGTCACCGGATCGAAGGTCATCTCTCTGCCCGCGCGGTCAACCGCGGTGCACTGCCGCGGCGCTGGACACGCCACGCCGTCGAGCGCGAATGTCGAGCCCGTGAACTCCAACCCGAGTGGGCCAATCCAGGACGACGAGGCAGCCTCGGCCGAGATCGGGGCGCTCATGAGGAACACGGCTACGGCGACGAGAGCAAGCGACCATGCGGGACGAGCCAGCTGCGGGACGGTCATTCTCACGCGGACCACCGTTCTCATCGATATCGCAGATGCACGGACCGCCGCGACACACCCAAACCGGGGTAGCTCGCGGACCCCTCGCGTGCGTTCCCCGTGTCGGGGAACCATACATCGATGTAGGGGGAAAGCCTAGTCGCGCCGGGCGGCAGCCGGCTCCCGCGCGCCGGCCTCCCAACCCTGGCGCAGCAGGCCGAGCAGGGCCTCGGGCGGGTGGGCCCCCGAGGCGGCGAGCGCGCGGTCGACGACGAAGGTCGGCACGGCGCTGATCCCGAGCTGCTGGGCGGTGCGCTCATCGTCGCGGACCGCGTCGGCGTACCGGTCTCCGGCGAAACGGCCCGAACTCATGTCGGCAAACGGATGCCGGAGTCGCGTATCCACGCGTGGGGTGACTCTAGCGCCGGCGTGTGGTGAAGGTCAGCGTATGCCGGGTGATGACCTTGTGCCTGGCCCCGATGGTCTGGGTGACCGTGAGCCTGACTTTGATCTGGTGGTCGCGCGACTCCCGCAAGAGCCGACTCCCAGTGCCGGTGAGGCGGAGGTGGACGAGCACGGTCCGGCCCGAGCGGATCACCGCCGTGGCGTGCCCGACGCTAACGACCTTCCTCGACACCCTAGCCCGCCGGGATTCGAGATCACGGAGCGAGCCGATCTTTCCGTCCCGCAGCGCCTCGGTGATCGTCATACCGGCGGTCACCAGGCAGCCCGAACCGGCCGAGCCGGTGCATGAGACGGCAACCGTCGCAAGGGTCCCACGGACGGTCGCACGCCCGCTCCTCGCGATCGGCGAGGCGCCGTGGCCCGCGCCCCCGCCGCTACCGCTTCCGGTGCCGCTACCGCTCCCGGTGTCGGGGCCAGTCACCGACCCGCCGCCGGAGGTGCCTCCGACGCTGGGCGCCGTTCCACCGCCGGCGCTCGAGGTGGATGCGAACGTCGCGGTGACGCTTTGATCCGAGCTCAGCGTGATGGTGCAAGGCCCGGTGCCCGAGCACGCCCCGCCCGACCAGCCGGTGAAGGCTGAGCCCGAGCCTGGGGTAGCCGTCAGCGTGTCCGTCGCCCCAGAAAGCAAGCTCGCCGTACACGCTGGAGCGCATCGAATCGCCCCCAGGCCGTCGGCGACCGTGCCCGACCCGCTGCCCCCGAGCGAGACCGTCAGACTCTGCTTGCTGCCCACCGAATAACTCACGAACGCGTTACCGACCACGTCGACGGCGACGCATTGCGTCGGCGAGCTGCAGGCGACGCTCGTGAGGTCGTTGGCATCGGCGATCGGCTGCACGACCGACGCGCTCGGACGGAGTGGGTCAATCTCGACCGCTCGTCCTTGAATGTCGACCGCGACGCATACGCTCGTCGTCGGGCAGGCCACGGCCGCTAGCCCACCGCGCACGTCGACCGTCGTCGGCCCTGTTGTCAGCAATCCGGTCGCGGGATCGAACGTCGCCTGGCCTCCTTGGGCGTCGACCGTCGTGCACTGTCCCGTCGTCGGACAGGCGACCCCGGTGAGACCGTTACCGCCGGCCTCCATCGTCGTAGGTCCCGAGATAGGCGACGCCGTGATCGGATCGAAGGTGACCTGGCGACCGTCCCTATCAACCGCCGTGCATTGATACGCCGACGGGCACGACACCGCCGTCAGCACGCCACCGCCTGGGTCGATGTTCGTCGGGCCGATCATGAC
>DASZLL010000158.1:0-11656 GCA_035552395.1 Acidimicrobiales bacterium
GGCCTGGCCCACCTCGCCCAGGCGGTCGTCGGGCACTCCGACCACGGCCACCAGCGCCACGTCGGGATGGGTCAACATCAGACCCTCGATCTCGGCCGGGTAGGCGTTGAACCCGCCGACGATGAACATGTCCTTCTTGCGGTCGGTGATGCGCAGGTTGCCGTCGTCGTCGATCAGTCCGATGTCGCCGGTACGGAGCCAGCCGTCGGCGTCGATGGCCTCCGCTGTCGCCTCCGGGTCGTCGAAGTAGCCAAGCGTGACGTTGAAGCCCTGGACCAGGAGCTCGCCCGGCTCGCCGGCGCCGACGGCCGCACCCTCGTCATCGACGACGCGCACAGACACCCCGGCGAGGGGCTTGCCGACGGTGCGGGACACGACCTCGGGGGGGTCGTCATGGCGGCACATGCTCACGGTGCCGGTCGTCTCGGTAAGCCCGTAGCCCGTGACAACGGTGGCGATGCCGAGGTCATCGCGCATGCGTCGGACCACCTCGACGGGGACGCTCGCCGCGCCGGTCACCGACAGCCGCAACGTCGACAGGTCGAACGTGTGGCGGTCCGGGTGTTCGAGAATGGACTGAAAGACGGTCGGCGGCCCCGGGAGCACGCTGATCTGTTCATCGACGACCCGGCGCATGACCGCGCCGGGGTCGAAGACGGCGTGCGGGAGGATGGTCGCCCCGCGCAGGACGCAGGCGAGGACCGCCGACTTCAAACCAGCCGTGTGGAAGAACGGATAGACGCAGAGGTAACGATCACCTCGGCGCAGTCCGACGGCGTCACTCCAGGCCTCATAGGTGCGCACGCTCGCGCCATGGGCGAGCATGGCGCCCTTCGGCGCGCCCGTGGTGCCCGAGGTGAAGACGATGTCGGCCAGGTCCGCCGCATCGACGAGCGGCAATGCGTGGCCTTCGTCGCGAGCGACAAAGGACTCCCATGTGGTGGTGTTCGGCCGTGCCGGCCCATCCGTCACGACGGCCTCGCGCAAGGTAGGGAGGTCCGCCCCGTCGTCGAGTAGACCGATGAGGTCCGTGCCCAGCGTGTCAGTGCTGGCCAGGAGCATCCCGGCGCCCGACCGGCGCAAGACATGCCAGGCCTCGGTCCCTTTGAACCGCGTATTGATCGGGACCAGGACGCCGCCGGCCAGGTAGACACCGAAACTGACGGCGATCCAGCGGGCGCTGTTGGGTGCCCACAGGGCGACGCGGTCACCTGGCGCGAGGTCGCTCGCGACCAGGGCGCGGGCGACGCGGTTCGACTCACCTAGCAACTGAGCGAACGTCCACCGTGTCGCACCGTCCACCACCGCCTCGTCGTGTTCGAAGTCGGTGGCCGCACGCTCGAGCGCCGCCGTGATGGTGGAAGGAGGTGCCAGGTGTGAGTCGGATCCGCCCATCGACCGCTTAGGCGACGACGCCGTCGACTCGGAGGGCGTCGACTTCATCGAGGGACAGCCCGAGCTCGGACTGGAGGATCGCGTCGGTATCCTCGCCGAGCCAGGGAACCCGCGTGTCAGCGGTCGTCGACGCTGTGTGGATGCGTACGGGGTTCCCCGGGAGGAGGATCGGAGGTTCGGCGCCGTCGGGCCGGGCAATGCCGACGAGCATGCGGTGTTCCGCAATGTGTGGGTCGCTCGTGAGCTCGTCGTCCCGGAGACAAGGCCCGGCCGCGATCCCGGCCGACGCGAGCGTGGCACTGGCCTCTTCGCGCGTCTTGTCCGACGCCCAGCGCTCTATGGCCGGCCGAAGCACCGTGTCGAGATGGTCCATCCACCCCTGGCGAGTGGCCAGGCGGGCGTCCGAAACCCAGTCGGGTTGGCCGACCAGCTCGGCCAGGCGCTCGAAGTGGTGCTCGCGTCCGACTTGAATGATGAACCAGCCGTCGCCGGCGCGGAAGCCGTGGTTGATGACTGGACCAGTGTCCCCGTTCTTCAGACCGAGGGACCAGAAGTTCGACACGATGTCGGTCATGGCCACGACGGAGTCGTACATCGCGACATCGACGAATTGCGCCTGGCCGGTCCTGTCCCGTTCGCGCAAAGCGGCGAGGATCCCCACGCTGGCGAAGAGGGCGGCGCCGATGTCGCCGAGCGCGCCAACCGGCGACACCGTCGGTGGCTGGTCCCCCTGGCGCTTCATCTCGTAGATCCCTGACATCGCTTCGACGACGGGAGCGAACGCGGGGCGATCCCGGTAGGGCGAGGTCGTCCGACTCCCGAACCCGGAGACAGACGCATAGACGCAGGTCGGGTGGACGGCCGCCACGTCTTCGAAGGAGAGGCCGAGCCGGGCCATCGTCCCGGCCCGAAAGTTCTCGGCCACGACGTCGAAGCGCGGCGCCAGGTCGAGGACGAGTTGCCGTCCCCGAGGGCTCTTGGCGTCGACGCAGATGCTTCGCTTGCCGAGGTTGTTGCGCAGAAAGGTCGCGCCCAAGGGGCGACCCTGCGGGTCTGGGATGGACGGCTGCGCGGCGCGGCCGAGCTCGCCGCCCGGCGGCTCGATCTTCACGACGTCCGCCCCGAGGCGGCCGAGTAGCTGGGTGGCGAAGGGCAACGCCTGCATTTGCTCGAGCGCCAGCACCCGGATTCCACTGAGGGGCCCGGCCGGCCGGCGCGACGAGGGCTCAGCGGCCGCGGGAAGCATAATTGGATATCTTATAAGATCTGGCGCCGACGGCACCTTGGGACCGCTCGGGCTCTGGCCTCGGACACGCCCCCGACGCGCCGTCGGAACCAAAGGACGGCACACGTGACCCTGAAAATTCGAGACGCGGCCCGCCGGCAAGCGGGGGAGTGAGCGCGTCGGCCTCCCTGCTCCGGGTCCGGCAGGACGACGGGGTCGTCACCATCGTCCTCGACGACCCGTCCCGCCGCAACGCCCTTTCGTGGGACATGGTGTGCGCGCTGCGCGACGCGATCGACGAGGCCGCCCGTTCGGGTTGCCGTGCCTTGGTCCTGGGCAACACTCCTCCGGTGTTCTGTGCCGGCGGCTCGGTGGACGATCTGCTCGAACCGAAGGCACCGCTCGAGGCGATGTACGGCGTCTTTGCGGCACTGGACCGAGCGCCGATGCCGACCGTGGCCGCGGTCGACGGTGCCGCGATCGGCGCGGGCATGAATCTCTTGCTTGCTTGTGATGTCGCGCTGTGCACGCCGGAGTCCCGCTTCGACGCCCGCTTCCTCGACGTGGGCCTCCATCCCGGAGGCGGCCAGCTCTGGCGCCTCGAGCGCGCCGTCGGACGTCAGGCGGCCGCGGCCTTGAGCCTGTTCGGCGAGGTGCTCGACGGCGAGGCGGCGGCCGCCCGGGGTTTGGCCTGGCGCTGCGTGCCGGCCGACCAGTTGCCGGGGGAGGCGGTGCGCCTGGCCCGACGGGCCGCCGAGCGCGACGCCGAGTTGGTGGCGGTGACGAAGGGGACGCTGAGGGCATCGAGTTCGGCGCGGACGACGAGCGAGGCGATCGCCCTCGAACTCGGGCCGCAGCGTTGGTCCATGACACGCCCCGCCTTCGAGCAATCGCTGCGCGAGTTGCGCGCTCGGCTCGGGCGGAACGAGCAGTGAGGGAACCCCATGACGGGTGGGTGGCGATGAGCACGCCCGCTGAGGAGGCTCCCTCGCTGGTCGATCTGCTGGACGCGCGCGCCAAGGCGAGCCCGGACCACACGCTCCTGGTCGACGAAGAGGGCCGGCGGATGACGTGCGCCGAGTTACGGCACGGGTCGATCCACGTGGCCGAGCGCTTGGCCGTAGCCGGCATTGGCCCGAACTCGCTCGTGTCGTGGGTGCTGCCGACCGCCATCGACACGCTCGTCGTCACCGCGGCGCTGTCCCGTCTGGGGGCCATGCAGAACCCGATCATCCCCGTCTACCGCGAGCGCGAGATCGGGCACATCCTCGATGAGACCTCGGTCGACCTGATGATCGTCACGCCGCAGTGGCGTGGGGTGGACTACCGGGCGCTGTGCTCCAACCTCGCCGCGGCCCGCGGTGGGCGGCCGCTGGTGTTCACGCTCGAGCAGGTCGTGCACGAGGCGATCCCGCTGCCGGCCGTCGGCCCGGGCGCCGACCACGAGGACCTGGCTCCGGCGCAATGGATGTTCTACACGTCGGGCACCGCCGGGCTGCCGAAGGGAGTCCGCCACACCGACGGCACGCTGGCGGCGGCCGCGGCGGGCATGGTCGATCACCTGGCCATCACCGAGGACGACCGGAGCGGTATCGCGTTCCCGATCGCCCATATCGGCGGCCCCATCAACCTGATGGCCGGCCTGCTGTCGGGCGCGACGTTGATCCTGATCGAGCATTTCGACCCCGAGCCCACCGCGAGCGTGTTGGCCCGAGAGGGGGTGACCATGGCTGGTTCGGGGACGGCGTTCCATCTCGCGTATCTCGACGTCCAGGCCGGACGGCCTGACGCACCAATCTTCCCTGTGTTGCGGTGCTGTCCGGGGGGTGGCGCGCCCAAGCCGGCGGGACTGCACGAGCGGGTCAAGCGCGAGCTCGGTGGGTGCGGCATCGTCTCGAGCTGGGGACTCACCGAGGCTCCCGTGCTGACGATGGGCCGGCCGACCGATCCCGACGCCAAGCTTTCCGAGTCGGAGGGGCGGCCGCTGCCCGGTGTCGACCTGCGGGTCGTCGCAGCAGGCGGGCGCCCGTGCCGTGCCGGCGAGCCCGGCGAGCTGCGCGTGCGGGCCCCACAGGTGATGCTCGGTTACGTCGACCGCTCGCTCGATGGCGACGCCTTCGACGAGGAGGGTTTCATGCGGACGGGCGACCTGGGTGTCGTCGACGCCGAGGACTTCGTACGGATCACGGGGCGGCTCAAGGACGTCGTCATCCGGAACGGCGAGAACATCGCGACCGCGGAGGTCGAGGAATTGGTGCGCGGCCATCCCGCGATCGCCGACGCCGCCGTCATCGGGCTCCTCGACGAGCGGACGGGCGAGCGGGTCTGCGCGGTCGTGGAGTTGGTGCCCGGTACGACCGCGCCCACCCTGTCCGCTCTCGGCGAGTTCCTCAAGGGGAAGGGGTTGCGCCCTATCGCCTGGCCCGAGCAGCTCGAGGTGGTGGTGGCGCTGCCCCGCACCGTCACCGGGAAGATCGACAAGGGGGAGTTGGCGGGCCGGTTCGGGTAGGCGCCGAGGCCGTCGCCGGACATAGTGACTACTATGGTGGGTCCGAGCGACACAAAGGGGTGGGTGGATGGCTGGAGCGCTGGAGGGCCTGCGGGTCCTCGACCTCTCGTGGGGCACCGCGGGGCCGATGACCACGATGTTCCTGGCCGACAACGGCGCCGACGTGATCCGGATCGCGCCGCCGTCGGGTGACCCGTTCGCCGGCCAGACCGGGTACCGCGTGTGGAACCGCGGCAAGCGAAGTGCCGTGCTCGACCTGAAGGCGGACGAGGGGCGACGCGGGTTCCTGGCGCTGGCGGCGCAGTCCGACATCGTGATCGACGCCTTCTCGCCCGGCACGACCACGCGCCTGGGAATCGACCACGAGGCGCTTGGTCGCGTCAACCCGCGCCTCATTACCTGTTCCATCACCGGGTACGGCGAGCACCCGGCGCACTGCGACCGCCCCGGGTACGACGCGCTCGTCGCGGCGAGGACGGGTCTGCTGTTCGACCAGAGGGGGCGGCGCGGGACGGCGATGGAGTTCATCAACGGCCGGCCGGGACCCGAGCCTGAGTTCGACGCCCCTGAGGGTCTAGTGCGCGGCGCGGACCGCGACGGGCCCGTCTTTCCCCGGACCCAGTGGCCGAGCATCGGTGCGACGTACGTCGCCACGCTCGGCATCTCGGCCGCTTTGCTCGCCCGCGAGGTCAGTGGCCAAGGACAACGCGTGACGACCTCGCTGCTGCAGGGCGCGCTGGCCGCCGCCTGCCTCAACTGGCAGCGCGTGGAGCACCCCGACGCGCCGCTGTATTGGATGTGGCCGGTCGACTCGCGGTCGATCGAGGGGCTCTACCCGTGTGCAGACGGCCGTTGGGTCCACCACTGGACCGTCCGTCCCCGGTTTGTCCTGGCGGCGGCGGAAAAGGACTCCCTCGGGCCGACCGAGCTCGACACGTCGTACCGCGATGACCCCGACCGCATCTCGATGGAACCCGATGGGCTGCTCACCGGCATCTTCTTGCACCCTTTGCTCACGGAGGCCTTCGCGAAGTTCCCTTCAGACGACTGGATCCGCGCCGGGGAGGAAGCGGGCATGGGCGTGGCGCCGGTCCGGTCACCCGCCGACGCGCTGGCCGACAAGTCGTTCCTGGCCGATGGCTGCGTCGCCGAGGTGGACGACCCGGACGAGGGTCCGATCCGGCACGCCGGCGTGCTGCTGGAGTTCTCCGCGACGCCGGGATCCATCGCCGGTCCGGCGCCGCTTCCGGGCCAGCACACCGACGAGGTGCGAGCCCTCGCGGCTGCGGCCGGCGACGCATCCGACAACGACCGCGAGGCGGCGCCCGCTCGGCGCGAGCCGGCGCACGCGCTCGAAGGCATACGCGTGCTCGACCTCGGACTCGGAGTGGCGGGCCCGTTCACCGGGCGCGCCCTCGCCGACCTGGGCGCCGAGGTGATCAAGGTCAACGCTCTGTACGACAAGTACTGGAACGGCACGCACATGGGGCTCGGCACGAACCGCGGGAAGCGCAGCATCGCGCTGAACCTCAAGGACCCGGCCGGCCGAGAAGCGCTGGAGCGGTTGGTGGCAACCGCCGACGTGCTGACGCTGAACTGGCGCCCGGGCGCCGCGGCGCGCATCGGGCTCGACTACGAGACCCTGCGCGTCCGCTACCCGCACCTCGTCTACTGCAACACGCGCGGGTACGAGAAAGGGCCGCGCTCGGATCTGCCGGGCACGGACCAGACGGCCGCCGCCTTGACCGGGACGGAATGGGAGGACGGCGCCTGCGATGCCGGGAACCCGCCGCTCTGGAGCCGCTCGAACATGGGCGACACCGGGAACGCACTCTTGGCCGCCATCGCCATCGCCATGGCCCTCTACCATCGGGAGCGCACAGGCGAGGGGCAAGCGGTGAGCACCTCGATCGTCAACGCCGGCCTGTTGCACACCTCCTACGCCTACATCCGCGCCGACGGCTCGGCTGCCGACTGGGGGCACGTCGACGCTGGTCAGTACGGGCTCTCACCCTCTTACCGGCTTTATCGGTGCGCGCCCGGCGACGAGTGGATCTTCGTGGCCGCCGTCACTTCCGCCGAAAGGTCGAGGCTGCGCGACCTAGTGCCCGGCGCCCCCGCCGACGACGCCAATGACGAATCGTTCGTGGCTGCGCTCGAGTCGTACTTCGCGAGCGCGACGGCCGCCGACGCGTTCCGGGCGCTCGACGACGCGGGAGTGCCGGCCGAGCTCGTCGACGAGGCCTTCTGCCGCGATCTGTTCGACGACTCGGAGGCGAAGCGCCTGGGGCTCGTCAGCGAGACCCGCGCCGCCAGCGTGGGCCGCTTCGAGGACCCTGGCCTGCTGGTTGAAATTTCGCCCGCGGCAGGTCTCGTGCAGCGCGGCCCCTGTGCGTGCGGCGAGCACACCACGGCGATCCTCGGCGAGCTGGGCTACTCCGAGGACGAGGTGACCGCGCTGCTCGAAGGCAAGGCGGCCCTCCAAGCATCCGACGCGGGAGCGTGATCGGCGCCGCGCCGCGCCTGCTGGGGCCGGTCGCGGTCGAGACGCCCCCGAAACTCGCAGCGCGCGGCTACGTCGAGGAGGAATGGTTCGTCGAGGGCGCCGCCGACGCGTACGACCCCGACGGCGCCTGCCTCGATCGGGACGTCGCGTACTCAACCCGCCTCGTGGTGCGCCGGCCGGCCGACTTCGGGCGCGCCAGCGGAACCGCCTTCTTCGACCCGTTGCACATGATCGGCGAGATGCCCGCGAGCTGGTTCGCCTCAGACTGGTTCATGCGCCAGGGTCACGTCTGGGTCGGCGTGAGCGTGCACAACAGTTCGTTCGGCGAGGCCTACGGCTTCGTCGGCGGGATCGACGCGTTGAAGGAGCGGGATCCCGTGCGCTACGCGTCGTTGTACCTCGCGGCATTCGACCGACCGCCTCCGCGGCGATCCCATCCCGGTCCGGCCGGTACGGACTCATTCGCGCTCAAGTGGAACATGGCCATGGCTCATCCGCAGGGCTATCTAATCGTCGCCGGAATCGCCCACGCCTTGCGCGACGCCTCGGAGTTCGACGACCTCGGAATCCGCCGCATCTACGGCTGCGGTGCCTCGCAGACAGCGAACTTCTGGCGCCTCTTCGTCGATCACGGCTGGCACGAGCGAGGACGCGCGGCCGAAGGGGAGCCGCCGTTCGAGGCCTACGTCTTCATGGTGGCGCCCGGGCCGTCGACCCTCCCGGTGGACGCCGTGGTTGTCAACATTTTGAGCGAAGCCGAGGTGGTGGGCACGATCGTGCCACCCATGACAGCGCTGGCGGACAGTGAGCAGCCGCGCACGCGGGGCATCGAGCTTCCTGGCGCGCCGCACTCCATCGGTGACGCCCGCGTTGGCCTACCGGGCGGCGCCCATGACCACACGTCGGAGCCATACGAAGCGTTCCTGACCGCGACCCTCGCCGCGCTCGACGAGTGGGTTTGCGCTGGCGTGCCCATGCCTCACGTCGGCTGTATTGCGCGCGACCCACATAGCGTCGACGGCGTTGGGCGTGACGAGTTCGGCAACGCCTTGGGCGGACTACGCGTCCCGTGGCTCGAGGCACCCCGCGCGCAGTACCTGCCGCGCTGTGCCTGTGGCCCGACCCTGGGGGAGGTGATCCCGTTCGACGCCGAGCGACTCCGCCGTCTCTATCCGGAACCGGAGGCCCACGTGACCCCTTGGCGGCGGGCCGTGCAGCGTCTGCTCGAGGATCGTCTGTTGCTCGCCGAGGACGCCGGCGCGCTGCTTCCTTAGCCGGTGACGACCGGCAGCCTGCTGTACCCGCGCACCGTGCTGGTGAAGAGGAGCTCGCTGCGCGGGCGGTCGACCTCCCACTCAGGGAAACGGGCCAACGTCTCCTCGAGCGCGATCCGCCCCTCCAGACGGGCCAGCGCTGCACCCAGGCAGAAGTGGATGCCCGAGCCGAACGACACGTGTTGATCGAACTTCCGGCGGATATCGAAGCGGTCCGCCTCGGCGAACGCACGCCCGTCCCGGCCCGCCGAGCCCGTCAGCAACAAGACCTTCGACCCTGCCGGAAGCTCGGTCCCGTACAGCTCGACCGGTGCCGTGGTCCAACGGCCCTGGACGGGCGACGGCGCCTCGAAGCGCAGGAGCTCCTCCACCGCACCGGGGATCAGCGAGGGATCAGCGGCGAGTTCCGCTCGCTGCTCGGGATGATCGGCCAGGACCGACCCGGCCCATCCAAGTAGGCGCGCCACGGTCTCGGTGCCGGCCGAGACCAGCAGGATGCCGAAGAAGGCGCTCTCCATCGGGGTCAGCCGGCGCCGGGAGCCGTCCGGCTCGACAACCTCGGCCGTCACGAGGTCGCTGAACATGTCGTCGCGCGGGGAGCGCTGGCGTTCCTCGAGCTGCTCGGTGATGTAGCTCATGAGCGCCAGACCGGCGCCGGCGGAGACGTCGTTGACCATGCCGACGCCGGGCTCGATATGGAACAGGGTGTCGATGTGTTCGCGCAGCATCGGCCGGTCGGCCTCGGGAACGCCGAGCAGCATGGCGATGACGGTCGCCGGCACGATGGCGCCGAAGTCCTGCACGTAGTCGAAGCCGTCGCGGCCGCGCTGGGCGTCGAGGAGGCCGCCGCAGAGCTCGCGGATCTGCGGTTCGAGGTCGGCCACCCGGCGTGGCGTGAAGGCCCGGGACACGAGCCGTCGCAGCTGCGTGTGATCGGGCTGGTCCATGAAGATCATCATCGGCGCCTGCGGTTCCTCGGTCATCGTCTCGAGGACCGTCCCGTGCCCCGAGCTGAAGGTCCGGGGGTCGAGGTGCGCCGTCATGACGTCGGCGAAGCGGCTGAGCGCCCAGAAGTCGTACTCGTCGTTGCGGTACAGCGGCGCCTCGTCGCGCAACCGGCGCCAGATCGTATGGGGCTCCGACTTGTAGGCGGTGTCGAACGGGTCCCAGGCCAACGTGTTGCGCGGCGTGCCGGCGGCCGCCGGGACGGTCGAAGCGGTCATTGTGGATATTGTATGTCGTTGGTCCAGGCCCGCACCGGGCCGGCCACGTTCACCATCTCGCCGAGCTGGTGGCCGTCGGTGGCCAGGGTCACGACGCCGCCGACTGCAGTGAGCTCCTCGAGCCGGGTGCGGTGGGACTCCGCCCCGAGATCCTCGCCGTCTTCCTCCCACGCCTCGACGCCCACGGCGACCCCGCCGCGCGCCCCCTCGTCGACCGCGGCCCGGGTGAGGTCGTCGAGCGGGCCATCGACCACCGCCACGGCGCGGCGCAGCGGGTTGACGAGGCGCGCGACGAGGACACAGGCCGCCGCCCAGCCACCGACGGCGCCGGCCGGGACGGACGCGCCACCCAGCCGGGTGGTGGCAAACGTGCGAGCCACCCAGAAGCCGGCGCCTCCGGCGTCGGCCGCGACCAACCCGCCGTCGCCTACAGCCTGGGCGTAGTGGCGGGTGACGAGGGAAGGGACGAGCGGCGTCGTGGTCGAAGCCCAGCCGGCCTGGGTCACGTCGGCGAGCCGTGGCCGCAGCGGGGGCATCTCGGTGAACGACGGCACGACGCCGCGCCAGCCTGCCGCCAGGGGAGCGAGGCTCGCCGGTGCCACGACCCGGTGCGGATACTGAGCCCAGAGCCGCGACGGGGCCTCCCGCTCGTCGATTCCGACGGCCAACACGAGGTCGGCGCCGGGGAGTCCGCCGAGCTCGAAGTCGAGCTCCTGCAGCCCGACCGTGGCCCAGTGGTGCGGGCTCTGCCAGTGGAAGACCCCCTTCGCCCCCCACGTGTTGAGCACACCGAGGCGACCGGCGGTGGCGAGGGCGTGCAGGCCGCCCACGGCGCGCTGCGCCACGACCCCGGGACCGGCCAGCACGACTATCCGTTTGGCCGCGGCCACGTCGGCCACTACATCACCGTCGGTCTCCTGCCATACGTCGGCCACCGGCGGCAGAGCGAGAAGCGAACGCGAGGCGACCGGGGCGTCGAGGTCGAGATCCAGTTGCAACACGAGGCCGGACGTCGCGATCGCCTGCCCGACGGCCGGCGCAGCGGCGGCCAGCGCGGCCGCGTCGTCCACCACCACGCGGGCTCCCGGCCGCGCGGGCGGGGACCCGGGGCTGGACCCGGGGTCGGCCTCGGGGCTGGCCCCCGTCACCACCACCGTTCCCTCCCCGAGGTGCGCCGCGGCGGGTGTCGCGTGGACCGCGCGGTGTGCGTGCGCCAGCAGCAGGGCCAGCCCGGGATCGGAGACCACGTGCACGGGAACCCCCGGGAGCGGGCGCCCGTAGGCGGCGCCGATTCCGGCCGCCGAGAGCACCCGGGCCAGGAGCTGCCCGGCCGTCTCCCCCGTCACGACCGGGACGGGTCAGCCACCGTCGAGCGTCGGGCCCATCGGCTCCCACACCGGGGCGCGCTTCTCGGCGAAGGCCCGCGGGCCCTCCTCCTGGTCCGGGTGCCCCCACATGGAGACCAACTCCTTGGCGCCGGCCTTGCAGGCGTCGGTCAGGCCGGACTCGAGCGCGCCCCACAGC
>DASZLL010000159.1:0-21187 GCA_035552395.1 Acidimicrobiales bacterium
CCGGACCGGTGCTCGGATGACGACGGCGCAGAGGCGTCGGCGGCGCCGGAAGAGGCTCATCGGCACTGCAATTATCAACCTCGTCAGCTGCGCCGTGATCGTCGCGGCGATCACGGTCGTCCTGAACTTCGCCCGGGTCCCCGGCGTCCCACCGATCGTCGCGTTGGAGACGAACCACTCGAGTTCAACCGGTGCTGGCACGACGCAAGGTTCCCAACCACCGATGTCGACGATTCTTAGCCTGCCGGCCAACGCCTTCTTGGATGGCACGCTGTCCGGGTCGGGCGGCTTTGCGCCAGGGTCGTCGTTGCTCCGGATTCTCAATCACGGCGTGACCGCCCCGGGAGCCGTCGGATCGACGCGGCCGTCGCCGTCGGTGATCGAGGGTTCGCCCGGCTCCGGTCCCGACATCGCGGCCGATCGTCCTTCGGGTAACTCCGGCAACACGGGCACTGCTGGCTCTACTGGGAACAGCGGCAGCGGACAAGGCGATGTGAGCGCTGGCGGGACCTCGAGCGGTCAGGGAGGTTCGAACGGTCAGGGAGGTTCGAGCGGCCAGGGCAGCGGCAACGCAAACGGCCAGGGCAACGGGAGCGGCAACGGACAGGCCAACGGAAATTCGGGAGGGCAGGGCGACTCCGGCAATCCGGGCGACGGCGGCAGCGGAAACAGCGGAAACAGCGGGCCAGGCGGCGGGACCGCCCACACCAGTCAAGGGATCGGCGGTTCCGGCACCCAGACCACGAGCTCGCCCGACGCGCCGAAGCCCACCACCACGGTCGGGCCCTCGTAACGTCGCACTGACGACAGCGCCGAACAGTGGGGTCTCGTTGGACTGCTCGGTGGCGATCCGCGGGCTCAACGAGGACGAGCCGGGTCAGAATTCGCGGCCTCGACCTCCCACCAGCGCCCTGCATAGTTACGAGCGAACACGTCGAGGGCGGCATCGACGCCGGCCCGATCACCGGTGGCCAGCAGGTCGAGCAACAGCCCGCGCGTGACGGCCAGGCCGAGGCGGGCGTGGGGTCGTGCCGATTCTTCTGGGACGCCCACACGCTGCGCCAGCGCAGCCTGGAGCTCGAGCCAGTCCTCGATCTCGCCCTTCAGCAGTGGCCGCGTTGCCGCGTCGCCCTGGAGCGCCCGCCCGTAAAGCGCGAAGAACAGCCGCTCAAAGTCAGCGAGTGCGGGGTCGGCGACGTAGGCCCACATGCGACGAACCAGTTCCTCGGTCCGATCGCCGGCGCTCGCTGAGGCTGCGGCAAATTGGGCCTGGGTGCGCGCCTCGACCTCTCGGACCACGGCGAGCAACAGGCCGTCCTTGGACCCGAAGTGGTACAGGAGCATGCGGTGACTGGACCCGACCGCCTCGGCAATACGGCGCAGGCTCTGGTCGGCCAGGCCAGCCGCAGTGAAGTGCACGATCACCGCGTCGAGCAGCCGCTCCTTCGGCGACCGGAGCCCCCTCGCCCCCGCCACCGCCCCCGCGTCGCGCTCGCCCCGCTGACTTTGATCAATCATGTACCAAATGGTACAGTAGGACACGACACAAGGGAGCACAAAGGAGGCAGCCATGGGACTGCAGGTGATCGACAAGACGGCGACCACGTCGGGTGACCCGACGGCGGTCTACGAGCTGCTGGCCGACGGGTCGACGTGGCCGGAATGGTCACCGATCGACTCGTTCGAACTCCTCGCGCCCGGCGATGGCACGCCCGAAGGGCTCGGCGCCATCCGCCTCTTCACGACCGGGCGGCACAAGAGCCGCGAGCGGGTGGTGGAGCGGCGCCCGGGCGAAGCGTTCGCCTACGTGCTCGAAAAGGGACTCGCCTTGCGCGACTACGAGGCCGTGGTCACGCTCGGCCCCTCGGCGTCCGGCGGTACCACCATCAACTGGCGCTCGACCTTCAGCGCCAAGGTGCCAGGCACGGGGTGGCTCTACCGGCGCCAGCTGGGGGCCTTCATCGACGGGTGCGTCCAGGCTCTGGCTGCGGCCACCGAGCCCGCACGCGCGACCTGAGAGCTAGGCCGTCCCGCCGTTTCCCGGATTCGCCGAGTTCTCGGCGCCGCTGCGCTCGGCGTCCTCGAGGCGCACGAAGGCGACACGAAGTTGCGAGAGCGAATCGAGGAGGGCCGGTTCGGCCTCGCCCAGGCGGCCCTGCAGTCCGTCGAGGATGTAGCCCAACGCGTCGATGGGCAGGCGGGCCTGGAACAGCATGGGCGGGGTTTGGGAAAGGTAGATCGCGGCCAGCTCGAAGAGGCCATAGCAATGGTTGGCCACCACGATCTCGGCGGGCGTGCTCGCCAGCTGGGCCCGCATGGCCTCGACGGCGGCCTCGGCCTCCTCCGGTGACGGTTCGGTGACGTCAGTGTCCCCGGGGCGGGGCATCGGCCGGTCAGACGCTCCGGCCTCGTCTTTCTCGGGGAAATGCTCGCCCGACGGTGTCCAGATGCTGCTCATGCTGGTACTGTATGTGCCTTGACTACATGGAAGCGGGGCCCGCATTTGCGGGGCCTCCACCTGGCCACCACCTCACCCTCTTGGTGAGCACCCGTGCGCCGGGTCGATCGTCTCCGACGCGGGTGTCGCTCGCGGGTCGGCTCCGCTCCACCATTTGGCCCACGGAAGGACCGCGGGCCCGAGTGAGAGGTGAGATGCCGCATCGTCGCTGAAACCACTACAGAGCACCGGATCAACGACCGAATCCGAGCCCGTGAAGTCCGTCTCGTGGACCCTGATGGTGCGCAACTAGGCATCAAGCCGTTGCCCGAGGCCCTGGCGATCGCCAAGGACCTCGACCTCGATCTCGTCGAGGTGGCCCCCATGGCCAATCCGCCCGTTTGCCGGATCATGGACTTCGGCAAGTTCAAGTTCGACGAGGCCCAGCGGGCCAAGGAGAGCAGGCGCAAGACGGTCCACGTCGGGATCAAGGAGATGAAGTACCGGCCGAAGATCGGGCCGGGCGACTTCGACACCAAGACGCGCCAGGTGGCCAAGTTCTTGGGCGAGGGTCACAAGGTCAAGATCACGATCATGTTTCGAGGCCGCGAGGTGTACCACCCTGAGCACGGCAAGCGGATATTGGACCGCATCGCCGAGCAGGTGGAGGGCATCGCCAAGGTCGAAGCCGAGCCAAAGCTCGACAACCGCAACATGATCATGGTGCTCGCCCCCGACAAGCGTGCCCGTCAGGCCGCCCAGTCGAGGGCCAACCAGCAGCGTCCCGACAAGACGGCCGCGTTGGCGACGGAGAACCCCGCCGCCGCCGAGGCCAACGGCAGCGCTGCTCCGGTCGAGGATGCAGGTGGAGTCAGCGAAGTCGCGGCATCAACCGAAGAGGGATGACGCCATGCCGAAGATGAAGACGGACCGGGGAGCCGCCAAGCGGATCAAGGTGACCGCCAGCGGTCGCTTGCGCCGGCGCAAGGCTTTCCGGTCGCACATTCTCGAAAAGAAGAGCAGCGTGCGCACGCGGCGGCTTGGGCGCGAGACGGACATCGCCAAGGCGGACGAGAAGGCAGTGCGCCGGATGCTCGGCATCTGAGCGGTCTTCGACCCTCACCATCACCCCAGATCCCCCCATCCGCGGGCATGTGCCGCGATGATCCAACCGACCAAGAGATCTCGAAGAGAGGAGCACCCCCATGGCCAGAGTGAAGCGGGCCGTCCACGGCCGCAAACACCACCGCGCCGTCCTCGAACAGGCGAAGGGGTACTACGGAAACAAGAGTCGTTCCTACCGGGCCGCCAATGAGCAGCTCATGCACTCGATGCAGTACGCGTACCGCGACCGGCGGGCGCGGAAGGGTGACTTTCGCAAGCTCTGGATCCAGCGCATCAACGCCGGCGCCCGCCTGAACGGCATCAGTTACAGCCGCCTCATCAACGGACTGCACCTGGCCGGCGTCGAGGTCGACCGCAAGGTCCTGGCCGACCTCGCGGTGAGCGAGCCCGAAGCCTTTGCCGCCCTCGTCAGCACGGCGCAAGATGCGCTGGCGAACGCGCCCGTGGCCGAGGTCGCTTCCTGACCCAGCGGCTGGCCTTCACGCACCGGCGGGTCCGCCGGCTGCGCGGGCTGTTGCAGAAGCGTTCGGCGCGCTGGAGCGCGCGCGCCTTCGTGACCGAGGGAGCCGAGCTGCTCCGCTGTGCCCTCGAGGCCGGCGTGCCGGTGGAGTCCGTCTACCTGGCGCCGGCCGGAGACAGCGATCCGGCTGCGCAGGACGTCTGCCGCCGGGCGACGGCCGCCGGCGCCCGGGTGTTCCCGCTGGCCGCCGGGGTGCTCGAGCGCGTGGCCGACACCGTGACGCCCCAGCCGGTACTCGCCGTCCTCCCGATGCTCGACGACCCGGCCGCGGCGACCGCGAAAGCTGAGCCGGGCGCGCTGGTCATCGTGCTGGTCGACGTGCGCGACCCCGGCAACGCCGGGACCGTCCTCCGAGCCGCCGACGCCTCGGGTACTCGGGCCGTCGTGTTCGGCGGCGAGTCGGTCGATCCCTACAACCCCAAGACGGTGCGATCCTCGGCTGGCTCGCTCTTCCACGTCCCCTTCTCCGTCAGCGACGACGCGGGCGCGTTGGCGGCAGACCTGGCTTCCGCCGGCTATCGCAGCCTGGCGACGGTCGTGCGTGACGGCGACGACTATGCCGCACTTGACTGGTCGCTCCCGACGGCGGTCTTCTTCGGCAACGAGTCATCCGGGCTCGATCCCGTCCTGTCCGCCAAGCTCGATGGTGCCGTCGCGATCCCCATGGCGGGCCGGGCGGAGTCGTTGAACGTCGGCGTGGCCAGCGCCGTCGTCGCGTTCGAGGCGTTCCGCCAGCGTCGGGGCGGTGACCCCGGGGCGCGTAGCATTTCGGGAAACGGGGACGAATCGACATGGTGACCGACAACGTGGATCTCGACATCGATGGCATTGCGGGCGACGGCGAACGAGCCATCGCGGCCGCGACCTCGACCGGCGCGTTGGCCGAGGTCGAGACCGAGCTCCTCGGCAAGCGCTCGGTGTTGACCCGGGCCCACCGGGCGCTCGGATCCCTGAGCCCCGACGAGCGCAAGGAGGCCGGTGGCCGGCTCAACGAGGTCCGAGCGCGCCTCGAAGCCCAAGCGGCCGTCCGCCGTGCGGAGCTCGCCGAGGGGGAGCGGGAGCAGGCCCTGCGGGCCGACCGCCTCGACCTGACCGAGGTGATCCCGACGGCGGTGCTGTCGCCGCTGGCGCGCGGCCACCTGCACCTGGTCAGCCAGGCGAGGGCCGAACTCGAGGACCTCTTCGTCGGCATGGGTTTCACGGTCGCCGAGGGGCCCGAGGCCGAGTCGGACTGGTACAACTTCGAAGCCCTGAACATTCCGCCGTCGCATCCTTCCCGCGACACGTTCGACACCATGTACCTCGAGATCGGCGAGCCCGAAACAGTGCTTTTGCGCACGCACACCTCGCCGGTGCAGATCCACCTCATGGAGGAGGCGGTGCGCGAGGGAACGCTGCCGATCCACGCTGTGATGCCGGGGAAGTGTTATCGGCTCGACACCCCCGACTCCCGGCACCTGCCCGTCTTCAACCAGATCGAGGGTCTCGTGGTCGACCGCGACATCACGTTCGGCGACCTTGCCGGCACGATCCAGCTCTTCACCGAGGGCTACTTCGGTCCGGGCATGCAGTCACGCCTTCGGCCGGCCTACTTCCCCTTCACCGAACCGTCCGCCGAGTTCGAGATCACGTGCACCATCTGTCTCGGCGAGGGCTGCCGCACGTGCTCGCACACCGGGTGGATCGAGCTGGGAGGCTGCGGGATGGTCGACCCCGCGGTGTTCACTGCGGTCGGGATCGATCCGGCCGATTGGTCCGGCTTCGCGTTCGGTTTCGGCATCGACCGCCTGGCGCAGATGCGTCACGAGGTGCCCGACATGCGCTCCTTCGTGGAGAACGACATCCGGTTCCTCTCGCAGTTCTGACCTGACCACACCGACAAACGGAAAGACACCCCGACCCTCGTGCGCGCCCCGCTCAGTTGGCTCCGTGATTTCGCCTCCTTCCCCGACGACGTCGGGGCGCTGCGTGCCGCGCTCGATGACTTGGGCCTCGTCGTCGAGGCGATCGAGCACGTCGGCGAGGGCCTGGGCGACGTCGTGGTGGCCCAGGTCCTCAAGATCGAGGCCATCAAGGGCGCCGACAAGATTCAGCTGGTCACCGTCGACGCCGGGGGCGACCCGCTCGAGATTGTGTGCGGGGCGACCAACTTTGACGTCGGCGACCGCGTCCCGCTGGCGCCGGTCGGGGCCATCCTGCCCGGTGGCTTCGAGATCGGCCAGCGCAAGCTGCGCGGCGTCGTTTCCAACGGCATGCTCTGTTCGGGCAAGGAGCTCGGGCTCTCCGACGACCGGGCCGGCCTCTTGATCCTCGGCGACGAGGCGCCCGGCGACCCGGGCACGCCACTCACCGACGCGCTGGGTCTCGAGCCCGACGTGGTCTTCGACATCACGGTCGAGGGCAACCGCCCCGACGCCTGGTCGATAACCGGCATCGCGCGCGACCTGGCCGCCCGCCTCGGGCTGCCCTTTGTCGCCCCCGAACCGCCCGATCCGCCGGCGAGCGGGCGCCCCGTCGAGTCGGCCGCGAGCGCCGCAGTGGACTCGCTCGATCTGTGCCCCCGCCTCACGGTCACCGTCCTGGACAACGTGACGGTCGGGCCGTCGCCCCAATGGATCGCCCGCCGCCTGCTGCTGGCCGGCATGCGCCCAATCAACAACGTCGTCGACGCTTCGAACTACGTCATGCTCGAGCTCGGCCAGCCGACCCACCCCTACGACCTCGCGCTGCTTCCTGGGCGCGGACTCCGCGTGCGCCGTGCCGAGCCGGCGGAGAAGGTCGTCACGCTCGACGGCGGCGAGCGCACGCTCGGCATGCCGGGGCGCAGCCTGGGCGACACCGGCAACGACTGCCTGATTTGCGACGCCGAAGGCGCTCCCGTGGGCATCGGCGGCATCATGGGCGGCTCGTCGTCGGAGATCTCGGACACGACCACCGAGGTGCTGCTCGAAGCGGCCTATTTCACGCCGATGGCGATTGCGCGCACCTCCCGTCGGCTCGGTCTGCGCACCGAGGCCTCGGCGCGTTTCGAGCGTGGCTGCGACCCCTGGGGGATCGAGCCGTCGGTCAGCCGCTTCTGCCAGCTGCTCGCAGAGAGCGTGCCGGCACTCCGCGTGGCCGACGGCATGCTCGATGTGCGTGGCCCGGTCCCCGAGCCCTTCGTCGTCTCGGTGCCGGTGGCCCGGGTGCATCGCCAGATCGGCGTCGCTCTGAGCGCAGAGGACATCGCTCGGCTGATCGAGCCCATCGGGTTCACCGTGTTGGACGAGGAGGGCGCAGGCGCCGACGGCAGCACCGGGAGCGCGGGTCCGGGGCCGTGGCTCGCCGAAGAGCTCCTTCTGATCGAGGTCCCGACGAATCGGCCCGACGTTCGCCCCGAGCCCTTCGGCGTCGACGACGTGATCGAGGAGATCGCTCGCATGTTCGGCTATTCGAACGTGCCGCGCCGCGTCCCCATCTGGCCGCAGCCGGGGGGGCTCACCACGCTCCAGCGCTCGCGGCGCCGGGCCAAGGACGTGCTGTGCGGCCTGGGCGCCTCGGAGGGCTGGACGGACACCTTCGTCTCGGCCGCCGAGCACGACGACGTCGGCCTCACCGGTCCGGCGGTGTGCGTGGCGAACCCGCTCGACGCAGAGAAGCCGTATCTGCGGCGCAGCCTCATGCCCGGCTTGCTCGGCGCACTGGCGTACAACGCCAGCCGCCGCCAGCCCGACGTCCGCCTCTACGAGGTCGGCGTCGTGTTCTCGCATCCCGGCGAGGGCGCGGCCCGCGTGGTCGAGCGCGCCGGCGCCGGCGGACTGGAGACGGCGGAGTTGCCAGGCGAACGCGAACAGCTCTCCGCCGTCTTCGCCCAGGAGGACGACGACGCCCGGCTCGCCGTTGCCTCCTGGGACGTGCTGACCGACGCGTTCCGCCTCGACAGAATCCGGCTGGTCCCTCCGGGCGACGGGCTCCCACCCCTGCCCGGCCTGCACCCAACCCGTTCGGCCCACCTGGTGGTGCCGCCCAACAGCGCCAACGGTGACAATGGCAATCTCGTGATCGGCGCAGTCGGCGAGATCGATCCGGCCGTGGCGACGCGCTTCGGCCTCACCCGGGTCGTGGGCAACGCCACTGCAGCTCGGCGCATCGGGTGGCTCGAAGTCGACCTCGGCCTTCTCTTCGACGAGGCCCGGGTGCCGCGACGCCTGGCGATCGGAGGGGCGGTCAGTCGCTTCCCGTCATCCGACATCGACCTGGCCTTCGTGGTCGACGACCGCTACCCGGCCGACGTGGTCGCGGACAGCATGCGGTCGGCGGCGGGCGAGCTGCTCGAGTCGGTGCGCCTGTTCGACGTCTACCGCGGCGCCGGCATCGCGGCAGGGGCCCGCAGCCTGGCCTATCGGCTGCGCTTCTGCTCGCCGGAGCGCACCTTGACCGACGAAGAGGTGGGGGAGCTGCGCGGCCGTTGCATCGCGGGAGTCGAGAAGAAGTTCGGCGCCGTCCTGCGCTGATTCGACCGCTTCTCCACCGCCGGTTCCGCCTGCCCGATCGTGGCAAGGTGGCCGGGTGGAGGTACGACTGATCGATCCCACGGACGAGGACGCGCTGGCCGAGTGGGCCGCCGTCCTCGTGGCGTCGGACAAGGACATGTGGCCCGATCTGAGCGGGTTCACGCTGTCCGACATCCGCGCCTTCGCACGCTTCCGTGGCGCCAGCCGACGCTGGGAGCTGTTGGCGGCGGGGGAGCCGGGCGGACCGATCCTGGGCGTGGCGCTGATGGAGTTCCCGCTCATTGAGAATCTTCACAGCGCAGAGATCGCCCTGGCCGTCCACCCGGCGCACCGGCGACACGGCATCGGGACGGCGCTCGTCGAGCAGATGGAGGTGCGGGCCGCGGCCAACGGCCGACGCACCCTCAACACGATCGTCGATGTGCCGGTGGCCCTCGCCGCCAGTCACCCTTCGCGTGCCTTCGCTCCACGGGTGGGTTTTGCATCGACCCTGGCCGGGAACATGCGACATCTGCGCCTCCCTCTCGGGCCGGAGCGCCTCTCCGAGTTGCGCGCGGCCGTCGCCAACGCGCCCGACGCATCGGATTACCGGACGCTCACCTTCGAGACGCCTTGGCCGGCTGAGTTCCTGGACGACGAATGCACGCTCATACGTGTGATGTCGACCGACGAGCCCGCCGGTGACGGCGAGCGGCAGGCGGAGCACTGGGACGAGGCGCGTCTCCGTGAGAACGACGAGCTGCTGACCGAGCGCAACGTCCGCAAGCTGGCTGCCGTCGCCCAGCACCTCACGTCCGGCCAGGTGGTGGCGATGAGCGAGCTCCTGATCGCCGACGAATCGCCGGGCCAGTCGTGGCAGCTGCTCACGGTGGTCCACCCCGATCATCGCGGCCACCGCCTCGGATTGGCGATCAAGCTCGCCAACCTTGGATTTCTGGCCGAGCGCGGCCCTGGCGTCGGCGTCATCGTGACCGGCAACGCGGCCGTCAACGAACCGATGATCGCCGTCAACGACATGCTCGGCTACGAGATCGCCAGCGAAGGCGCCTTCTGGCAGAAGCACCTGACGCATCCGTGAGCGTGCCGGCTCCGGACGCCAGTGTCGCCGCCGTCGATCCGCACGACACCGCAGCCTTCGACGAGTGGTTCGCCGTGTGGCACGCGACGGACGCGGAGAAGTGGCCGGGGGGGCCGGGGTGGCAGTACGCCGAACGGCTCGCCATGGCGCTCGACGAGGACGGGCCCGATGAGAACCAACCCCTGGTGGCGCGCCGAGGCGGTGTCGTCGTTGGCGTGGCCAACCTCAAGATGTTCCGGCGTGAGAACCGCCACCTCGCCCGCCTCGAGGTCCGTGTCCTGCCCGAGCACCGTCGTCGTGGCATCGGCACCGCGCTGCTCGAGGCGGCCGAGCGGGTCGCCGCCGCGACCGGGCGGAGGGAGCTGGCCGGCCTGGACGAGACCCCGGTACGCCCCGACTACGTCGACATCGCCGCCCCCTTCGCCCGGCACCTCGGCTTCACCGTGGCCCAGCGCATGGTGCGCCGGCGCGTCGACCTGCCGCTCGACGATGAGCACGCGACGGCGCTGCGGCGGAACCCCAAGGCCTCGCCCGCCGGTTACTCGCTGCTGACTTTCGTTGACCACTGGCCCGACAAGTATCTCGATGACCGTTGCGAGCTCGGCCGCCGCATGTCCACCGACGTGCCGGTCGGGGAGCAAGAGGTCGACGAGGAGGTCTGGGACACCGAGCGTGTCCGCGCGCTCGAGGCATCCCTGGCCGCGCAGAACCGGGCCAAGGTGATCACCGTGGCGCGTCACGACGCGAGCGACCGGCTGATCGGTTTCACCGAGGTCGCCATACCCCTGGGTGCGCCCGAGTCGGCCTGGCAGCACGACACGCTCGTCGTGCGCGAGCACCGCGGCCATGGTCTCGGCTTCGCCCTGAAGGTGGCCAACCTCCTCGCGGTGCAGGAGCGGTACTCAGCCGTCCGGAGGATCAACACCTGGAACGCCGAAGAGAACGCGCCGATGATCGCGGTCAACGAGGAGATCGGCTGCCGCGTCGAGGCCCACTCGGCCTACTGGCAGCGCCCGATCGCCACCTCGCTCTCGTCCGCATGAATATGCACAAATATGTATACTGATGCGATGAAGGTCGGGATCGCCGGGGCGTCGGGCTACACCGGGGCGGAGCTGTTGCGCCTGCTCAGCGCGCATCCGCACTTCGAGGTGGGGGTGGCCACCGCCCATTCCCGCGCCGGACTCCCCGTCGGCGGGCACACGCGGTCCCTCCAGGCCGCCTACCCCGGCCTGGTCTACGAAGAGACCGACCTGGCCACGTTCGACGGCCTCGACCTCGTTTTCTGCGCCCTGCCGCACGGGCAATCCCAGAAGTTCGTGCCCGCGCTGCGTGCCCGGGTCGGCTGCGTCGTCGACCTGGCCGCCGATTTCCGGCTCAAGGACCCCGCGCTCTACCCGCAGTGGTACGGCGAGGAGCACGGCGCGCCCGAACTGCTGTCCGAGGCCGTCTTCGGGTTGCCCGAGCTGTTCCGCGACGACCTGTCCGGCGCGACGCTCGTCGCCGCGGCGGGGTGCTACCCCACGTCGGCCGGCCTGGCGCTGGCGCCCCTGCTGCGCCAAGGCCTCGTCGAGCCGAGCGGCATCGTCGTCGACGCCGCCTCGGGCGTCTCCGGCGCCGGCCGGGGTGCCAAGGAGAGCCTGAGCTTCGGGACGGTCGACGAGGACTTCACCGCGTACGGCCTGCTCACCCACCGCCACACGCCCGAAATGGAGCAAATCCTCGGCGCGCAGGTCCTCTTTACCCCGCACCTGGCGCCGATGGTGCGGGGCATCCTCGCCACCTGTTACGCCCGTCCGGCCGCGGCGCCGGGCGGCGGCACGCTGAGCACGGACGCGGTCCTCGCTGCCCTGCACGACGCCTACGACGCCGAGCCCTTCGTCGTCGTGACCGACGACCCGCCCTCGACCAAGGCGACGGCTGGGTCGAACGTCGCCCACGTGACGGCGCGCGTCGATCCCCGCACCGGTTGGGTCATGGCGCTGTGCGCGCTCGACAACCTCGTGAAGGGCGCGTCGGGCCAGGCGATCCAGTGCGCCAACGCCGCGCTCGGCCTCCCCGAGACGACCGGGCTGCCGCTGGCAGGGCTCTACCCGTGAGCGTCACCGCGCCGGAGGGCTTCGTCGCCGCGGGTGGATCGGCCGGCATCAAGGCGAACGAGGCGCTCGATGTCGCCGTCGTCGCCACCGACGACGGCCGGGCCGTCCCGTGCGCCGGCGTCTTCACCTCGAACCTGGCCACGGCCGCCCCGGTCCAGGTGAGCCGCGCCCACCTGGCCGCCTCGGGCGGCCACGCCGCGGGGGTCGTCCTCACGTCGGGCAACGCCAACGCCGCCACGGGCGAGCCCGGCCGCGCCGCCGCCGAGCGGGTGTGCGCCGCGGTGGCCGGCGGCATCGGTGCGCGCGCGGAGGAGATCCTCATCTGCCAGACCGGGCTCATCGGCATCCCGTTCCCGATCGACACCGTCGAGCCGCGCCTGGCCGCCATCGTCGGTGGCCGCGGCGCGGAGAACGTCACCGCCTCCGAGGCCGCCCGGGCCATCATGACAACCGACACGGTCCCGAAGGAGGTCGTCGTGGCCGGCCAGGGCTTCACGGTCGGCGGCATGGCCAAGGGTGCCGCCATGTTGGCGCCGAACATGGCCACCATGCTCGCCCTCTGCACGACGGACGCCGCCGTCGATGCGCCCACCCTGCACCAGGCCCTGCGCGAGGCCATCGCACTCTCGTTCAACGCCATCACGGTGGACGGCTGCACGTCGACCAACGACACCGTCCTCGTCCTGGCCAGCGGCCGCGGCGAGAGCCCGTCGCCCGCTGCGCTGACCGCAGCGCTGACCGAGGCGTGCGCCTCGCTGGCCGAGCAGATGGTGGCCGACGCCGAGGGCGCCACGAAGGTCGCGCACATCACGGTGCGCGGGGCGGTCAGCGACGAGGCGGCGCACGTCGCCGCCCGTAAGGTCGCAGACTCCATGCTCGTGCAGTGCTCGCTCTTCGGAGAGGACCCCTACTGGGGCCGCATTGTTTCCGAGCTCGGTTCGGCCGGCACGCCCTTCGACCTCGACCGGGTGGCGGTGGCCTACGGGGGCACGCTGGTGTGTGCCGCCGGGATGGCCGTGCCGCATGACGAGTCGGCCGTTGCCACCCACCTGGCCGGCGGCCACGTCCACATCGACTGCGACCTCGGGCTCGGCTCGGGCCAGGGCGTGGTGCTCGGGACCGACCTCGGGTACGGCTACATCGACGAGAACCGGACGACGTCGTGAGCGCCGCTTCGGCCGAGCCGGTCGGGGGGATCGCCCCCAAGGTGACCCGGGCGCAGAAGGCGGCGGCGGCCAAGACGGCCTCGGTCCTCGTCGAGGCGCTGCCCTATATCCGGCGCTTCATGGGCAAGGTTGTCGTCGTCAAGTACGGCGGCAACGCGCTGCAGGCGTCCAACGACGAGGGCGGTGGCGGCGAGACGGACGCGTTGGCCTCGTTCGCCCAGGATGTGGTGCTCATGCGCGCCGTCGGGATGCTGCCCGTCGTGGTCCACGGTGGCGGCCCCCAGATCGGCGAGCTCATGGCCCGGCTCGGCAAGGAAGCTGAATTCCGCAACGGGCTCCGCGTCACCGACGCCGACACGCTCGACATCGCGCGAATGGTGCTCGTGGGCAAGGTCAACCGGGACATCGTCTCGGCCATCAACGTGCACGGCCCGCTGGCCGTGGGCATGTCTGGCGAGGACGCCAACCTGATCACGGCGGCGCCAAGTCACGTCGACCTCGGCTTCGTCGGCAGTGTGTCGGTGGTCGACCCGACCATGCTGCAGCGCCTGGTGGCCGAGGGCCTCATCCCCGTCGTCGCCACGATCGGCGCCGATGCGTCGGGCCAGGCCTACAACATCAACGCCGACACGGTGGCCGGCGCCCTGGCCGAAGCGCTGCAGGCGGAGAAGCTGATCTTCCTGACCGACATCGAGGGGCTACGGGTGGTGGCGGACGACCCCACGACCGTCATTCACCAGGCCTCGGCCGAGGTGATCGACGAGATCGTCCGGAGCGGGAACGCCCAGGGCGGCATGATGCCGAAAGTGGAGGCGTGCGCCCGCGCCGTGCGGGCGGGGGTGAGCCGGGCCCACATTCTCGACGGGCGTGTCCCGCACGCGCTGCTGCTCGAGCTCTTCACCGACTCGGGGGTGGGGACGATGGTGCTGCCGTGAGCGCCTCGACCGGGCGCGAGGCCCTCATGCGGACCTACGCCGAGCCGCCCGCAACGTTCGTGCGCGGCCAGGGCACCGTGCTGTTCGACGCCGACGGCAAGGAGTATCTCGACTTCATCACCGGGCTGGCGGTGGTCTCGCTCGGTCACGCACATCCGGCCGTCGCCGACGCCGTGGCCGAGCAGGCGCGCACGCTGTCGCACGTCTCGAACCTCTACGGCAACACGCTGGCGCCCGACGTGGCGCGCACGATCGACCGGATGATCAACGGCGGCACCGGCCAGGCCGGCGGGCAGGTCTTCTTCGCCAACTCGGGGGCCGAGGCAAACGAGTGCGCGCTGAAGCTGGCCCGGCGCTGGGCCGGCGGCGGGCGCCACGTCGTCATCAGCACGGACAACTCGTTCCACGGCCGCACCCTGGCCACCCTCACCGCGACCGGCCAGCCTGAGAAGCAGGCGCCGTTCCGGCCGCTGCCCGAGGGCTTCGTGCACGTGCCCTACGACGACGTTGCCGCGTTGGACAAAGCGCTCGACGCCGAGACCGTGGCGGGCGTCCTGCTCGAGCCCATCCAGGGCGAGGGCGGGGTCGTCGTCCCGAGCTCGGACTACCTGGGCGCGGTGCGCGCGCTGTGCACGGAGCGCAACGCGCTGCTCATGCTCGACGAGATCCAGACGGGGCTCGGGCGCACGGGCCACTGGTTCGCGTTCCAGGCGCAGGGCCTCGAGCCCGACGTCGTCACCATGGCCAAGGCGCTCGGCAACGGTATGCCCGTCGGCGCCTGCTGGGCCCGGGCCGAGGTGGCGGTCGCCTTCGGGCCGGGCGATCACGGCTCGACCTTCGGCGGCCAACCGCTTGCGCTGGCGGCGGCCAAGGCGACGCTGGCCGTGATGGAGGACGAGGACGTGTGTGGCCGCGCCCGGCGCGCCGGGGCCCGACTGGCCGAGGGCCTGGCCGCCCTGCCGGGCGTCGTCTCGGTGCGCGGCGCCGGCCTGTTGTTGGCGGCGCAGCTCTCCACGCCGGTGGCCAAGGAGGCGTCGGCCGCCGCGCTCGAACGAGGGCTGCTGGTCAACGCGGTGCGGCCCGACGCCGTCCGGGTGGCGCCGCCGTTGCTGGTGAGCGAGGCCGAGCTCGACCGCGCGTTGGCCATCCTGGGTGACGTGTTGCGCGACGTGACTGATGTGACCGGCGTGGCCGTCGCGGGGGAGTAGACCGTTCCCGTGGTGGCGAACTTGCTCGATGTCGACGACCTGACCCCGGCCGCGTGGGACCGCGTGGTCGCCGGCGGGCTCGAGACGCCGGCGCCACAACCGCTGCGCGGGCAAGGCGTCGCGTTGCTCTTCGAGAAGCCCTCGGCGCGTACGCGCAACTCGACCGAGATGGCCGTGGTCGACTTGGGCGGCCACCCCGTCTACATCCAGGGGACCGAGGTCGGCCTCGACACGCGGGAGACCGCGGAGGACGTCGCCCGCACGCTCGCCTGTTATCACCGAGTGCTGTGTGCCCGCGTCTTCGATCACCGCGTGCTCGGACGGATGACCGCCGCCCTCGCCCGGAGCGGGTTCGAGGTGCCGGTGGTGAACCTGCTCTCCGACGGCGCCCACCCCTGCCAGGCCGTGGCCGATGTCATCACGATGCGCGAGGTGCTCGGGCCCCTGGCCGGCCGCACGCTCGCCTACGTCGGCGACGCCAACAACATGGCGCGCTCGCTGGCCAAGGCCGCCCTGCTCGAAGGGATGGACGTGCGGATCGCGTCGCCTCAGGGCTACGCCTTTTCCGCCGTCGAGCTCGCCGCGCTCCAGTCCTTCGCCGACGCGACCGGGCGGGGCGGTTCGGTACAGCTGACCGACGACCCGGCGCAGGCGGCCAAGGGCGCGGCGGCGCTCTACACCGACGTCTGGACGAGCATGGGCCAAGAGGAGGAGCGGGCGCAGCGCCTGGCCGCCTTCGCCGGCTACACCGTCGATGACGCGCTGGTCGAGCAGGCCGCCGCCGACGGCGTGGTGCTGCACTGCCTTCCCGCGCACCGCGGCGAGGAGATCACCGACGCTGTGCTCGAGGGGCCGCGCTCGGTCGTCTGGCGCCAGGCGGCGCACAGGCGCACCGCCATGCGCGGCATCCTGGCCTGGGTGGTCGGAGCGGCGGGCGGCGGAGCGGAGGCAGCGCCATGAGCGGGCCGGCATCTGGGTCGGGCGGCGAGGCCAGCACCGCCGCGACGAGTCCGGCGGTGCCCGGGCGGTTGACCAAGCATCAACGCCAGCACCGCATCACCAAGTTGCTCGAGGCGGCGCCGGTGACGAGCCAGGCGCAGCTGGTCGCGCTGCTGGCCGACCAGGGCGTGGAGGCGACGCAGACGACGGTCTCGCGCGACCTCGACGACCTCGGCGCCGTCAAGGTGCGCCTGCCGGGCGGCGAGACGGCCTACGCGTTGCCCGAGCTGCCCGCGCACCAGATCGCGCCCGAGGACCATCTGCGGCGCGTGCTGGGCGAGTGGGTGGTCGAGGTGGCGCATTCGGGGGACCTGGTCGTGTTGCGCACCCCGCCCGGCTCCGCGCACGTGGTGGGCTCGGCGCTCGACCGCAGCGGCCTCGAGGAGGTCGTCGGCACGGTGGCCGGGGACGACACGGTGCTCGTCGTCGTGGCCGAGCACGTCGGGGGCCGCGTCATGGCCGAGCGGCTGCGCGACGTGGCGGGCATTGCCGCCGCGAACAAGGTCACAATGAATGGGAAGGACGAGGACTGAACATGTCTGATCGGGTGGTGCTGGCCTACAGCGGTGGGCTCGATACGTCGGTGGCCGTGCGGTGGCTCATCGAGCACGAGGGGGTCGAGGTCGTCGCCGTCGCGGTGAACGTCGGGCAGTCGGCCGATCGCGGCGGCGAGGACTGGGACGCCGTGCGGACGCGGGCGCTGGCCGCCGGCGCCGTCGAGGCGGTGGTCGTCGACGCCCGCCACGAGATGGCCGAGCAATTCTGCGTCCCTGCGCTGGCGGCCAATGCCCGCTACGAGGGCAAGTACCCGCTCGTCTCCGCCCTGTCGCGCCCGGTGATCGTGCGTCACCTGGTGGCCGAGGCCCGTCAGCACGGCGCCAACGCCGTCGCCCACGGCTGCACGGGCAAGGGCAACGACCAGGTCCGCTTCGAGGTGGGCGTGCGCTCGTTGGCGCCCGACCTCGGGATCTACGCGCCGGCGCGGGTGTGGGGGCTGACGCGCGAAGACTGCATCGAGCTGGCCGCCAAGTGGGAGATCCCCATCACGGTGACGAAGGAGAAGCTGTACTCCATCGATGACAACCTGTGGGGCAAGGCGATCGAGTGCGGCGAGATCGAGGACCCGTGGGCACCGCCGCCCGACGACGTGTATACCCTGACCCGCGTCACCGAGACCGAACCGGCCGAGGTCATCGTCGGGTTCGAGTCCGGCGTGCCGGTGTCCTTGGACGGCGTCTCGCTGTCGCCCTACGACCTCATCACGCAGCTCGGTGCGGTCGCCGGCAGCCGTGGCTTCGGGCGCCTCGATATGGTCGAGAACCGCCGGGTCGGCATCAAGAGCCGCGAGATCTACGAGTGCCCGGCCGCGCTGTCGCTCATCCTTGCGCACGCGGATTTGGAGGACCTGACGCTCGAGCGCGACCTGCACCATGAGAAGTCGCGCCTCGAGCCGCGCTGGGCCGAACTCGTCTACGACGGGCTGTGGTTCTCGCCGCTGCGCCGCGCGCTGCAGGCGTTCGTCACCGAGAGCCAGCGCCACGTGACGGGCGATGTGCGCCTGCGCTTCGCCGCGCCCGGCACGTGCGCCGTGGTCGGCCGGCGCAGCCCGGTGGCGCTCTACGATCACGACCTGGCCACCTACGACGCCACCGACACGTTCCGTCACCAGGATGCCGAGGGCTTCGTGCGGCTGTGGGGACTGGGCGTGGCCACGTGGTCGGCTCGGCAGGGCCCGGGCGCAGACGGCGGGACCGGTTCGGATGCGGCGCCAGCCTCGGCGTCGCGGCCGTCGGACTGAGCAAGGGGGAACGATGACATTGTGGGAGGGGCGGATCTCGACCGGGATGGCGGACGCCGTGGCGGAGTTCACGGTGAGCCTGCCCTTCGACCGGGCGCTGGCGATGGACGACCTCGCGGGGTCGCGGGCGCACGTCAAGGGGCTGGGCAAGGTCGGAATCTTGAGCGACAGCGAGGTGGGCGCGCTCATCGATGCCCTCGACCTCGTCGAGGAGGAGTTCGCCTCGGGCCAGTTCGTGTTCGGGCCGGGGGACGAGGACATCCACACCGCGATCGAGCGGCGGGTCACCGAGCTGGCGGGCGACATCGGCGCCAAGGTGCACACGGGCCGCAGCCGCAACGACCAGGTGGCCACCGCGCTGCGGTTGTGGTGCCGGCGCACGCTGATCGGCCTGGCCGAGCAGATCATCGCGCTCCAAGAGGTGCTGGCCCAGCGGGCCCGCGAGGCGGGCGACGTCTACCTGCCCGGGTACACGCACATGCAGCGGGCGCAGCCCGTGCTGCTGGCGCACCACCTCCTGGCGCACGCCTGGGCGTTGGCCCGCGACGTGGACCGCCTGGTGACGACGGTCGACCGCCTGAACACCTCGCCGTTGGGCGCGGGGGCCCTGGCGGGTTCCTCGCTGCCGCTCGATCCCGACTACGTGGCGGCCGAGCTCGGGTTCCACGGGCGCTTCGAGAACTCGCTCGATGCCGTGTCCGACCGCGACTTCGTCGCCGAGGCGCTGTTCGACCTGGCGCTGCTCGGCGTGCACCTCTCGCGGATGGGCGAGGAGATCGTGCTCTGGTCGACCGAGGAGTTCGGCTTCTGCACGCTCGACGACGCCTACGCGACCGGCAGCTCGATGCTGCCCCAGAAGAAGAACCCCGACGTCGCCGAGCTCACCCGGGGCAAGACCGGCCGGTTGTTGGGCAACCTGCAGTCGGTCCTCGTGACGCTGAAAGGCCTGCCGCTCGCCTACAACCGCGACCTCCAGGAGGACAAGGAGCCGCTGTTCGACTCGGTCCGCCAGGTCGTCTTGGCTCTGGCGGCGTTGCGCGGCGCCTATGACACGGCGACGTGGAACGAGGAGCGCATGCAGGCAGCGGCCGACGGCCCCGCCGCCGCCGCCATCGACCTGGCCGAGATGCTGGTCGAGCAGGGCATGCCGTTCCGCCAGGCCCACGCGCTCATCGGCGGCCTGGTGCGCGAGTCCCTCGAGCGCCACGTGCCACTCGTCGAGCTGGTGGCGGCCCACCCCGAATTGGGCGAGGCCGCGGTCGAGTTGCTCGAGCCCGGCGTGGCGGTGACGCGGCGACGGACCCCGGGCGGCGCCGGCCCCGGCCCGGTGGCCGAACAAGCCGAGCGCTTCACCCGGCGCCTCGAGGTGGACCGGACGCGGTTGGCCCAGTGGCGGCCGGCGGGCTCGCCGGCCTAGCCGCCACTCGTACCCTCCGCTCCGTCCGAGCGCCACGCGACCCTGGGTGGCACCAGCGGTGCTCCGCCGCAGCTGCGATCGCGGATGTGCAAACGACACGCAAGTGGCAATCGCGCGGCAGCACCCCGTTGGGCGCAACGGATAGGTGAACGCAGCGTAAAGAAGTACCAAAGGCGGTTGTGCCGGCAGGCCACGTGCGGTAGTTGTGGAGGAAGTCGTTTTTCGACGAGGAGCCCTGGGCGACGAATCGAGCTGCGACCGCCTTGCCGGGTGCGAGGTTTTTGGGCGGGACAAGAGCTACGTCGCCTGAGTTCGGATCACCTTTCGACCGACACAGACGTCATGACAGAGAGCAGGTCCCCCGTGCAGCGAATGACCGGCATCGACCCGATGTTCATCTACTCCGACACCCCGGAGACGCCGATGGAGATCGCGTACGCCTGCGTCTTCGACGCATCGTCGGCACCGGGCGGCTACTCGTTCGAGCGGGTACGGGCGGTCCTCGAGGAGAGGATCCCCACGCTGCCGTCGTTCCGGCGACGCCTCGTGGCGGTGCCCCTGGGACTCGACCACCCGCGCTGGGTGGACGATCCCGACTTCGAGATCTCCAACCATCTCTACCGCTCGGCCCTTCCGGCGCCCGGCGGGGACGTGGAGTTCACGACGATGGTCGGCACGGTCATGGGACGCCCCCTTACGCCGGGGCAACCGCCTTGGGAGATGCACGTGATCGAGGGACTGGCCGGTGGCCGGGTCGGCTTGATCGCCAAGGTCCATCACGCCGTGATCGACGGTGTGGCCGGCGCCCAACTCCTGGCCCAGTTGCTCGACCTCACCCCCGAGGGCCGGGCGGTGACCGAGACCTGCCCGCCGTGGCTGCCGCCGGCCTTGCCGTCGCAGACGCGCCTGTTCACCGACGCGTTGCCGAGCGTGGTGAAGAGCCCGTTGCGGGTGCTGCGCGCAGCCCGCGAGGTGGGCAAGACGGCCGTGCGGCTGGCCCGCCACGCGCTCGACGAGGCCTCGGGCCCGATTTCCATTCCGCTCGGGGCGCCGGCCACCTTCGAGACAGCCGTGTGCGCCCAGCGCGCGGTGACTTTCGCCGAACTGGACATGGCGCAGGTGCGCACGCTCAAGGATCGCTACGGCTCGACCGTCAATGACGTGGTGCTGGCCGTGTGCTCGGGCGCCCTGCGGACGCACCTCCTGGCCAACGGCCACGACTCGGAGAACCCACTGGTTGCGATCGTGCCGGTCTCGGTACGCGCCAACGGAGGCGACGAGGTCCAGGGGAACCACCTCTCGGCCATGTTCGTGTCGCTCTCGAACGACCGCCAGACCCCGCTCGAGCGGCTGCGCACCGTGAGCGAGGCGAGTACGTCGGCGAAGGGCCAAGAACGCGAGGTGGGCTACGGCCCGATGGCCACGTTGCTGTCGGAGGCGATGCCGCCGGCGATCGCCAAGCCGATCATCCAGCTCGGCGTGCGCTCGGGCATCCTGCGCAAGTTGCGCGCCGGCAACCTGATGGTCTCCAACGTCCCGGGTCCCTCGTTCCCGCTGTACTTCGCCGGCATGGAGCTGCGCGGGGTCTACCCGCTCGGACCCGTGGTCGACGGCGTCGCCCTCAACATCACGGTGCAGAGCTACCGCGAGTCCCTGTTCGTCGGGATCAACGCCTGCGCCACGGCGGTGCCCAGCCTGCCGACTTTGGCCGAGGCCATGGTCGACGAGCTCACCCTGCTGAACCGGATGGCGATGCGGACCCGGCGTCAGAGCACGGCCGCGTCGGCCCGCCACCACCGTCCGGCCACGACGTCGCCGGCCCAGCCGACACCGGTTGTGGCCGCCCGTCAGCCCGAAGCGCCGCTCGATGAAGTGCGGGACCGGAGCGGCAGCACGACCTGAGCGTGCGGCG